>NZ_JBZYDM010000004.1:0-402990 GCF_058933345.1 Halomicrobium sp. HArcht3-1 | reverse complement strand
ATAATCCAAAGGAGCGGTCGTGATGATGCGAGAATTCTTGATAATTAGTAAAGGACAACAGTGATGAGGCAATCAAGAATCAGGAGGTTGGTTCAGGCTCGTCTCGAAGATCAGCCTCGCCCTGAAGGCGACGAAACCGATTCGGCCCAGCGCGTCGAACCGCCGCTCATGCGACAGACGCACCTCGATTTCGACCGCTACTTTTCGGTCGTCATGGAGACCGACGAGGCACAGGCCGCCGAGATGACCGTCGAACCCGGCCGGGCAGTCGGCGGCCCGGAGAACTATCACGCCGACAGCGACCAGTGGTGCTACGTCGTCTCGGGGACCGGCGTCGCCACGGTCGACGAGGAGTCCCACCGGATCGAGGCCGGCGACCTCCTGCTGATCGAGGCCGGCGAGCGCCACGGTATCGAGAACGACGGCGACGAGCCACTCGAAACGGTGAATCTCTACACGCCGCCCCGTTCCGACCGGTGAATCGAGTCGCGGTCGCGGGGTGTGTGGTTTCCTCGCACTCACCGCGGTCCTAAGGGGGAGGCCGTCGAAGCCAGCGGCATGCCTGCTCCGTTCGTCGCGATCGGTGGAGACGCCGCCGGCCTGAGCGCCGCCAGCAAGTGCAAGCGCGAGGACCCCGACAGGGACGTGATCGTCTTCGAGAAGGGATCGTGGGTTTCCTACTCCCACTGTGGGATGCCCTACTTCGTCAAGGGCGAGGTCGACCGCCTCGACGACCTCCTGTCGCTGTCGCCCGCCGAAATCGCTGAGCGAGGGATCGACTTGCGGCGGGGCCACGAGGTCGTCGCCATCGACACCGACGCACAGGTGGTGACCGTCGAGACCGACGACGGCGAGCGGATCGAACAGTCCTACGGCGACCTCCTGATCGGAACCGGTGCCCACGCGGTGACCGATCCAATCGAGGGGAGCCACCGCGACGGCGTCCACACCATCCACGGGCTTGACTCGGCCGCGGCGGTGCGCGCGCACCTGCTCGACCCCGCGACCGACGCGCTCGCGGACATCGGCGGCGAGGCGTTCGTCGACCGGGAACTGGTCGAGCGATACGCTGCGATGGAGTCGCCCGAGACTGTCGCCATCGTCGGCGGGGGCTACGTCGGCATCGAGATGGCAGAGGCGTTCAGCACGAACGGACTGGACGTGCACCTGTTCCAGCGGGGCGAGCACGTCCTCGCGCCGTTCGGTGCGGCCGTCGCCGAGGTCGTCGAGGAGGAACTCCGATCACAGGGCGTCGCCCTCCACCTCGGCGAGGAAGTCGCACGGCTGGCGGGGGACGACCGCGTCGAGCGACTGCTCTGTTCGAGTGGCGCAGCCCTGAATCTGGATATGGCACTGGTCGGGATCGGGATCCGACCGAACACGGGCTTTCTCGACGACACGCCGATCGAGACCGGTGTCGCCGACGCGGTCGCGGTCGACGACTACGGCCGGACGAACGTCGAGAGCGTCTACGCGGCAGGTGACTGTGCCACGATGGCCCACGCCGTCACCGGCGAACAGGACTGGGTGCCGCTGGGACTGACCGCAAACCGGGCGGGACGGGCCATCGGGACGACCGTGGCCGGCGACCCGACGCCCGTGGGCGACGTGGCTGGCACGGCCGTCGTCAAGGCCTTCGAACAGGAGTGTGGACGGACGGGCATCGTCGACCACGAGGAAGCGAGAGACGCGGGCTTCGACCCGGTCAGCGAGACCATCACCGCCGGATCGCGCTCGGGCTACTACCCCGGCGCGGCCGAGACGACCGTGACGCTGGTGGCGGATCGCGAGAGCGGTCGCTTGCTGGGCGGGACCATCGTCGGGACGGATCGGGCGGCCATCCGCATCGACATCCTCGCGATGGCGCTCGAACAGGACGCGACCGTCGCCGAACTCGAACGCGCCGATCTGGCCTACGCGCCCCCGTTCTCGCCGGTGTGGGACCCCGTGTTGACCGCGGCAAAAGTGCTCTCGTCGGCCGTCGCGTGAGCGGGGCCGCGCTCGCCCTACCGACCGAAAAGCCGCGCCGCCTCGAATCGCTCGTCAGTGAGGTAGACGCCCCCCTCGCGGACCGTCACGGCGATCGAATCCAGTACGTCGCCGGCACACGGCCCGTAGGTACAGACGCCCTCGCCGCCCGAAAACTGCGCGCCGTGCTTGTGACAGACCAGATCGTCGCCCCGGACGATCGCACCCGAACCGCGGTCCAGCGGCACCTCCGGTTCGTGTGGACAGGAATTTCGCCACGCGACGACGGCATCGTCGATCCGCCGGAGGATGCAGTCGGCACCGTACTCGTCACCCCGCGCCTCGAAACGGATCGTCGAGTCCGTCGGGACCGCATCGAGGTCGACGATCCGGGTCGGATCGGCCTCAGCGTCGTCGGCCTCGGCGTCGCCGGCCGCTGGCGCACCGTCGTGCCCGCTCACGCTGAAGGAGATCGTCGCGTCGCCGGCCGAGACGCTGCCCGAGCCATCCGAGACCAGCGCCGTCTCGGTCTCGTCGCCGTCCTCGACGGTCACGCGAAGGGGGTTACTCATCGAGATCATTTAATTTGGCTTGCCTAAAGTAGCTGCCGATACCGCCGCTGCCCCAAGGCAGTAGTGACAGCAGGACGGAGGGTCCCGTATGGACGACGACGATGTCTCCGTCGAGGTCGAGGTCGAAGTGGAACTGGACACCGCAGAACTCGAAACCGAAATCGAGGACGCGACAGAGTACGAGGCAACGCTGGAGGGCGACGGCATCGAGATCGAGATCGAAGCCGAAGTCGAGTTCGCCGAGACGACCGACACCGAGGAGACCGAGACAGAGAGCGTACAGACGGACGACGAGGCGGCGGACGACGACAGCTAACTGCGCTGTGCGTGCAGTCTGGCGTCGTCCCTGCCCAGCAGCAAATCGTCGAGGCGCTCGGCGACGATCGGACTGACGGTGTCGGCCAGTTCGCGCGCCTCCCGGTCGGGATCGTCGAGGTCGAGGATCTGTTCGAAGAACGTCGAGAGCGTCCGGTAGGTCTCGTAGAGGTCACTCGCACGGTCACGACCCTGCTCGGTCAGTTCGACGCCCTCGTACGGTTCGTACACGAGGAGGTCGTCGGCGGCGAGTCGCTGGAGCATCTCCGTCGTGGCCGACGGCGATCGATCGAGCGCCCGGGCCACCGTCCCCGATGCGATCGGTGGCCCACCCTCCCGTTCGTGGATGTAGACGACGAGCAGATACTGCGAGACGCGTTCCATCTGAACGTCAGCGATGGACCGACACGACGAGGTCCGTCGCGATCCAGCCGTCGGTGTTGTCGGATTCGATGAAGGTGTGTGTCCCGGGACAGGTCTCACACACGTCGATCTGGGGGCGTTCGGACACCTGCTCGCCCGCGCTCGGGCGGTCGTCGGGTGCAGTCGTCGTCGACATACCGTTGATTTAGGTCGGCCTAAAAGTAAAGCTTCGGGTCTCGGCCGGGAGCCACGCCAGTCGAATCTGGATCGCTGTCGCTACCGATCATAATTTAGCCTTGCCTAAAAAAGTGTGGTCGGTTGCCCGAGGGTGTCGGCGGCCCTACTCCATCGCGGCCTCGGTGACGAGCGTGTCGTCCTCGAGGTAGTGTTCGATGTGGTGGGCCTGATCTTCGAGTTCGAGGAGCTGTTCGCGCAGCATCTGGGCGCTCGCGTGGTCGCCCAGTCCTTCGGTGAGTTCGATGTGACTGCGCGCGGTCTCGATCACGTCGCCGTACAGCTCCATGTCGTTGGCGAGCGAGGTACGGATGTCGTAGACGTGCTCGTCCTCCGGTTCGACCGTCGCCTCGGACTCAAGCGTCGCCATGCTGGCGTGGGGCACGCCACCGAGAGCCTGGACGCGCTCTGCGAGGTCGTCGGCGGCCTCTTCGAGTTCTTCGGCGGCGTCACCGAGGAACAGGTGCAGGTCACGGAACTCCGCGCCCTCGACGTTCCAGTGGTGCTTTCGGACCTGGTGGTAGAGGACGTATACGTCCGCCAGATCGGTGTTGAGTGCGTCGACGATCTGCTCGACCTTCTCCTGTTCGAGGCGGAGCGCATCGCTGGCTTCGACACTACCGGCTTCCTTCAGCGTCTTCCCTTGCTGACTCATACCCGATACTGGGTTACCCAGCTACTTCAAACTTTTCAATATTCTTATATTTTTTCGTATCGCCTAAACCTGGGCGAACGATCAGTCCTCGCGCGTCTTGAGCCACTCGTCGAGCAGGTCCCGGATCGCCGCCTCGCGGTTGTCACGGTGCTGGGCGAACGCTTTCTCGTCGATCGCTTCGAGCAACTCCTCGTCGAGTTCGAGTTCGACAGATTCTAGATCGAGATACGCCTCGTCCATCGGGTGAGAATCGACGGACGGGAGTGATAAATAGTCTCGTCAGACGACCGTCTGGCGTTCGTGTGACGGAGACCGTGATGGGAGCCACACGGAATCAGCGACGGCGGTGTGTGTCACAGGCCGACACAGTTTCCCCCGTCCACGACGTACGTGATCATATGCCACGACTTGACGATCGAGCGGATCTCACGGACACCGAACTGGAAGCGCTCCACCGCCTCCAGCTGGGCGTCGAGCACGTCTATCGCGGCTACGGGTCGCTACTCGCCTGTCACCACAGCATCGGTCACGGAATGGACCACTTCGAGGCCGCCCGGAAACTGCTCGCGGACGCGGGGCACGACGAGCACGCCGCGGCGATCAGAGACGAGATACTGCCGGCCGGGTTCGTCAGCGACATGTGGACCTACGAACTCGTCGACGACGCCCGGACGGAGTTCGTCGCGGACGTGACGGACTTCGAGCGAGCCATCAGAACGGATCTGGCCGACGGACAGAGCCACGTCAGCGAGCGTCGTCTCCAGCAGCGCTGGCGCGACCGGATCGGAGAGTGATACGGATTATTGTAGCGATGTACCGGTGATCGTCTCCCCCGTGGCGACGAGCACCGGGACGCAACGACAATAAACCGTATGAGACGAGGGGTAATACTACCGGCTGTAAATCTGTGAACGATTTCGCCACCCCGAGGTGGCGAAGATCTTCACGAAGTTACAGCCGGCAGTATAAGCTACTCCTCGACGAGACTCGGGTGGGTCTCCTGTGGATCGGGATGGGGGTCGGCGAGTGCGTCCCGCAGGACCTCGCGGCTCTCCTCGTCCCGTCGGCGGCGCTCTTCGTCGTCGATCTCCTCACAGCCCGGCGGGAGGTCCCGGCCGCGATCGGTGAAGTAGCCCTCGGGGACGACCCAGTCGTGATAGAACGGTCGGTCGTTGTCCTCCAGTAGCGTCACGGCGACCTCGGCCCCGTGGCCCGCACAGACCGCTGCCTGATGGGGTTTTTCGGCGAGTCGACCGGCGGCATAGAGACCGTCGACGCCGGTGCGACCGCGCTCGTCCACGTCGACGTAGGTCTTGCCCCGGTCGAGCAGGCCGACACCGTCGATCTCGGCGAGATAGCCGTTTTCGTTCTTCGTCGCCGCGATCACGTAGTCGGCCGTGTAGCGCTCGCCGGCCTCGGTGTCGACGGCGAAGCCGTCGGCCTCCACACGCTGCTCAACCGCGTCGACGGTCGCCAGCCGACGGGTGGCACCGGCACGCTCGCTTTGCTCCCCGAGCAAGTCGAGCAACTGTCGGGCGTTGATCCCCACCGGGAAGCCGGGGAAGTTCTCCAGATGGGCGTTGCGCCGGAGGATCGACCCGCCCGCATCGAGGACGAGCGTGTCGAGGTCGGCCCGGGCGGTGAAGACGCTGGCCGACAGGCCCGCGACGCCGCCGCCGACGACGATCACGTCGTAGTGGTCGGTCATGTGTTCGCCTGAGCGCCTCCATTCCCTATAGCCTCATCGGACACGCCGTCGCGGGAGTCGGTCGACAGGTGTGGCGTTGCCTCGTCGACGAGCAAGTGATACCGCGGTGCTCGCCGGTCGCGTTCGCGCAACAGCGCCCGATACTCGCTCGCGAGGGCGGCGGCGACGGCGGCCGTCGGCCGGTCCGGGAACCGCAGGCCATCGACCGGCACCGGACTGAGGCCGGCCGTCGAGCACACGATCCGATAGCGGCCCCCAGAATCGGCGAGTGCGTCGATCTGGCGGCGGAGCGTCGACAACGACGGGCCGTCGGTACACGGAGCGGGCGCGAACGACATCCTACTGCGTGACGATCTCGGCGACGCGCTGGCGGTCGAAGAGTCGTTCGTCCTCGGGAATCTCGGGGTAGTGGTCGCCGTCCTCGTAGTCGGGCCACGCGCCGAAGATTTCGGGGTACAGTTGCTTGGCACCCATCTCGATCTGGAAGAGGTTCATGATCGGTCCCTGATAGCGCATCCCCGCGGGGTAGACGCGGTCGTTCTCGACCGCCGAGAGGCGCTGGCCGGCGTTGTCCGTTGCGAGCATCTCACGGGTGTCGGCCATGCTGTAGTTGGGCGTCATCCCCCACAGGTGGAGGATCACGTCGGGGTCGGCTTCCAGCATCGTCTCGTAGTCGACGGTGCCCCAGAGACCGCCCCAGTCCTCCTCGGCGAAGGCGTCGGTGGCCCCCAGCGGGCGCGTGTCGGCCAGCCAGTAGCCCGGCTTGTTCAGGTGATAGGTCCAGAAGGTGCTGCCGTCACCGGAGAGCGTCGCCCGGACCACTGTCGGGCGGTCCTCTCTGGGCGGGAGCTGAGACTGGATCGTCTCGACGAGATCACTGTGGACCGCGGCAAGTGCCTCGTAGCGTTCGCGTTCCTGAAACACGTCGGCGACCGCGCCGAACAGTTCCCAGAGGTCGTAGTACTGGTAGTCGTCGTAGCCCTCCGGGGGCTGACCGTTTGTACCGCTGTAGAAGTTGCCGAACCACGGTCCCAGTTGCGTGGCGACCTCGTCGATGTCGGTCCGGTCCCAGCCGTCCTGTGTCGAGACCCACGCCGGATCGACCAGATGCACGTCGCTGTCGTGAGCGTACAGTTGCTCTTTGGAGAGACCGTCGCTGAGCGGGTCGACCAGCCCCTCCCACTCGACCGAGACGCCGTCGAGGTGTTCGTAGTAGTGGTTCATCGTCGTCCCCGACATCTCCGGGACGTAGACGGCGTTGACCGCCTCGCCGTGGCCCAGCGCGACGGCCATGTCGAGATACTGCGGATAGACAGTAAAGACGGTCTCGGGGACGCTGTCGAACGAAACGGTGCCGACCGGCGAGAGGTCGACCGAGTAGGGACCGGCCTCCGTCGTCTCGGTCAGTGCTGCGTTCGTCTCTGTCGGCGACTCGTCGCCGGTGTCTGTCGCCGTCGCAGCGTCCGTGGTGCCCGCCGATTCGTCGGTCGATTCGGTACAGCCCGCGATTGTCGCGCCCAGTACACTGCCGCTGGCGGCGATGAACCGACGCCGAGTCGACGGTGGATCGTTGCCCATGTGTTTTTGGCCCGCCTAAACCCATAAATCCGTTCCGATTTAGGGCTGCCAAAGAATCGAAAGGAATAACACCAGTATTAGGGATACCTAAATCTAGAATGGCCGGAACGCATCCAACGGAATCGCCCACAGAGCAGCGACACCAGCGAAGCTGGGCCACGGGTCGCCTCGTCGCCTTCTGTCTGGCGAGTACGGCGATCGTCGTCGTCGCGGGCCTGATACAGGTGAGCTTTGGCACGTATTCGATGACCATCGCGCAAGCATGGTCGGCAGTCGTCGACCCCGACATCGTGCTCGATCCCGCCGTCTGGAACGCCTTCTTGCTGGGCGGGGAGCTGCCCGAGATGGACAACGTGTCGCTGATCGTCTGGAACATCCGCCTGCCCCGCGTGTTCGTCGCCATCCTCGCGGGCGCGACGCTCGGTGTCTCCGGTGCGATCTTTCAGGCCGTGACGCGCAACGAACTCGCCAGCCCCTACATCCTCGGGGTCAGTTCCGGGGCCGGGCTGGCCGTCCTGCTGACGCTGGTGGTGTTCAGCGGTCTCGCACCCTTCCTGCCACTGATCGCCGCCGCCGGTGGGACGATCGCCTTTGCGCTCGTCTACGCCATCGCGTGGAAGGGTGGGACGAGTCCCGTCCGCCTCGTCCTCGCTGGCGTCATCGTCGGCACCGTCTTCCAGTCCTTGCAGACCGGCGTGTTCTTCTTCGCGGATGATCTGGGCGTGGTCCAGTCGGCCATCGCCTGGACCACCGGCTCACTGACCGGCACCGACTGGGAACAGGTCCGGCTGTCGATCCTGCCGGCAGGGGTCGCCATCGTGCTGGCCTTGCTGGGTGCGCGCCAGCTGAACGTCCTCCTGCTCGGTGAGCGCACGGCCCAGTCGCTCGGGATGCGCGTCGAGCGCGTGCGCTTTCTCCTCTCCGGGGTGGCGATCCTCGCGGCGAGTACGGCCATCGCCGTCGCCGGCATCGTCGGCTTCGTCGGCCTCATCGTCCCCCACGTCGTCAGGAACGTCGTCGGCGGCGACTACCGCCGACTGATGCTCGGCTCGATCTTCGCCGGCCCGGCGCTGATGGTCGTCGCCGACGTGGGCGCACGGCTCGCGCTGAGTCCGATTCAGGTGCCCGTCGGCGTCGTCACGGGGCTGATCGGTGGGCCGTACTTCCTCTATCTGATGCGCAGACAACAGCAGATGGGGGAGATCTGAGATGGCCGAAGCGAACGAACTGGAGCGAGACGAGACCAATCCCGTCAGGGAGCGATTGACCGACGAGGACGGCAGGCGAATCGAGAGCGCCATCGTCGCCGAGGAACTGGACCTGCGCTACCCGACCAGCGAGGAGTCCGTCGTCGAGTGTGCCCGCCTCGACGTGCCCGAGGGGGAGGTGACGGCGCTGGTCGGTCCCAACGGCAGCGGGAAGTCGACGCTGCTGAAGTCGCTGTCGAACCACCTCGAACCCGAGTCCGGGACCATCCGACTCCACGGCGAGGACGTACAGTCGTTCGAGCAGGCGGAACTGGCTCGCGAACTCGGCGTCCTCTCACAGGAAAACGAGTCGCCGGGATCGATCACGGTCGAGGATCTGGTCTACCACGGGCGCTACCCACACCGTGGCTTCTTCGAGAGCGTCGGGCCAGAGGACCACGCGGCCGTCGACGACGCCATCGAGATGGCCGGCGTCGATCACCTGCGTGACGCCGAACTCGGGCAACTCTCGGGCGGCCAGAAACAGCTCGCGTGGATCGCGATGGTGCTGGCACAGGACACCGACGTGCTGCTGCTGGACGAGCCGACGACGTTCCTCGACTTGCACCACCAGTTCCGCGTCCTTGAGACGGTCCGGCAACTGAACGAACGCGCGGACGTGACCGTCGCCGTCGTCCTCCACGACATCGCACAGGCCGCCCGCTTTGCCGACAACCTCGTCGCGATGCGCGACGGTGAACTGTACGACTGGGGACCGCCCGAGACCGTCGTCACCGAGCAGCTGCTCGCCGACGTGTTCGGCGTCGAGGCCCGCGTCGAGTACGAGCCGGAACTACAGATCCTCCCGAAACGGGCGCTCTCGGAGTGACTGGCCGGCTGCTAATCGGTTCGATTCGGAAGGTTTTACTATTTTTAGGCAGGCCTAAAATCTGATGAGCGACGATTCGAACCGCACACGACGGACCGTGCTGAAGACAGGCGTGACACTCGGAACACTGGCGCTTGCGGGCTGTACCGAATCCACGAGCGACAGTTCGGGTGAGCGCGAGTCGACCGCGACGAGCGCGGGCACGGACACCGCGACCGCGACGGACGCCGAGACAGCCACCGAGACGACGGCGTCGACGACCGACGAGACCACGGAGACGGACACCGACGGCAGCTACTCCGTCTCGATGGAACCGGTCGGTACTGTCGAGTTCGACAGCGTCCCGGAGACGTGGGTCGCCAACAACGGAAGCTGGGCCGACATGGGGATCGCACTGGGACAGGAACCACCGAAAGGCGTCTGGCTCACCGGCCGCTACCACACCCAGTACTACGACGAGATACCCGGCGTCAGCGTCGACAAGAGCGACATGGTGTCGCTGTATCAGGACGGCGTCAGCAAGGAGCGGTTCTACGCACTCGACGGCGACGTGCACGTGATCGACCCGAACTTCCTGATGAATCGCTTCAACGGCTGGAAACAGGCCGACGTGGACGAAGTCAGCGAACGTGTGGCCCCGTTCTTCGGTAACAGCATCTTCTCGGGGGGCTACACCTGGCACGACAGCTACCAGTACTACACGCTGTACGAGGCCTTCGAGAAGCTCGCACAGGTCTTCCAGCAGACCGAGCGCTACGAGGCCTTCGCCGCGCTCCACGACGAGTTCCAGACGAACCTCGACGACATCGTCCCCGCGGAGGACGAGCGCCCGGCGGTCGCGATCATGTGGGCGGCGGGCGACGAGCCCACGGAGTTCTCCCCGTACCTGATCAGCCAGGGAACGAGCTTCAAGCAGTGGCGCGACCTCGGGGTGCGGGACGCGCTGGCCGAGACCGACGTGCAGGACTTCCACGAAACGCGGGGCCGCATCGACTTCGAGACGCTGCTGAAGATCGACCCCGAGTACGTCATGTTCCGGGGCCAGGAAGGCAAGACCACCGAGGAGTTCCAGAACACGGTCGTCTCCTACATGGAGAACCACGACGTCGGCAGCCAGTTGGCGGCCGTCGAAAACGGCAACGTCCACCAGGGGGGTCCGCTGTATCAGGGGCCGATCACGAACCTCGTCGTCACCGAACGGGCGGCCCGTCAGGTCTACGGCGTCGACGACCAACTGTTCGACCGACAGCGTGTCGCCGATATCGTCACCGGCGAGTTCTGACGGCGAAGACGCGGTCGAATGTAACGAGATAGTCGAACTGGCGGACTTCCTCGCGGTGTCGTTCGGGGACCGCGACCGGGAAGTCGGTGGCGTCGCTCTCGAAGATGTGTTCGAAGTCAGCGCTCGCTCGATCGCTCAATCGGTCGACAGTGGGACAGGCTCGATCATCGACCGGTTCGAGGGAGAACTGCACGACCGTCGGATGATCGGCGTGTACCGTACTCTCGAACGCATACAGTTCGCCCTCGTACCGGTAGAGGGCTGCTCTCGGCTGAAAGCCCCCGTTCTGTGAATCGTACGTGTACGTTCCCCCGTCCTCGATGAGTCGGCCCACCTTCTCACGGCGGTCCGCAGAGAGATCGGCGACGGCGACGATCTCACGATCACCCGCTTCGTCGACCTGCTCGATATCGTACCGGGTCATGTACCCGCCATCTGCGTAGGATCGCGCCACGGCGTAGCTCGTGCCGTCGTAGGCGAGACAATCGAGATCCGAGATCGTTCCCAGACGGGTCTCGGGGTCGTCTCCCGCAGCGGCAGCCTCGATATCTGCCGCGAGACGAGCCCTGACCGCAACCGAGGCATCGTCCGGGACGGTTGACAGATGGACAGGCAAGACGACCAGATCGGCGGCCGGAGAAACAATGGTGTCAGACGAGGCGGTCGCAGTCGGCGTCGTGGATGACGGATCTGCGGGGGTGTCGGCCGACCGATCGACCGATGGTGTGGTACAGCCAGCGACCACAGCGACGCCGCCAGCGAGTGACGTGAGGACGTCACGGCGAGTCGGGGACATGGATCCAGTCAAAACGGTGGCGGATAAAGCTCTTGTGTGGTCAGTCCGCCGCGACCGGCAGCTCGAAGGCGTACTCGACGCCGGTCAGTTCCTCGGACACGTCCCAGAGGCGCTTTGCGGTCGCACGGTTGTACGAGCGAGCGCTGGAGTCCTGTACGCCCGGTGCACCTCGCATGTTCATGAACCCGCCGGGACCGACGTACTCGCCGCCGTCGATGCCGGGATGGGTCGCCGCGTACAGCATCGGCAGCGTCCCCTGCTCCTGTGACTGGGCGAGGACGGCGTTAGCGACTTCCATTATCGCCGCGCCGACCACGCCACCGCCGGCCTCACCGGCCCGGCGCTGGAGGTCCGTGTCGGCGTAGCCGGGGTGACAGACCACGCTCGTCAGGTCCAGTCCCGTTTCGTTGGCCCGGCGGTCGAGTTCGTAGCCAAAGAGGACGTTGGCGAGCTTGCTCTGTGAGTAGGCTTCCCACTTTCCGTATGACTGCTCGTGGTGGAGGTCGTCGAAGTCGATCTGGCCCTGTTCGTGGGCACCGCTGGACTGGGTGACGACGCGCGCGCCGTCTGTGGTGGCGAGCGTCTCCAGCAGGTGGCCCGTCAGCGCGAAGTGACCCAGATGATTGATGCCGAACTGCTGTTCGAAGCCATCGGTGGTCTCGCCGCGGGGTAGCGCCATCACCCCGGCGTTGTTACAGAGGACGTGTAAGTCGTCGTAGTCAGACGTAAACGACTCGGCGAAGGCGTCGACCGACGAGAGGTCCCCCAGATCACACTGTTTCACGTCCAGATCGGCGTCGGGGACCTGCCGGCGGATCTCCGTGGCCGCGCTGTCCCCACGGTCGGTCGAGCGACAGGCCATCACGACCGTCGCCCCCTTCGCCGCGAACGCGCGCGTCCCTTCGTAGCCGAGACCACTGTTCGCACCGGTGACGACGACGGTCTTCCCGTCGAGTGACGGCATCTCGTGTTCTGTCCAGCGGGCTGTCATCGTCTCTCCTAGACGTGCCAGACAGGGAAAAAGAGATGCCTAACGAGTGAGTCGCTGCTCCGTCGCTCGATCCGAGTCGGCATCCATGTGACGCGCTACCTCGTCTCGCCGAATAGTTATCCGTCTCGGGCACGTCTTTATGTTGTGAGCGAGAATTCCGGGCGTCGAAACCTTCGAATGCCCAACGACGACGAGCTGTTCGCCGTAGTGACAGAACACAACGGCGGCAACCACGTGCGCGTGCAGTGCGAAGACGGCAAAGAGCGAATGGGGCGAATCCCCGGCCGCATGAAGTTCCGAACCTGGATCGAGACGGACGACGTCGTCCTCGTGGAACCGTGGGACTGGCAGGACGAGAAGGCCAACATCGAGTGGCGCTACACCAGTCAGGACGCGGACCAGCTGCGCGACGAAGGCCACATTCAGTGATCTAGCCGCCCGGTCGGGCGTGCACAAGTGATATTTCTATCCAGTGAGCCAGCGACAGCGATGGACAGCGCGCGGAACCGACGACACGCCGAGCGTCGGCAGCGGTCAGTGACCGCCGGTCTGTGCGCCCCACAGTTCCGCGTAGCGGCCGTTTCGCTGGCGCAGATCGTCGTGGTCGCCGCGCTCGACCACTTCGCCGTCTTCGAGGACGAGGATCTGATCGGCTCCGATCACCGTCGAGAGGCGGTGGGCGACGACGAAGGTCGTCCTGTCTTCGGTCAGTGCGTCGAGACTCGCCTGAATCCGCTGCTCGGTGTCGGTGTCCACGTCGCTGGTGGCCTCGTCGAGGATGAGGATTTCGGGGTCCTGCAGGACGACGCGGGCGATGGCGATGCGCTGGCGCTGGCCGCCAGAGAGCTTGACGCCCCGTTCCCCGACGCGGGTGTCGTAGCCGTCGGGGAGGCTCTGGATGAACTCGTGGGCCTCCGCGGCCGTGGCGGCCTCGCGGACCGCCTCCTCTGACTCCTCGAAGCGCCCGTAGCGGATGTTCTCGCCGATGGTGCCGTCGAAGAGGAACGCCTCCTGACTGACGTAGCCGACGTGCTGGCGCAGGCTCGCGAGTTCGAGGTCGGTGATGTCGACGCCGTCGACGTCGATGCGACCCTCGTCCACGTCGTAGAGTCGCAGTAACAGTCGGCACAGCGTCGACTTGCCCGCGCCGGTCGAGCCGACGAAGGCGACCGTCTCGCCCGGTTCGGCCTCGAAGGAGACGTTCTCGATGACGTAGTCGTCCTCCTCGTCCGGGCCCGGTTCGTCGAACGCAGCGACGCCGCCGTCGGTCTCGGTCCCGTCCTCGACGGCCGGACCGTGATCGCCGGTCAACAGGTCGGGGTACTCGAAGCACACGTCCTCGTAGGTGACGTGGCCCTCGGGGTCGTCGAGGCGCTTTGCGTCCTCGGCGTCCGTGATCCGCACGGGAATGTCCGCGAGGCCAAACACGCGCGACGCCGAGACCTTGGCGTTCTGGACCTGATCGACGATGTTCGACACCTCGGCCAGGGGCGCGACGAAGCGCTGGGTCATGAACACGAAGGTGACGAAGGTCCCGAGCCGGAGTTCGCCGTAGAGCGGACCGGGCGCGTCGAAGAGGATCCAGTAGCCACCGACGACGAACGTCGCGGCGAAGGACAGCCCCGCGAGCAACTCCATCCCCGGTCGGTAGAAGTAGGAGAGTTTGAGTACGTCCATCGTCGTGGCGAAGACGCCGTGGGAGGCGTTACGGACCCGCTCGGTCTCGTACGCCTCGCTACCGGTCGCCTTCGCGAGGATGACGCCGGTGATCCCGTTCTCGATGCGGGTGTTGAAGTCGGCCATCGCGGACTGGCGGGCCTCGTAGCGAGGTTCGATCACGCGCATGAACCAGATCGTGAAGCCGACGATCACGGGGATGGCGACCAGCGTCACCAATGCGAGTTGCCAGTTCAGGGCAAAGAGGATCGCTGCGATACCGAGCACCATCACGATCAGGCGCACGCCGTTCATCAGTGCGTTGTCGAGGAACAGTTCGAGGTTGCCGGAGTCGTTGCTGAGGATCGACATCACCTCGCCAGTCTGCTTGTCGTCGAAGAAGGCGGCGTCCAGCCGCAGCATCTTCTCGAAGCTATCGGATCGCACGGAGTGCATCACGCCGTGGGCGAAGAAGTTCGCAGAGACGCCGTAGATCCACGTAAACAGTGCCGTCGCGACGAAAGAGCCGGCGATCAACGTGGCCGAGAACCAGAACTGACCGACCTCGCCGGGCGGGACGAGCGACTGTGGCACCAACAGGAGTTCGTAGTCACTCGTGCCCGCGAAGAGCGCGTCGATGGCCGTCCCGAGCACGACCGGCGGGAACAGTGACGCCGCCTGTGCGATCAGGTTCGCCAGAAGTCCGACCACCAGCCAGCGAGTCCGCGACGTACCGTACTCGTCGAACAACCGCCACAGCGGCCGGTCGATCCGTTGCCGGTAGCGATCGAACGGTGTTTGCTCGTCCGTGGACATGTTCGACTGACTATCCAGTCAGGGCCTAAAACGGCGTCGGTCTCTGTCACGGTCGACGGTGTGGGTCCGGCGACAGACGGTCTACAGCCGTGCTTGTGCGCCACAGTGTCGCGTAGCGGCCCCCGGTCACCGTCGACTGACGAGCAAGACTGCGATGGCGACGGCAGCGACGAGTGCCGAGCGCATGTCCAGTCCCGGCCCGTCGGCGGTCGTTCGTGGGGTGTCTGTCGTTTGCATCGTCCGCCCGGACCGGGAGACAGTCTCCGACTCGGGACCGGTCGACGATGTCTCGGACTGCACACGGTCGGTCGACTGGCGAGACGGACGGTCCGTAGGCGTGGGCGTTCGTGCTGTCGGTGTCTGTCGTGGCGTGGGTGTTCGACTGGCGGTCTGTGTCGCGGTAGTCGTGAGCGTCGGGGTCGGTGTCGTCGTCGCTGTGGAGGTCTGTGTCGCCATCCTAGGGGGTGTCGGGTGTACACCGCTCGTTTCCACGGAGTAGAGCTGCTTACCCGACGCGTTCGAGAGGTCGTAGGCAACGGAGAACGTTTGCCGCTCGTCGACCGTGGTGGTGGTCCGTGCCACAGTCGGCGCGTCCCACTCGTCGCCCCGCTTGAGTGTGACCGTGATCCGTGACCCTGGTAACAGGTCCGTATCGCTACCGAAACCGACCGACGACTCGTTCGGGAGCCGGATCGTGTGCGAGTCGGTCCGCCAAAGCCGGGGCTGACTGTCGGTGATCCCGAAATCCGTCCAGCGTTCCAGTTCGTCGTCCCGGTCGACCAGTGGGCTATCCGGGTAGATCTCGGCTAACAACGACTGACCGCGGTAGTCGACGACGGCATCTGATTCGAGCAGGAGATACGCGACACCCTCGCGGAAATCGAGAACCACCCGGGCGTGACCGTCCGCAAGTGCTTTGGGGAGACGGATCCCGCCGCAAGGTCCTTCGATATCGATTCGTTCTGGCTCATCGTACTCGATGAGTTCGTCGTAAAACTCTTGCTCCGTCAAATTCCACTGCTGTGTCGCCAGCATCCCGAGAAGACTGGGCGCGTCGATCTCGAGGATGCCAGTCTCGCCCTCGATGATCTGTGGCGGTGACCCCGTGGCAGGCTGGATGCGTCCCGACCGCATGGCAGCACGGAGGTCGCTGGCGTTGGTGGCGTTGTACACCTGCGGGAGACCACGGTAGACCGTTGCCTTTCCGACCGAAGCGCCTTCGACGGTGAGCGATTCGCGGTCGAAGGTGACACCGTTCTGGAGGGCAACCACGGGATGGGTGCCCCGCGATAGCGTCGTGTTCAGCGGTTCGGTGACGGTCACAGTATCGCCACCGCGGACCCGGAACGTTCCGTCGAGACGCTCGCTGTCGGCAGCGAGATAAGTGTTGATCAGCAGTGTGACGGTCCCGTCACCGTCGTCGTCGACGGCGAGGCGAGCACCACCGCGACTGGCATTCCCGACGGCGACAGTCGTCGCTTGCCCGTCGGGGACCGACAGCGGGACGACCGCCACGTCACCGATCGCAACGGTCAGGTCACGCGATTCGTTCGGAACGGGACGGCGAAGCGACGCGCCAGCACTGGTGTCGATGGCTGGGCCAGCCCCGGACGAACACGCGGTATCGAGCGTCGTCGCAGTTTCTGCGGTCGTGCCGGTCGGGTGGGTAGCGCCGACCACCCCGGCGAGGGACGGCAAACAGACGACGAGGACCAGACACACGGTCGCCAGACAGCGACGCTGGGACCGGGTGCCGAGCGGGGTATCGAACATTGTGTATCTTATCTGAAAGAAGAGTGATGAACGTTACGGACGCCAGCGACCGGTCGCTTCGTCACCCTCGCACGCTGTCGACGACCTCGTCCAGCCGCCGGGTCGCCGCGGCCGGGTCGTCGGCCGCCGTGATCGCGGAGATGACCGCCACGCCGTCAGCCCCTGCCTCGATCACCGGGCCGGCGTTGTCGGCCGTGATGCCGCCGATGCCGACGACGGGAATCGAGACGGCGTCGGCGATGGCGGCGACACGCTCGGGACCGACGGCGTACTCCTCGTCGTCGATGTCGTCCTTGCTCCCGGTCCCGTACACTGCGCCGACGCCCAGATAGTCCGCACCGGCCCGTTCGGCGGCGCGGGCGTCCGCGACGAACGACGCCGAACGACCGACGATTGCGTCCGGTCCCAGCAGGTCACGGGCCACGTCGATCGGGAGGTCGTCGTCACCGAGATGGACGCCGTCGGCGTCGATAGCCTGTGCGAGGTCGATCCGGTCGTTGACCAGTAGCGGGACACCGGCCGCGCGAGTCTGCTCGCGGAGTTCGCGACCCACTTCGAGCCGTTCGCGGACCGGCCGGTCTTTGTCGCGCAACTGGACGAGGCCGACGCCGCCCTCGACGGCCGCCGCGACGATCTCCGGGGTCGTCCGGCCCGCCGACTGGCTCGCACCCGTGACGAGGTAGACGGAGTAGTCCATGCGAGCGAGTGACGGTGGCATCGCCCTCACTCTTGCGTTCCGGGCTGGACGAACGTGGGACCGCTCACGATGCCGGTCGCCGAGGAACAACACCCGAAAATAAAGAGTGAAACGTACTGATCGGCTGGTGACGATATGGAGCTGCTGGCGCGGATCGCAGCGGGGACCGACCTCGGGCTGGTGGGCCGATTCGGATACATGCTCGCGCTCGTGGGGGCAGGACTGGTGGGCCGCCGACTCGGCGTGCTGACCGACCACCGCAACGAACGGCTGGGACAGTTCGCGTTCTACGTCCTCCTGCCGGCGCTCGTGTTCCGTTCGACGTACGACAAACGACTGGGAGAACTGCTCTCGGTCGAACTGGTCGTCGGGCTAGTCCTCGTGCTGGGGACGCTACTGGCGCTCGCGTGGCTGGCGAACCGGGACGGTCCCGACGAGGTCCGCAGCGTCGCCGTCATCCAGTCGTACCACGGTAACTTCGGTTACTTCGGCCTGCCGGTGGTCGCGGCGACGCTGGGGTCGACCGCCGCAGGGACCGCGAGCGTCATCCTCGGACTCGGCGCGCTCGTCCAGATCCCGGCGACGATCCTCGTGCTGGTGCGACTGAACGACACCGAAGCGAATCTGGCGGGCGAGCTACGGAGCCTCGCGACGAATCCGATCTTGCTGACGCTGGCCGTCGGGCTTGGCTTCGCGACAGTGGAGCAAGGGATTCCGGCGGCTGCCGACACCGGACTCGGGTGGCTCGCGACGCTCGCGCTGCCGGTGGCGTTGCTCGCGGTCGGTGGCTCGCTCGACCCGCAGGGCCACGAGATTCCCCTCTCCCGGACCGGCGTCGTCGTCGGCCTGAAAGTGCTGGCGATGCCGCTGGTCGCGTGGCTCGTCTTCACGGGACTGGGGACGGAGCCGCTGACGCGCAACGCCGGTGTCGTGATGTTCGGCGCACCGACGGCAGTGTCGACGTACGTCTACGCCGCGGAACTGGGCGGTGACGAGGGCTTTGCCTCGGTCAACGTCTTCGCGACGACCGTCGTCTCGATTCTCGCACTGTTTGCCTTCCTGTCGCTGACCACGTAGGGACGCCGACCGATCCGCGGCCCCGCTCGCGGCGAGCGAGCAGGGAGTGATACGGACGGTTGTAGCGATGTGCCGGTGAGCGTCTCCCCCGTGGCGACGCTCACCGGTACGCAACGACAACCGTCCGTATGGCAGGAACATGTTCGGCACGTCGACTTTGCTACTCACATGGGTACGTCGAAATATGGAGCTACAGCGAAAGACGATCGCGAAGGTCATCGCGGTGGCCTTCGTGTTCAATCTCGTGGTAATGGGCGGTGGCGCGTGGTTCGCGTATCAAGAAGCCCCACCGATTCCCGATCGAGTCGTCGGACCGGACGGGCAGACCATCGTCACCGACGGAGACATCAGAGACGGGAAAAAGACCTTCCAGCGCAACGGGCTGATGAACCACGGGTCGATTCTCGGGAACGGCGCGTACTACGGCGAGGACTACACTGCCGACGCGCTCGACCTGAAGACGGAGTTCATGCAGTCCTACTACGCACAGGAACGGTACGGTGACGAATACACCGCGCTCAAATCCGAACAGCAGGCCGCGGTCGACGAGGTCGTCCGCGCCGACATGAGCGAGCAGTACGACGGTGGCAACATCGAGTACTCGGCGGCGGAACTGTACGCTCACGAGCAGATCCGCGAAGAGTACGTCGAGCGTTACCACGACGGGAGCCACGAGCGTGGTGTGCCCGCGGGAATGATCGAAAGCGAATCCGAGGCGCGCCAGTTCGCCGACTTCGCGCTGTGGACGGCGTGGTTCTCCCACACGGATCGTCCCGGCGGTGACCACTCCTACACGAACGAGTGGCCTTACGCGCCCGGTGCCGGCAACGACGCCACCGGCGCGGCGATGATCTGGAGCGTCGTCGCGATGGTGCTGCTGGTCGCGGGTGCCGGATTCGGCATCTGGCTGTACAACTCGGTTCGACTCCCCGAGCCATCGACCGAGGGACTGTCGGTCCCCGAACCGGGCGACGTGAGCGTGTTCCCGAGCCAGCGATCCGCGTTACGGTTCGTGCCGGTCGCCGCCGGACTGTTCCTGGCACAGGTCATGCTCGGCGGATTGCTCGCACACTTCTACATCGAACGGGCCGGGTTCTTCGGAATCGAGGAGATATTCGGCGTCCACATCCTCCAACTGCTCCCCTTCGCGATCGCAAAGACGTGGCACATCGATCTCGGTATCCTGTGGATCGCCGCGACGTGGCTCGGCGCAGGGCTGTTCCTGCCGCCGCTGTTGACCGGTCACGAGCCGAAACACCAGTCCACGCTCGTCGACGGCCTGCTCGGCGCGATCGTCGTCGTCACCGTCGGCGGTCTCGGTGGCATCTGGCTTGGCGCGAACGGCTACCTCGACGGCGCGCTGTGGTGGCTCGTGGGCAACGAGGGACTGGAGTACCTCGAAGTCGGGAAGCTCTGGCAGGTCGGTCTCCTCCTCGGATTCGGACTCTGGGCTGCCCTCTCCGTTCGCGGACTGAAGCCGCTGCTCGACAGGGAACCGCCGTACGGGCTCGCGCACATGATCCTGTACGCCGGTGGCTCGATCGCCCTGCTGTTTACCGCCGGCTTCTTCTTCACGCCCGAGACCAACATCGCGGTGACGGAGTTCTGGCGCTGGTGGGTCGTCCACATGTGGGTCGAAGGGGCCTTCGAGTTCTTCATCGTCGCCATCGTTGGACTGACGTTGGTATCGATGAACCTCCTGAGCCGTCGGAGTGCCGAGAAGGCGGTGATGTTACAGGCGCTGCTGGTGATGAGTACCGGCGTCATCGGGGTCTCACACCACTACTGGTGGGTCGGCATGCCGGACATGTGGGTGCCTATCGGGAGCGTCTTCTCGACGCTCGAACTGATCCCGCTGGTGTTCATCCTCTACGAGGCACTGGGCCAGTACCGGGCCATGAACGAGAGCGGCACCTTCCCCTACCGGCTCCCGTTCATGTTCATCATCGCCAGTGGCGTCTGGAACTTCGTCGGCGCGGGCGTGCTCGGGTTCTTCATCAATCTCCCACTGATCAATTACTACGAACACGGCACCTATCTAACGGTCGGCCACGCACACGCCGCGATGTTCGGTGCCTTCGGCTTCCTCGCGCTGGGGATGGTCGCCTACATGCTCCAGATCGCCATCGAACCGGACCGCTGGGACGGCTCGTGGCTCCGCGGGGCCTTCTGGTGCTGGAACGTTGGGCTTGCGCTGATGGTCTTCGTCTCGGTCCTCCCGGTCGGATTCCTCCAGCTAGAAGCGGTGTTCACCGGAACCTACGACGCCGGCAGAAGCCTCGCGTTCTACAATCAGGAGATCATCCAGACGCTGTTCTGGGCGCGTCTCCCCGGTGATACGCTCATCATCCTCGGAACGGTGCTCTACGTGGCAGACCTCGTGCGCAAGCGGTTCGTCCTCCGCCAGTCGGCGGACGATCCGGGGGTCGACGACATGGCCGTCGCTGAGGGGGTCCTCGGCGACGACTGAGTCGGCCGGCGGATTTCGAAACGGCACCGGCTATTTTTCGTGACCGCGAGACACGACGGGGAAAACAGCCGTGTTACTGGACGTGGACGCGAGTGACGTGGCCGCCACAGCCACACTGCTTGACGTACTCCATCTCGATGTTGTCGCCGTAGGCGGCGTCGAGATGGGCAAACAGGTACGTCTCCGGGTGGCCGTGGTCGGCGTGGGTGACCAGATTGACGTGGTTGCCCGGCTCAGTCCGTTCGATGGCCGTCGCCGCCTGTGACCGGACCAGCGCTTCGTCGTCGCCGTGGACCGGCTTTTCGAGATTGGCCGACCAGGAATTGTCGTGGTCGTGGTCGGTCACCGGTTCGACTGCGTCGTGGGAGTGCTCGGACATAGAGAAACGTTCGTCGCGGCGCGTGGTAGCCCGTCTGCCGAACGTGTTCGGCTTACGCGGACTGGGCAGCGAGATACTCGAACTGGGCGTCGAGTTCGCGGCGGCGCTGTCGGGAGACGACCGTGGCATCGAGGATGGGACCGACGAGTCGTGCCTGTACTGCGAACTCCGTCGTCGCCTCGACTTCGATGCCCGCCTCGCTCTCCGTCGCTGTGTACCGGGTCACCATCTCCTCGAAGATACCGTCGCGCTGTTCGTACGCCAGCAGCGCGTCGTCGTCCTCGATGACGGCCAGTTCCAGTTCGATCGTCGCGAGTCCGACGTGGTTCGTGATCGTGACAATGTCGCCGTCGACGGTCACGTCGTCGAACCCGGCGGCGCGCATGAACGGACCGATGTCGGTCATCAGACGCCGAAGGTGGTCGATGTCGGTATCGAACGTCTCAGTTACGGTAACAGTCTCCATGGTGGTCGATAGACGCCTCACCTGCAACTTCGTTGGGGAGTGTCGGGAGCGTGATGGCGAACATGTTCGACAACACTGATGCTACTGGGGATCGAGTACTGTCACGTATGCCGAACGCGAAGCTTACCCTCACCGTCCCCGAAGAGGTCTGGCTCGGTGAGATCACCCGACGCTATCCCGAGACCCAGATTCGGGTGCTCGCGGCGATCCCCGACGGGCTGTCAGGGACTGGACTGATCGAGATCACCGGCGCGGACGCCGATGCCGTCGTCACCGCGATGCAGGCCGAGGACGACATCACGGCAATGGAGACGCTCCAGCGGCAAGACGACGAGAGACTGCTGCAGTTCGAGACGTCGAACCCACTGTTACTGTTGCCGGCCCGGGCGTCGAACGTCCCCCTCGAAATGCCGTTCGACATCAGGGACGGAGCGGTGACGCTGGACGTGACGGCCCCGACCGATCAGCTCTCCAAACTGGGCGAACAACTCAAGGAGTTCGGCATCGCCTTTTCAGTGGAATACATTCGCCAGGACGCGGACCGCGAGCAGTTGTTGACCGAGCGCCAGCGAGAGGTCGTCTCGGAAGCGGTCGAGGCCGGCTACTACGACACGCCCCGTCAGGCGTCACTGACCGAGTGTGCAGAGCGGATCGGGATCGCGAAGTCCACGTGTTCGACGACCCTCCATCGGGCCGAGGAAGCGATCATCAAATCGTTCGTCGAGCAAGAGATCGGCGACGATCTGGCGTTCGAGTGATACTGCCGGCTGTACGTCTGTGAAGAATTTCGCGACCCCGTGGTCGCGAATATCTTGAAACAGTTACAGCCGGCAGTATGAGATGGCTGGCTGTAACTGTTGGAAGGGATCTGGGACCCCGCTCACGAACGTCGTCATCGAGGGACAGCCAGCAGGATGGCGAACCAGTTCGTGAGAAGTGCTACGCGGCTGTCGTCAAAAGACCCACTATATGGCGGTCGACACCGTACTCGACGTTCGAGAGATCGAAGGCGAACCGTTCGACGACATCGTGACCAGCCTGGGAAAACTCGACGACGGAGCGACGCTGGAACTGATCAGCAGTTTCGAGCCCGTGCCGCTGTACGACGTGCTGACGAGCCGCGGGTTCGAGTACGAGAGCGAGCAGGTCGCCGAGGACGAATGGCACGTCCGGGTAAAACACGAACCCGAGGCGGCCCGCTGAACGGGGACATCTCGACCGTCGGTCGACGTGGCTCCCGTTTCAGGAGTCGCTATCGAACCGAGCGCTGTCGGCCGGTGAGTAATCGACAGCCGTGACGGTCGTCTCTTGCTGTCTCAGCTGGTCGTTGATCGCGGGTGCGTCGTGGTGCATCGGCGCGACCCGACCGCGGAGACGGTCGTACTCGTGGCGGTCGGTTTCACCGTTGAACGCACGTATCCCCCGACAGAGAGCGTTCCACTCTGTGGACAGAACGCCGTCGCCAGTCGAGAGCGGCCTCGAGATGTGCCTACGCGTGGCTAAGGCGACGGCGATGGCGACCCACATTCCCGAACGTGTTCGTCCGAAGACCCTCGGCGTGGGGGCGGGTATCGTCGGTCGTATGCCAACGACGACACTGGACTTGCGCGAGGTACCGCCACCGGAACGACACCCGAAGATTCACGCTGCGTTCGCGGAGTTAGAGAGCGGCGAGAGCCTCGAAATCGTCAACGACCACGAACCCAAACCGCTGTTCTACGAGTTTCAGGCCGAGGTCGACGCCTTCGACGCCGACGGCTACAGCTGTGACCGTCGGGGAGCAAACGAGTTCGTGGCGACCCTGCCCAAACAGTGACCATGCAGCGAGCGACTGTCGACGGCGACGAGACGGGCCGTCGGTCCCTCTTCGACGGCGAACCCCGGACGGTGGTACTCTCGCTCGACGCCGGCGAGCGCGTGCCGGCCCACTCCCATCCCGACCGTGTGGTCCTCTTTCACGTCCTCTCGGGCGAGATCGAACTCTCACTCGACGGCGAGACGACGACCCTTCGGGCCGGAGAAATAAGCCGCTTCGACGGCGACTGTGACATCGAACCGTACGCTCGGACGGATGCGAGAGCGCTGGTGGTGCTCGCCAAGCCCTAATCCGAACACAGGGGACGGTCGTTGTCCCCGTCGGCAGTGTCCGCGCTGTCGATGGCGTTGGTGTCGGCCCCACACAGTCCGTGGAGCGAGACCACGAGACGGTCGGCCAGCCGTTCGATGGTCGCTCGCTGGCGAGGTGTGAGTCCGCCACGGGCGTCCAGTCGTCTGAGTGCACGCTCGACCTGTTCGTCCCGAATCGCGTCGGCGTCCGCGGGCAGCGCCAGCGCGTCGCCGTCGGCTGTTGTTTCTGTCATCGCTGTTTCCAGATGATCGTCGTCGTCACGGCCGTCTCCGTGATGGTCTCGTAGCTGTACCCGCGGTCGTCGAGTTTCGGATAGAGGTGCTGGGGTGCGCGGTCGTTGTACTGTATCACGACCGTCTCGTCGTCCAGTTCCGGCAACAGTTCGAGCGTCTCTCGGAGTGGCTTGGGTGGACCCAGTTGGCGCACGTCGAGGGTTTCGACCGGTGCGTCCGTCGGTGCGTCGGTCCGGTCCAGCACAGAGTCGTCTGGCTCGCTCATGGGTCATCGTAGGACACACAGCCGGGGGGTAATTTTCCCGAAGATGTTCGCCCATCCCGGGCTGGCTCCGGTGCCCGGCCGTCAGTCGCCGACGGTCTCTGTCCCCGCGTCCCAGTCGTCCGGCACGTACGCACAGAGGGGGTCACTCGCGAGTGGATCGCCGGTCGTGGCGTAGGCCCGGGACCGGCTGCCCCCACAGACGTGTCGATACGCACAGACGCCACACTTCCCCGAGAGGCGGCTCCGGTCTCGAAGGGCCTCGAACAGATCGGCGTGACGATACACGTCGACGATGTCGTCCGTCCGGACGTTGCCGGCAGCCTCGGGGAGGAAACCCGAGGGGTAGATTTCGCCGGTGTGACTGACGAAGGCGAACCCGTCGCCGGCGATGATACCGGCACGCCGATCCATACCCGACGGCTGGTCGTCCGCCGAGCGCTCGCGGCCTTGGATGCCGACCCGCCGGTAGTGTGGGGCCTCGGTCGTCTTGATGCCAAAGGGCACGTCGGTGCGAACGTCGTGGAGCCACGACATCACGCGCTCGGCCCGCTCGGGCGTGATCGGGTCCAGAACGCGGCCCCGGCCGACGGGCACGAGGAAGAAGACGCTCCAGAGGACAGCCCCCAGTTGCTCGACCACGTCGGCGATAGCCGGGAGGTCGTCGACGGTCCACGCACAGACGGTCGTGTTGATCTGGAGCGGGAGCCCCGCTTGCTTTGCCCCGCGAGCGGCCCGCATCGTCTCCTCGAAGCTGCCCATCTCCCCGCGGAAGTCGTCGTGTGCCTCGGGGGTCGCGCCGTCGAGACTCACGGCGACACGTCTGAGTCCGGCCGCCGCCAGTTCCTCGATTCGATCCCGCGTCAGCGAACTCGTGCCGCTCGGGGTCAGTGTCATCGTGAGGCCGATGTCGGTGCCGTACTCGACGAGGTCGACGAGGTCCGGTCGCTGCATCGGGTCGCCCCCTGAGAGTACGACCAGTTGGCCCTCCCCGAACGATCGCACGTCGTCGAGCAGCGCCTTGCCCTCGGTTGTCGAGAGTTCGTCGGGATGACGACCCGGCATCGCATCGGCCCGGCAGTGCTCACAGGCCAGTTCACAGGCCTGCGTGACCTCCCAGATGAGAACCATCGGCCGCTCGGCCGTGTCCGTTGGCGGTCGCATAGACGGCAGTAGCGCCCGTCGAACCATAGCTGCCGGTCCGGGTTCCCGCCCGACGGGAACGAGTGGCGAAGATGTTCGGCCGTAGCTACTCCACCGGCCGGGCGGTAGTGCCACCATGTCTCGACCGATCGTCGGCGTCGTCGAAACGAGAGACAGCGAGCGATTGCGTGGGGGAGTATGACCGCCGTCCCCGGAAATCTCGACACGGACACCGACCTCCCGCTGACGGTCCCGCTGGGGCACTTCGTCGTCGCGCTGTCGTTTCTCTGTGCCGGGACCCTCGTCGGCCTCGGTCTCGTCGCCGACATCCTGCCCGGACTCGCCACACTCGCACACGTCCACGTCCTGCTCGTTGGATGGGTCTGCGTGACGATCATGGGAGCAATGACCCAGTTCGTCCCGGTGTGGTCGGGCACGTCACTGTACTCACACCGGCTGGCGACGGTCCAGTTGTGGCTCGTCGTCGGCGGCGTGAGCGGCCTCGCCGTCACGCTCGTACTCGGCGAGATGGCGTGGTTGCCGCCATTCGGGGTCCTCATGCTCGCCGGGTTCTGGACGTTCGCGTACAACATCGGACGAACGCTCGCAGCCCTCGACGCGTACGACGTGACCGAGCGGCACTTCGCGTACGCACTCGCGTTCTTCGTTCTCGTGACGCTGTTCGGGCTGGTGCTCGCCGTCGATTTCACGGTCCCGATCACGCCCCACCTGCCGGTCGAGCACGACAACATCAGGCAGGCACACGCGACACTAGCTATCTTCGGTGCCGTGCTGACGACGATCTACGGGGCCCTCTACCAGCTCGGGACGATGTTCACGCAGACCGAACTGCACGGGATCGACGACCACTTGCAGCCGGTCGAAGCGGTCGGCCATCCACTCGGTGTCGTGGCACTGGCTGGGGGGCGACTCGTCGGTTCGGTCCCGCTTTCGCGAGTCGGTGGCCTGCTCGTGGTCGTGGCTGCCCTCGCGATGAGTGTCGTGCTCGGGCGACGGCTGTTCGAGATGCGAGTCGAACGCCAGCCAATGCACACCCGATATGGCGCAGTCGCCGTCGCACTCGCCGCGTGGGCTGTGTGGACAGTCCCGGCATGGGTACGGGCACCGACTGCCAGCGCCCATCTGTTCGGTGCCAGCGGTTCCATGCACCTGCTCGTTCTGGGCGTGATCGGACTGGTGCTCGTCGGCACCCTGTACCACATCGTCCCGTTCATCGTCTGGGTCGAGCAGTACAGCGACCGGCTGGGCTTCGAAGCAGTGCCGATGGTCGACGACCTGTACGACGACCGGCTCGCTGTCCTCGACGGGTCGCTCTGGGTCGGCGGCACGCTCTGTCTCGTGGCGGCCCAGATGGTGGGTGACCCGTCGCTCCTACT
Source organism: Halomicrobium sp. HArcht3-1 (assembly GCF_058933345.1). Lineage (NCBI taxonomy): Archaea > Methanobacteriati > Methanobacteriota > Halobacteria > Halobacteriales > Haloarculaceae > Halomicrobium > Halomicrobium sp. HArcht3-1. The sequence continues at coordinate 375,955 of NZ_JBZYDM010000004.1, read as the reverse complement.
GGGTGTCGGCGGTGTCGGTGTGGCACTGGCCGCCGCTGTCTTTGCCGCGAATCTCGTGGTGGTCGTCCACGAACACGGCCCGGACCCACTGGACCGAGTGGTGCTTGGATCGCTCAGTCCGCGTCGATCCGTGTCGGACGGAGACACATAAACCGGGGAGAGAACATCTTCGCGTGGCCTTCTCGACGGTTGGGAACTCTCTGACCCCCCTATGACACACCAGCACGAATCCCAAACTGTACAGCGGAGTCCGTTCCGCGGTGACTCGAAACCATGTCAACCATACCAGAGGCAACCCGACGACGCGTTCTGAAAGCACTCGGCGTCGGCGGAACCGCCGCCCTCGCCGGCTGCTCCTCGCCCGGAGCCGAGCAGGCGAGTGAAGCGACGACCACCAAACGAACCACCCCACAGGAGCCAAACATGAACGCCGCACAGAGCACTGACGTCGACCGTATCGCTGCCGACCCGACGGACATCCCGGACCCGATCGACCGGTCGGAGCCGAAAACCCACGAGATCGAACTCACGACCAAAGAGCAGGTCGCTGAGATCGAACCCGGCGTCACCTACACGTACATGAGCTTCGACGGGCAGATTCCCGGCCCGATGATCCGCGTCCGGAAGGGCGACACCGTCGAACTCACCGTCACCAACGAGGAGAGCAACTCGATGCCCCACAACATCGACCTCCACGCGGTGCGAGGTCCCGGTGGCGGCGCAGAGGCGTCGATGGTCGCACCCGGCGAGACCGCGACCTTCCGGTTCAAGGCGACCTACGCCGGCTCGTACATCTACCACTGCGCGGTGCCGAACCTCGATATGCACATCTCCTCGGGGATGTTCGGCATGATCCTCGTCGAGCCGAAGGAGGGGCTGCCCGAAGTGGACCACGAGTTCTACTTCGGCCAGCACGAGCTGTACACCACGGGGAAAGCCGGCGAGGAGGGCCACCACGACTTCAGCATCGACGCGATGAAAAAAGAGGAGCCGACCTACGTCCTCACGAACGGCGAGAAGTACGCCATCACGCCCGACGTGCACGGCTCGCCGACGATGCAGGTGGGTGACACCGCCCGGGTGTTCTTCGCGGTCGGCGGCCCGAACTTCGATTCGAGCTTCCACCCAATCGGCTCCGTCTGGGACGAGGTGTACCCACAGGGCGCGACCCAGAGCGACCCCCACGTCAACGTCCAGACGACGCCGGTCAAGCCCGGCTCGACGGTCGTCGCGACCTTGCACGCCGAGGTGCCCGGCCCGATCAAGCTCGTCGATCACGCCCTCTCGCGGGTCGCTCGCAAAGGCAACATGGCCGTCATCATGCGCGAGGGCGAGGCCAACCACGAGGTGTTCAACCCCGAGGTCTGAGCGGCGTCGGTGTGGACCCACCGTCCCGGCCTGACAACACTGCCGGTCCGAAGTCGTCCGCCCAGAAACTATGTATGTCCGCCACTCCGAGCAGCGGTATGGTCCTTGGAACGATCGTCACGTTCGTCGTGAGTCTCCTGATCGGTGGGCTGGGTATCTACGTCGGTGCGCGCGTGCTCACCGGTGAGGGTGACTTCGAACACGCGGTGTGGACGGCCCTCTTTGGCGCGCTCGGATGGGCCATCGTCTCGTTGCTGGTGGGCTGGATTCCATTCCTGGGCGGCCTGCTCGCGACGGTGCTGGGCCTCGTTGTCTACCTCGGCATCATCAACGCCCGCTATCCCGGCGGCTGGGTCAACGCCGCCGGCATCGCGCTGGTAGCCTGGATCGCGTCGGTGATCGTGCTGACCCTTCTGAGTCCGCTCCTCGGCGGCGTCGGCGCACTCGGTGTTGCGGGCGCGTAGTCCCGCCCCACTTTGGCGTCGACACCCGTTGTCACGACCCCGAGACATAACCCCACGGAAGCCGACGACCACGTATGCGCTCGTTCACGGTTACGTCGGTGTGGGGCATCCCGATCAAGATCCATATCTCCTTGCTGGTCGTGCTGCCGATCTTCGCGTGGCTGCTGGGCAGCGGCCAGCAGATCGAACTGTACGCCGGCCTGATCGAGGGGCTGACCGGTGCGCCCCTCGACATGGCCGCACTGACCGCTGGCTCGACGCCGTGGGTGATCGGATCGGCGGCCGCGGTCGGCCTGTTCGGGAGCGTCGCGCTGCACGAACTGGGCCACGCGTGGGCAGCGATGCGCTACGACCTCGAAGTCGAATCGATCACGCTGTGGATTCTCGGCGGGCTGGCGAACCTCGGATCGATCCCCCGTGAGTGGCACAAGGAGTTCTGGATCGCCGTCGCCGGGCCGGCCACGAGCATCCTCGTCGGCGCGGCCTGTTATGCCGGCGTAAGCGTCCTGCCGGCGACCCAGCCAGTGCTCGTGTTCGTCGTCGGCTGGCTGGCCGTCACCAACGTCGTGCTGGCGGTGTTCAACATGGTGCCGGCGTTCCCGATGGACGGCGGGCGCGTCCTGCGGGCGCTGCTGGCGCGCAATCGCCCCTACGCATCCGCGACGCGACTGGCGGCGAGCGTCGGCAAGGGCTTCGCGATCCTCTTCGGGGCCGCCGGTTTGCTCGGCGGTTTCAATCCGATGCTCCTCCTGCTGGCGCTCTTTATCTACGGTGCAGCCAGTGGCGAGTCGCGGACGGTCGTACTCGCGGACTTGCTGGAAGGGCTGACCGTCGCCGATCTCACCGCAGCGCCCGACGCCACTATCGACGCCAGCGCGTCGGTGTCGGAACTGGTGACCCGGATGTTTGCCGACCGTCGCACGGAGTTCGCAGTGGTCGAGGGCGGTGACGTTGTCGGCGTGATCACGAGCGACGACTTCCGGGCCGTCCCGCCAGCGGAACGGGAGACGACGACCGTCGGGGACCTGATGGCGACCGATCTGCCGACGTTCGACGCGACCACGCCCGCCTTCGACGCGCTCGTCGAACTCGATCAGTCCCGCGCGGGGGAGGCGTTCGTCACGACCCCGGAGGGAACGCGAATGATCTCGCGGCGCGACTTCTCGTCGGCACTGGAGATGCGCAAGGTGCTGGGGCGGGGCGATCCCTTCTAGACGGACTGGAAAACGAGGTTACTCGGCGCGCCAGCGGTCGATCCCGCCGCCGACGATCAGAGCGAGTCCGAACACGGACAGCCCGAGTTGGGTCTCGGTGAACCAGAACGGCAACGATGGGAATACGGCCTGTAGGACGGTCAGCCCCGTCGAAATGATGGGGACGCCCTCGTTGGGCGACTCGACGTCGCCGTCGACGGCGTACTTCGCCGCGCCCGTGCGTTCGCCCTCGGGGAGGCGCTCGGCCTCGTAGGCCATGTACTGGGTCGTCGCGCTCCAGACGACCGTCCCGTTCTCGGTGACCTCGAAGATGCGCTTGTTGAGCGTGTCCGTCACGAGCGTGTTGCCGTTGTCGAGGCGGTCGGCGTCGCGTGGCCAGTTGAGTGCGAGACCGCCGGCGCGGTCGAGTACCCACGCCGGCTCCCAGTCGCCGTCCGCAGTGCGGTGGAGTTCGACGACGCGGTCGTTGTCGCTGTCGGCGACCAGTATCGCGCCGTCACCGAGCCATTGCGGATTGTGCTGGTGGTTCAGTACGTCCGGGTCGCCACACCGAGCCACGTCACCGGATTCGCTGCGGACGAGCTGGTCGCCCCGAACCAGACAGCTGCTGTCGTCGGGGCTGTCCTCGTTGATGACCTCGGTGACGCCGGCACCACGCTCGATGATCAGCACCTGATTGGCGTTGCGCACGGAGACGAGGTAGTGGCTCTCGTTGATCACGTCCACGTCGTTGATGTGGAGCCAGTCCCGTCGCGTCGGGTCCTCGGGCGGGGTGTAGAACGAACTGGCCGACCACTCCCACGTGACCTCGCCGTTACGGACCGTGAACAGGCGCTCGGCGTCCATGTCGGTCATGAGGTACTCGCCCGAGTCCAGCCGTTCCACGTCGTGGACCTCGCTGTTGCCCTGTGTACGGACGGGGAACGCGTACTCGGCGGTGACCTGCGGGCCGCCCTCGGCGTCGGGATCGATGATCCGGAAGCCGGTCTTGGCACACGGCGGATCGTACGGGCCACAGCCCGACTCGTAGCCCCCGTGCATGAACCCCGCCATCACCGAGCCGTTCGGGAGCATCGTCACGTCGAAGTAGCTCCCGGCACTGTCTTCCTGCCACGTCTTGTTGGTGCCGTCCAACAGGTAGATCTGGCCGTAGGAGTGCCAGCCGGGACCGCCTCCCTGTACGCCGACGAGCGTTTGGCGTTCGTCACCGTCGGTCGTCGCGCGTTCCGGTGCGGTCGCCCCACTCACCAGCAACGTCCCGCCGATCAGCAGGAGTCCGACCGCGACGAGTGCGAGCCCACGGCGTCTCCGGTTCATTGATTGCGCACTGGGTCGACAACGAGTAAAAGGGTTCCGGGATCTGCAGGTCTCGACGACAGTTACAAGCCACTCGGCCCGGCACGTCCGGCCGATGTTACAGTCGGTGCCAGAGTTGTTCGTCAGAGTCGTCGGAACCGACCCGGTCGTCCAGGGTCTCGTCGGTGGTCTCGTCATCGCGAGCCTGAATCTCCTCGGCGCGTCGCTGGTGCTGGTCTGGCGCGATCCGTCGGAGCGAGCACTCGACGGTGCGCTGGGCTTCGCTGCCGGCGTCATGCTTGCGGCGGCCTTTACGAGTCTCATCATCCCCGGGATCGAGCAGTACTCCGGGGGCGACCCACTCCCGACGCTCGTCGGCGTCGCGCTGGGCGTGCTCTTTCTCGATCAGGCCGATCGGCTGGTCCCCCACGCCCACTACTTGCTGACCGGCAGTCGGCGGGCCGACGCGGCAAATCCCGGCGACTCGCTCCCGGTGGTCGACGAGCGACTCGGGGCCGTCGTCCTGTTCGTGCTGGCGATCACGCTGCACAACATGCCAGAGGGACTGGCCGTCGGCGTGGGCTTTGGCTCGGGCAACGTCGACGAAGCGATCCCGTTGATGCTGGCGATCGGTATCCAGAACGTCCCCGAGGGACTGGCAGTGTCGGTGGCGGCGATCAACGCAGGGCTGGATCGTCGCTCGTACGCGGTGTTCGCCGGGATCAGATCAGGTGTGGTCGAGATTCCACTGGCGGTGCTGGGTGCGGTCGCCGTCAGCGTCGTCGAGCCACTGTTGCCCTACGCGATGGGGTTTGCCGCCGGTGCGATGTTGTTCGTCATCAGCGACGAGATCGTTCCCGAGACCCACACGCGAGGCTACGAGCGGATCGCGACGATGGGGACGATGGCCGGCGTGATCGTCATGCTGTACCTCGACATCGCGCTTGGCTAGTGCCGAGCGCACGCGACGGCCGGCGAGACCGCCCTAGTCCCGGCGATAGCTGTCGATGCCCCCCGCGGCGACCAGTCCGATCGAGAGCAGTGTCGCGCCGATCTGTGCCTCGGTGTACCAGATCGGGAGCCACGGCGCGATCGACTTCATGCCGACGAGCAGCAGCGACAACACGGGGACAGTCGTGTCGCGCGTCTCGACATCGCCGACCTGCTCGGCAGCGGCCGTTTCGAGTGCGCCGGGCGTCGCGGTGGTCTCGTCGCTCCGGGTCGCGGTCGTCGTCCCGGACTGCGCACCGGTCGCAGTTGGCTCCGGCGTCGGCGTGACCGCACCGAACCGGTGGCCGGGATACTCACCGGCCGGATACGGGTCGGCCTCGTAGGGGATGAGGTCCGTCCCGTGGCTCCAGACCACGTCACCGTCGGGTTCGACTTCGAGGACGCGCTTCTGGAGAGAGTCAGTGATGAGCGTGTTGCCGTTGGGCAGGCGGTCGGCGTCACGGGGCCAGTTGAACGACAGGCCACCGGCCTCCGAGAGTGCCCAGACGGGTTCCCAGACACCGTCGTCGGAACGGTGAAGTTCGACGACGCGGTCGTTCTCGCTGTCGGCGATCAACACCGCACCGCCCCCGAGCCACTGGGGATTGTGCTGCTCGTCGATGATCTCGGGGTTGCCACAGGTCACGTCGCCGTCGCCGTCGTGGTCCGCGATGCCGCGGTGTTCGGTACAGGCCTCGTCGTGGCCGCCCCGGTCAGCGTTGATGACCTCGGTGACGCCCGCGCCCCGCTCGACGACGAGCACCTGATTGGCGTTGCGCACGGAGACGAGATAGTGGCTCTCGTTGATCACGTCCACGTCGTTGATGTGGAGCCAGTCGACCCGGGTCGGGTCCGCGGGTGCGTCGTAGAACTGGCTGGCGTTCCACTGCCACGTGACGTTCCCGTGCTGGACGATGGCGATGCGCTCGTGCTCCATATCGGTAAAGAGGAACTGCCCGTCACCGAGCGGTTCCACGTCGTGGATCTCGCTGCTGAAGGCCGTCCGCACCGGCATCGTGAAGATCGTTCGCGTCGTGGGCGGTCCCTCGCCGGTCGGGTCGATGAGCCGGATACCGGTCTTTGTACAGGGCGGATCGTAGGGGGCACACCCCTCCTCGTAGTCGTTGTGGTGGAAGCCGGCGATCACGGTGCCGTTGGGCAGCCGAGTCACGTCGAAGTAGCTGTCGGCATCGGAGACGCGCCACTCGATCTCACCTTCGGACAGCAGCGAGACCTGTCCGTGGCGTTTCCACTCAGGCCCACCGCCCTGAATCCCGAGCAGGACGCGATTCGACCGGGCTGGAGTCGCGGTGGCCGTCGGCGAGTCGTCCGACGCCGTGTCGGTCGACGGCCGGTCCGAAGACGAGGCGGTCGATGCTGGCGTCGCCGTGTCGGTCGGCGACTCAATAGTGGATATCGACGGCCCATCGGCGCTAACATCGCGCGACGGCGCTGTCGCGGCACTGACGACCATCGTCGCCGAAAACAGGAGGAGACCGGCGACGACGAGAACGAACCCACGAGACCGTTGCATGGTTCGTCACCAGTCAACCCGAGAATAAACGTCTTTTGTGATATATGGCTGCCTTGCAGGAGACGACGCCGAGTGATTGCTGAAACACAGTTCAGTAAACTACGCTACAGAAACATAATTATGCGAACATTTAGTGGCCGGCGGTCCCTCCGACCGAGTATGGCAACAACCGACAGCGGACCGCTGGTCGTCGGCGTCGCCGGCAGTCGGCGCGATGAAAGCGTCACCAGACAGGCACTCGAACGAACACTCGACGGTGCGCAGGGACGCGGTGCCCGGACCGAACTGCTCGACCTGCGCGAGTACGACCTGCCGATGCTCGATCCCGACGCCGAGACGCCGGCCGACGCGGCCCGTCTGATCGAGCGCCTCGCCGCCGCCGATGCCGTCGTGCTCGGGACGCCGACGTATCACGGCTCGTACTCCTCGCTGGTGAAGACGGCACTCGACTACGCCGGCGGCGACGACTTCGAAGACACCACCGTCGGTCTGCTGTCGGTGTCGGCCGGCGACTTCCCGACGCGCCCGCTCGATCATCTCCGGGCCGTCGGGCGGACGCTGGGCGCGTGGGTTCTCCCCCATCAGGTCGGCGTGACCGACAGCCACAGCGTCGGCGAGACGTTCGAGGACGACATCGACGAGCGACTCGTCGAACTCGGCGAGCAGGCCGTCGCCTACGCGAATATTCAGCCCAACGAGCGAGCGCAGACCGCCGCGACGGCCGACGATTGAGCGGTGCGCCCGGACACGAACTGGTCGCTCGTCACTCGATGGCCGTGACGGTCGCGGCCTCGTCGAACGTCGCGACCAGTTCGTCGCCGTCGGCCGTGACCGTCACCGCGACCCGTCGGGGATCGGTCGCCGCGACGGTGACTGCCCCGGAGTCGACGACGAAGGGGAGGTCCCACAGGCGTCGCTCGCGCACGTCGACGCCGTGTTCGGCGAGGAAGGCGACGACCTCTGGATGGGTCACGAGCAGTGCGCCCGGCGGGACGTGGCAGTAGAAACTGCACTGCGTGCAGGCAAAGCCTACGAGGCTGGGGAGACCGTGCGTCGCGGCCTCGTCCACGTCACCGGGGACCAACTCGGCATCGACGTGGCCGGCACAGACCGGACACACGTCGGCACGCGCTCGTTCCCACATGTTCCGGGTGCGACGGTCGAACGCCGTCGCGACGCTCTGGCCGTCCCGGTCGGTCAGGCCACCGGGGTCGAACGGGAAGCCGAGCACGAGGCGGTCACAGTCCGGGCAGGACACACGAGCGGCGTGGGTCGTATCGTAGTCGAACCGAAGTGGAGTCCCACAGTCGTGGCAGGTCCCGGCGAGAGTCACGTCCGCGATACCGGCCTGCTCGTGGAAGACGCCGTTCTCGATGGCGTCGATGACCCGATGGCCCGGGTAGAGGAGGCGGTACTCGTCGCGCTCCGCGTCGTGGGCCAGAAAGCGGTCGACGAGTTTCGAGAGGTGGTAATTGAACTTCCCGCTGTCGCGCTCGCCGACGCGCTGGCGCAGTTCGGTGAAGGGCAGCGACCGGCCATCGGCCTCGCTCAGCGCCAGCAAGATGTCGACCCGCAGGTCGTGGCCCAGCAACGCGAAGGCGTCGTGGGGCGTGAGGTCCTCGCCAGCGTCGCTCATACCGACAGCACACACCGCGATGGTGAATACCTGACGCACTGCGAGCGAGCCACGACGCTTTAGTGGGTGAGTCCCACCATGGTAGACATGGGATTTGGTAGCTACGACGAGTCCGAGCAGAAGGACCAAGACAACGACATCGACGAGGACGAAGCCGTCAACGTCCACAACAACGACCACGACGGCAAGATCAGCTTCGAGTCCGACGCCGATCAGGACGAACTGATCGGCCGACTCGACGAGATGCGCGACGACGAAGACGACGACTGAGGCAATCCTTTGACTGCTGGCTAGTGCGCCACCGACAGTGAGCGCACTGGCGTCGGTAAACCACAACCCCTACTTCCCCCGTCAGTGACGGTCGAGTATGGAACTTGGCGTCATCGGACTCGGACGCATGGGACGGATCGTCGTCGACAGAGTACTCGACGCGGGCCACGACGTGGTCGCGTTCGACATCTCCGAGGAAGCAGTCGCAGGGGCGGCCGAGGCGGGCGCATCGCCGGCCGACTCCATCGCAGACGTGGCCGAACAACTCGGCGAGGAAAAGCGCATCTGGCTGATGGTGCCGGCAGGCGACCCGATCGACGCCGCACTGGACGAACTCGATGGGCTGGTCGACGGCGACGACGTGATCGTCGACGGCGGCAACTCGAACTTCCACGACACGCTCCGGCGGGCCGAGCGCACCGACGCAGCGTACGTCGACTGTGGCACCTCTGGCGGTCCCGCGAGCGCCGAAGAAGGCTTCTCGCTGATGGTCGGCGGCCCCCAGTGGGCCTACGACGACCTCGTCCCCGTCTTCGACGCCGTCGCGACCGGCCCAGCGGGCCACGACCGCATGGGCGAGACCGGCAGCGGCCACTACGTGAAGATGGTCCACAACGGCGTCGAGTACGCGCTCATGCAGGCCTACGGCGAAGGGTTCGAACTGCTCGCGGAGGGCCGCTTCGATCTGGATCTGGAATCGGTCGCGCGCACGTGGAACAACGGCGCAGTCATCCGCTCGTGGCTGCTCGAACTCTGTGAGGAAGCGTTCCGCGAGGAAGGCAACGGATTGGGCGACGTGGCCGACCGCGTCGAAGGCGGGTCGACCGGCACCTGGACCGTGCAGGAAGCGCTCGAACAGGAAGTGCCGACGCCGCTGATCTACCAGGCGCTGGCCGAACGCTTCGGCTCGCGGGCCGACGACGGGCGCTTCTCGCGACGCCTCGCGAACCGACTCCGGTATGGCTTCGGTCGCCACGACGTGCCGCGACGAGAAGAGTAAGCCGGCAGACGGCGAGCGATACGAGGCGTTTCACCGGCCCGAGCGACGCGAGGGACGGCCTTTTTCGCCCACGTTTTTCGAGGCGTGGTGTGCAGAGCACACTCGACGCTGAAAAAGGTGGGTCGCTACGAAGTCCCACGACGCGAAGAGTACGCCGGCAGACGGCGAGCGATACGAGGCGCGCCCGCGGTAGGCCTCGAATGCGAACGGAGATCGAACGCGGTCCGTGAGCGTAGCGAGCCAGTTACCGACGAGGACCAGTGTCGAACGAGAACGCGCGGCCGATCACCGCTTTGCACGGACGACCAGCGTATTGGCAGCGTGGTCACCGACACGTTGGAAGTCCTCGCTCAGTAGGACAATGGCGAGACCGAACCCGTAGTGGAAAAACCCATCTACGAACCGGAAGAGGTTGCGAACGAGCGACTGACGGAACGTGATCGGGGTGCCAGTAGCACTAATAACAGCAACACCGGTGAGACGTTTTCCAAGAGTTTGCCCGGTGACGCCTTCGAGGACGATATAGTACCCCAGTACCCCGAGAGGGAGGCCGAGATAGATGCCGATACTCGAATCGAGCTGGGTCGCCACGCCGAAGCCGAGGGCAGCGCCGAGAACGAATGAGAGCAGCGAGTCGACAACGGCCGCACCAATTCGGGCAAGGAGAACGTCGTCTTGTGTGCCAGGGTAGCCGATGGAGGAGGATGCCATACAGTCATCAGAGAGTTCCGAAGCTCAAAAAATTTTTCAAGCGAATGGAAAGAAAGGGGTGGACCAGTCACACGACAGCATCCGAGGAGCACAGATTGTGACTGGGTTAGAAACACCCAACGCGGTCGCCACGAAGTCCCGCGACGCGAGGAGTACGCCGGTAGACGGCGAGGGCAGCGAGAAACCGACGATCACTCGACGTTACTCTGGGACTTCGTCTGCTGCCATGTCCACACTCCTGTCTTCGTCACTGTAGCGAACTTGAATGTCGTCGCCCGCCTGTACGTCGACCGTGATCGAGTCACCGGTGGCGACTTCCCCGTCGGATGCCGTCCAGTCCACGCGTCGATCCTCGACAATCACTTCGAGGTGGGCCGCTTCGATCGTTTCCCCACCTTCGTGGCTGATCTCGGTCGTCATCGACTGGCTGTCGTGATCGAAGCCAAAGGACGCCTGCGGTGCGGCCGTGCCGGGGTCGCTCCCAACGCCGAGGACGAACGAAGCGATGACAGCCGCGCCCACGGTCAGGACGATCATCCCGACGACCAGCAGGCCGAACCCGACGGCGAGACCGACCAGTATTTTGCCGCCCGTTCCGAGATCGTTCCACGATTCGCGAAGTCCCATAATTTCCATTCTATGAACGGATATTTTATAGTTTCCCACGACGGACACCGCGCCACGTCGGTCGCCTGCGGCCAGCGAAAACAACAGCATAATAAGCCAGTACTCCAAACGCTCGCCTATGGTATCACTAGTGGGTGTCGCCACCGGGGCCGTGCTCACCCTCATCGCCGTCGCGCTCCACTACGCTTCAGGCACGGGCTGGGAACCCAGCGAGGACATCTCCCAGGACGTCATCGAGAAGCGGGCGGCGACGGTGCCAGAGACGGGATTCCCGGAGCCGTACAACCGCTCGATCGGCGGTGGCGGCGGCGCGGCAGCGATCCCGGCCGGTGAAGACGGTGCCGAACTCGAAGAGGGCGAAGAAGCGGAAGACGAGGGCTTCGACCCCGAAGCAATCGCCGACGACGAAGTCGAGTACTACGAGGTCGAGTTCGCCAAAGAGGGCGAGACCATCGAGGTCGCCAACAACGAGACGATCCTCGACGCTGGCGAGGAGGAGGGCTGGGACCTCCCCTACGCCTGCCGACAGGGCCAGTGTGTCTCCTGTGCCGGCCAGATCACCGACGGCCCGGCCAGCGAATACATCCAGCACAGCCAGAACGAATCGCTGTTCGACGACGACATGGACGAGGGGTACTGCCTGACCTGTGTCGCGTACCCGGTCGACGACTTCACCATCGAGACCGGCGAGCAGCCCTGACGACTGCCGAGTGATTCTTCGCGGTCGAACGTTCCACACCGACGCCGACGACTACTGTTTTCGATGCTCGCTTATCACGACCACACCGGCCAGTGTCGCACGCGGCGGCCGGGCGAGCGACCCCAGTCCGATGAACGTGTGGCTGGCCGATATTGCCACCGGAGCCAGATTTATCATTCGGTAACGGAACACCTAACACGTTATCAAATGACCCCATTTAGCTCGAAAAACACCATACAGATAGGCCATTTGCGATATTATTCTATGAAATCTGATTCTACTCGGGAGGTGGTTCGACGCCGTGAGTGAATCCGAAACCGAGTCGACGGGACTGGGTACGCCAGAGGTGGCAGTCGTCGACGATCAGATGGTGAGCAACGCGCAGGGAGCGCTCGATGTCGTGCAGACGACCTCCGAAACGGTAGACGAGCAGATCGAGGCCATCGCCGACCGCACCGACGCGCAGGCAGACGACGCCGACGAGGTCGTCACGGCGGTTTCAGAGCTGTCGGCGACGATCGAGGAGATCGCGGCGACGGCGACCGAAGTGAGCGAGCGGTCCGAACACGCCGCGTCACAGGCCACCGAGGGACGAGCGTCTGCCCGGGAGGCGATGGCTGCGATGGAGACGATGCGTGAGACGGCCAGTGCGGTGACGGCGGAAGTGGAGACGCTCCAGTCACAGGTCGAACAGATCTCGACGGCGCTGTCGGGGATCGACGACATCGCGGAGCAGACGAACATGCTCGCGCTGAACGCCTCGATCGAGGCCGCACGGGCCGGTGAGGCCGGCGAAGGCTTCGCGGTCGTCGCCGACGAGGTGAAGTCACTGGCCGAGGCGGCCCAACAGCAGGCCGACGAGATCGAGACGGTGCTGGGCGACGTACGGACGGCCACCGACGAGACTGCGACCCGACTCGACGAGGCGATCACGGAGATCGACCGCGGCGCAACACAGGTCGAGGAGACGATGGCGAGTCTCGACGAGATCACGGCGGCCGTCGAGGAGACCGCCGACGGCATTCAATCGGTGTCGACCGCAACGGACGAGCAGGCCGAGACGAGCGAGGCGGTCGCCGGACAGGTCGAGCGCCTCGCCGAGCGGGCCGACGCCATCGGGCGCGACGTGGCGTCCATCCGGGAGGCCCGGACCGAGCAGACGGCGATGCTCGCCGAGATCGCCGACGCGCTCGACTCGGCGAGTGTGACGCGTTCGGACCGATTGCGTGAGGCCGAGACGGTATCGACTGGTGTCGAAGGACTCGACGACCTCTGTGGCGGCGGGCTTGTGGTCGGCGGGCGGGCGGTCCTTCAGTACGACGGGACGGCCGCGGTCGCCGGACTCATCGCGTCGCTCTGTGGTGCGGCCCTCGACGCTGGACTGGCCGTCTCGCTGACGCCGCCGCCGACACTCGACCGGCGACAGCTGGCCGACGCGCTGTCGGCCCGCGGTGACTCGCTGGGCGATGCACTGCGGTCGGACCGACTGTTCGTCCTCGACGCCGTCGGCGACTGGCGGGACGAGCGGAACGTCTTCGATCTCGGTCGTCAGTCGCTCTCGACGGCCAACGAGCGGACCGACGCCCGGCGTGACCGGCCGCTGCTCGTGATCGGCAACATCGCCGGCGAGATCGAGGTGATGGGCGAGAGCGCCGCCCGTGAGGCTCGATACGAGAACGACGACGGCGTGCTCGGCGAAGAAGACACCGTCCTCAACGTCGTCGACGAGAGCACCGTCGACGACCGGTTCGGCGCGTTTTACACGGGCGCTGCCGATCAGGTGGTCCGAACGTACCACGATGGGGACCAACAGCACGTCGAACTCGTCGAGACACCGGTGGGGACGGTCGGTGCCGTCCGGCAGGTGACGGTTCGTGACCAGCCCCCGTATCTGGACCTCGGTGAGTGATGTTACTCCTCGATAGCGACGACCGAGTGTGCGACGCGACCGCGGCCTTCCGAGAGAGACTGGCCGACGAACGCGATGTCGTCGGCCGGTCACTCACAGCGATGGTCGCCGACCGTGACGCGGCGTATCGCGAGCAGTGGCCCGAGGCAGCCATCGAGACGGACCTCCCGGAGAGCGTGCCCGTCACGGTCCAGCCGAAACTGACGCGGGCACTCTCGAACCTCGTGGAGAACGCGCTCGAACACAACGAGGGCGAGCGGGTCGTCCGGGTGATCGCACGACGTGCCGAGGACGAGTCCACGATCGTCGTCACGGACAACGGTCCTGGGATCCCGTCGTCGGAGCGCGCGGCGATCTTCGGGAACGAGGACATCACACAGCTCAGACACGGCTCGGGAATGGGGCTGTGGCTCGTCAAGTGGGTCGTCGAGTCCGCAGGCGGCCGGATCGGGTACGACCGCGTGGACGGGTGGACGCGGATCAGACTGACGCTGCCGACGGCGACCATCTCCCACCCGGCCTGAGCGGTCCCGAATCGTCACCACGACGCCCCATAGCGGACTGTCGTCGTGATCGACGGACTGTGGTAAGGCGAGCCCAGTGACGTGTACGGCTGGCTTTCGCGGGCTACTGCCTGTATTACAATGACCGGGTGAGCCATACGTAGCATACAGTGTTAGATAGATGATAGTATTTCCGACCCATCCACGACGCTGCTGGAGGCACCGATGACGGACGACCAGCCCGACGAAACGGACGAGCCAAGCGGCCTCACGCGCCGCGAGACGCTCGCGCTCGGCGGGGCGGCAGTGGGGAGTATGGCCCTCGCCAGTGCCACCGTCGCACAGCAAGACGGGGCCGGGAACGAACCCGTCGGCAATCAGCCGACGGACGAGCCGCCCGACGACGATGACGAAGACGAAGACGACCGGCCGGCAGGCAGTGGCGCACGCACCTACCGCGTGACCATCGCGAACCTGACGCGGGGCCAGCCGTTCACACCGCCTGCGGTCGCACTCCACCGGCCTGCAGTCGAGGTGTTCTCCGTCGGCGAGCCGGCGAACGAAGCGGTCCAGCAGGTCGCCGAGAACGGCAATCTCCAGCCGTTGGTGGACCTGATCGAGGACACCGAGGCGATCCGGGCGGCGGCGGTCGGCGACGCACCGCTCGTCCCCGACGACGACCCCGGCGACACCGGGAACCCCTACTACACGACCCTCGAACTGTCGGCGGACGCCAGCGCGACGCATCTGACGTTCGTCAGCATGCTGATCGCGACCAACGACGGGATCGTCGGACTCGATACGGTCCCGTTACCGGACGCGGTCAACGCCTCACACACCAACTACGCCAACGGCTACGACGTGGGCACCGAGCAAAACACCGAAGCCTTCGCAGATCTGGTCCCACCGGCACAGACGCTCATTCAGGGATCGGGGTCCGGCGGGACTACAGAGAGCGATCCCGACCTCGCAGAAGACGGCGTCATCAGACCGCATCCGGGGATCAGCGGTGACGGCGACCTCGACCCGGCGGTGTACGGCTGGCGTGAACCGGCCGCACTCGTGCAGATCGAGCGGACCGAGTGACGGCCGAGCGCGTCACTCACGCCTGCAGCCGACGAGGTACGCTGGCGAGGCCCCCCAGCGGCGCTCGAACCCGGTCCGGTAGGCAAAGACGACTTCCCAGCCCCCGGCCCGCGCGAACCGACGGTCGATCTCCGACAGTGTGAGTCCGTAGCTCGTGCGAACGTCACGGCGCGCGTCGCCCAGCACGTAGTACAGGCCGCCGGGCCGGAGGACCTGACCGAGTCCCTCGATGAAAACGTCCCGCTCGCTGTCGCCGAGGACGTGGAACATCGCCGAGTCGACGACGGTTCGGAAGCTGAACCCTCGTTCGCGGAGCCGTGGGAGATCGAGTGCGTCGAGGACGAGAAACTGGGCCGGGATGCGACGACCCGCAGCCTTCTGGCGGGCCTGCTGGATCGCCATCGTCGAGAGATCGATCCCGAGTACGTCGTGGCCCCGTCTGGCGAGAAACAGCGCGAGTTCGCCGGTCCCACAGCCCACGTCGAGGACCGGACTCCTGACCAGACCTGCCTCCGCGAGCGCGACGAACGCGGGCTGGGGCCGACCGATGTCCCAGTTCGGGACGCCGGTGTACGCTGCATCGTACACGTCGACGAGAGGATGGTGTGGGCGAGTGAGACCCATCGATGGAGACGAGACGCGCCAGCGACAAAGAGCTACGTCAGCCCCCGGGTCCCCAGCAGGGTTTACGTTCGAGCCACTCCCAACCGAAGATATGGCACCCGTTCGCAGACTGGTCATCGACGTACTGAAGCCCCACGAGCCACCGCTGGTCGAGTTCACCGCACAGGTGAGCGACCTCGACAGCGTCGCTGGCGTGACGGCGACGCTGGTCGAGCTAGACAAGGAGGTCCAGAACGTCAAACTGACAGTGGAAGGCGAGTCGGTGGGCGTCGACGCCGTCGAGGCGACCGTCGAGCGACTCGGCGGGACGGTCCACTCCATCGACGAGGTCGCCTGCGGCGAGTACACTGTCGAAGCCCGCCCCACCCTCCAGGACTGATCGTGCCCTCGTTCATCGCTCGCCTGCGTCGCCTGCTGGCCAAGGAGGACGTGCGTTCGATCTCCCGGCGCTACTTCGTCTCGAACGGGTTCGACGGCACCCTGACCTGTATCGGCGTCGTCGTCGGCGCGGTCCTCTCTGGGATCCCCGACGGCGCGACCGTTATCAAGATCGGACTGGGCGCGGCGGTCGGCCTCGGTACGTCGGCGGTCTGGAGCGTCTGGGAGATCGAGCGCGCCGAGACGAGAGCCGAGGTGCTCCGGCTCGAACAGGCCATGCTCACCGATCTGGACGACACCCGCATCCAGCGCGAGCACAGCGGTGAGCGCATCCTGCACGCCACGATGAGCGGTCTCGGTCCCATGATCGGCATTCTGATCCCGCTCGCGCCGTTCCTCGTCGAGGGGTCGCTCCTGTCGATGACCGAGGCAGGGATCACCGCTGTCGGGCTGGGAATCGGCGTGCTCGGCGCGTTCGGGGCCTACATGGGGTCGATCTCCGGCCAGCGGTGGTACGTCGCCGCCGCCCGGATGGCACTCGCCGGGCTGGTCGTAGCGATCATCAACGTCTTCCTGCCCGGCTAGTCGGGATCGGAACGTGGGTCGTCACCGCTCTCGCAGGTGTCGCTTCGAGAGCCAGCCGACGAGAAAGAGCAGGGGCGTCCCGACAGCCAGCACGGTCGCGAGCACGCCCCAGTCGGCCACCGAGAGCGCGACGGTCCCGAAGTACGCCCGCAGTGGCGTGTAGAGGACGGCCAGATGCAGCGAAAAGGATAGCAACACTGAGAGCGCGAGCCAGCCGTTCGAGATCAGGGGGGTGTCGCGGGTCCAGCGGACGGCGTAGAGTTTGGCGAACTCGAAGACGACGAAGCCGGTAAACACCATCGTCATCGCGTATGGCGTCACGGCGGGTGCGCCGTCCAGCGTATAGACCATCAGGCCGAGCATGAGGACGGTCGCGACGAGACCGAAGCCACCGATCAGCCCGAGCATCTCCCGGTCGATGATGCGGTCGCTGCGTTCGCGTGGATCGCGGTTCATCACGTCGCCGGCCCGGTCGGTGCCGAGTGCCAGCGCCGGCAGGCCGTCGGTCAGGAGATTGATCCAGAGCAACTGGACCGCAGGGAGGATGAGATAGCCACCGAGTGAGGCGAGGAAGACCAGCGCCACCTCGGCGGCGTTGGCCGAGAGGAGGTATGCGACGAACTTCCAGACGTTGTCGAAGATCGTCCGGCCCCGTCGGATCGCCGCCCGGATCGTCGCGTAGTTGTCGTCCAGCAGGACGATGTCGCTGGCCTGTTTTGCCACGTCGGTCCCCCGTACCCCCATAGCGATGCCGATGTCGGCGTTCTTCAGCGCCGGGGCGTCGTTGACACCGTCGCCGGTCATCGCGACGGTGTGGTCGGTCGCCTGCAGCGCCTGCAATACCCGAACCTTGTGGTTCGGCTCCGCGCGGGCGAACACGGCGGTCTCGTGGACCCGATCACGGAGTGTCTCGTCACTCATTTCGGCGACTTCCTGGCCGGTGAGGACTGTGTCTCCGAGACCGATCTGGCGAGCGATCGCTCGCGCCGTCAGGGCGTTGTCACCGGTGATCATCTTCACGTCGATACCGGCCCGGTGGGTGTCGGCGATGGCGTCGGCGACCTCGGGACGGGGCGGATCGAGCAGACCCTGCAGGCCGACGAAGATCAGCTCGTCCTCGGGGTCGGTCGGCCGGTCGGTGTAGGCAAAGGCGAGCACCCGCAGGGCGTCGTCGGCGAAGGTCTCGATCTGCGTCTGGATGCGCTCGCGGGTCGCCTCGTCCAGCGGTTCCGGCCCGTCCGGCCCCAGCACGCGCGTCGACCGCTCCAGTACGACCGCCGGTGCGCCCTTGACGTAGGCCACGTCCTCGTGGATCGTCGCCATCCGTCTGCGTTCCGAGGAGAAGGGGCGTTCGTCGACGCGTGGCTGTGCTGTGCGCAGGCGCTCGACATCGAGCCCCGCATCGCTGGCCGCCCGGACGAGGGCGCGTTCGGTCGGGTCACCGTCCTCGGCGGTCGCGTCGTTGCAGACCGCACCGATCGTCAGCAGGCGCTCGAAGCGCTCGTCGTCCCGCGCCTGTTCGGCGACGGCAGTACCGCCGTCGGTGCCGGCGGTAGGGTCCGTCTCGCTCGACTCGGCACCGCCGACGGCGGCCGTCGCGTCGTGGACCCACGCCGCACGGACCCGCATCTCACCCTCGGTGAGCGTCCCGGTCTTGTCCGTACAGATGACATCGACCGAGCCGAGTCCCTCGACGGCGGGCAGCGTCCGCACGAGCGCGTTCTCGTCGGCCATGCGCCGGACGCCCAGCGCCAGCGTGAGCGTGACGACCGCCGGCAGCCCCTCCGGGATGGCGGCGACCGACAGCGAGATCGCGGTGAGTGCGGCATCGACGAGCGCGGTGCCCCCGACCACGAGCAGTGGGACCAGTACGGCAGAGAGCGCGAGCACGCCGATGCCGAGTTTCCGGCCCAGCGAGTCGAGATCACGCTGGAGCGGGGTGCTGGCGTCCTCGGCGGTCAGGAGTGCGGTCGCGATCTCGCCCATCTCTGTGTCCATCCCGGTCGCGACGACGAGCGCGGTCGCCGACCCGCGGGTGACGTTCGTTCCACGGTACACCGCATTCGTCCGCTCGGCCAGTGGCGTCTCGGCCGGGACCGTCCCGATCGCCTTCTCGACGGGGACGCTCTCCCCGGTCAGGGACGCCTCGTCGACCTCCAGTGATCGTTCCTCGATCAGGCGACAGTCGGCCGGCACGACGTCGCCGCCATCGAGCAGGAGGACATCGCCGGGCACGAGATCTGTCGCGGGGATCGTCGTCTCGGTGCCGTCGCGGCGAACGACCACCTCCGGGGCAGCCATCTCGCGCAGCGCTTCGAGGCTGCGCTCGGCGCGGTACTCCTGCACGAAGCCGAAGACGCCGTTGGCGAGCAGGATGATCCCGATGAGTACCGCGTCGACGGTGTGGCCGATCGCGAGCGAGATGGCCGCGGCCACGAGCAACACCCAGATGAGTGCGCTGGCAAACTGCGCGAGAAAGACCCTGACGGGGCTGCGAGCGCCGCCGGACTCGATCTCGTTTAGACCGTGCCGTTCGCGACGCTCGGCGGCCGACTGGCTGTCGAGCCCGGCGGGTCCCGTATCGAGGTCGTCGTAGCAGTCCTCGACCGGTCGGGCGTGCCAGTCGTCGGCCGTGGTCTGGTCGTGCGTGGGCATGGATGAATCGGAGGTCGCCAGTCGAGTGGGTACGGACGATCGACCGCCCGGTCAGGGGCCGCGAGCGCCCTCTGTCCGCGTCGTCAGGTCGTCGGGGACGAGTCGCAGGAACTCGAAGTCGACGACGCGGGTCGGTTCGTCGAAGATGTCCACGAGCGGGATGTCGACGTGGTCCAGCCCGTCGAGTGCGGCCGTCCCGATGTCGTCGGAGTCGATGTTTGCCAGTTCGCCGCGGGCGACGACGCTCCGGTAGTGGCCGTCGTCGTCCGTGCCGTACGTGACGAACGTGGCCGCGCGGCCGTCGAGGTCACCTTTCTCGCTGTCGGGGCCGACTGCTAGCCGGAAGTAAAAGACCGACTCCGTCGGGTCGTAGCCATACGAGACCGGCACCGAGTGAGGCGGCGCGTCGGCCGGCGTCGACAGCGAGACGACGCCGGTCCCGCCGTTGCCAAGCATCTCGTCCCGTTGCTCGTCGGTCAGCGTCGCGGGGCTGTCAGCGCTCATGGTGAACATGACGGCTGGCCGAATAATAAAGCCGCCCCCGGCGAGTGACCCAGACCGGTCGCTGTCGTCACTGACCGCCCGTCGTCGGAACTGGGCGCGACGAGCGGGACCCAGCGACAACGATCCGTCGCTGACTGTTGGCTGTCGCTGTTTCACAGATCGACAGCCGACAGTGTCAGGAGCGACCGGCATCGCTGTCACGTCGCCACGCAGCCACTCCGACCACGAGACCGACCGCCAGACAGACCGCAGCGACGAGTGACGTGGCGAGACGGCCGACGACCGGCACGTCGAGGTACGTGACCACGCCGAAGACGACGAGTGCGTAGCCAAGGCCGGCCGCCCCCTCCGCGAGCCAGCGCTGTCGCGGCCGCAGGCGTCGGTACTGGAGCGTGACGGCCAGCAGCGTCAGCGCCCCGGCCATCCCACCGGAGAGCACGCCGAGGAGACCCGCGACGAGATCGACCTCGATCACAGTGATGATGAGGGCAGCGACGAGCGCGAAGGCCGTCACGCCACAGCCGACGCCGACGATCGGTGCGCGCCTGTTCATAGCGAGAGACAGACCGCGGGCACGCAAAAAGCTACGCGCCGTGGCAGACATGTCAGTCGGTCTCTGTCAGTGTGCCTGTCGATGGAAAGACGACGGCAACAGTGTCGAGCGACTACGCCACCGGCGAGGGCCAGACCGCGAAGGTCGCCGCGCGGATCGTCGCGACGCTCACCGAGCGCGGTCACGAGACAGGGCGTCTCTGGCAGCGTCGTTCGCGGCCCGAGAGCGTCGCGTGTGGTGGTCCCGACGAGTGGTAAGCAACCGTTACACCGGTACGTCGCTGATACTTACGTGCGACGCGCGTCCCCTTGAGCTATGCCGAGCGCGTGGCGCCAATGGATCGACGACCATCCGGTGGCGGCGTTCGTCGTCGGCGCGTATCTCTACACGTGGGTCGTGACCGCACCGGCGGTGGTCATGGAACCCAGTTGGACGGCCGCGATCATCGTCTACGTCGGGAGTTTCGGCCCGCCGATCAGTGCGGCCGTGGTGACGTGGCTACGCGGCGAGGACGTGCGGGCGTGGGCCAGCCAGATCGCGCGCTGGCGGGTCGGCTGGCAGTGGTGGGCCGTCGCACTCGGTCTCCCGGTCGCCGCTGCGGGCCTGATCACGGTGGGCATCGTCGGCGTCGGTGGCCCGGTCGAACTCGGGCAGGGCCTGCCCGATCCGCTCGTGTTCGTCGGTATCTTCCTGTTCTCGCTGGTGCTGAGCGGCGGGCTGAACGAGGAGCCGGGGTGGCGGGGGTTCGCCCAGCCACGACTCAACGAGCGCTACGGCGCGTTCGGTGCGAGTCTGCTGATCGGCGTCGTCTGGGCGGGGTGGCACCTGCCCTACTTTTTCGCGCCGGTGACGCCCCACTCCGGGTTCACGCTGGCGAATCAGATCGGGTGGGTTGGCGGCATCCTCACCCTCTCCGTGTTGCTGGCGTGGGTGTACAACAGCACCGGGAGCGTCCTGCTGGCGATGGTCCTGCACGCGATGACCAACACCGCCGACGTGCTGATCCCGCTGGCACCGGAACAGATCGTCGTCGCGGGTGTGATCGACGAAGGTGCGGTCGCGACCGTCAGCGCCGTCCACGTGATCGTCTACGTGGTGCTGGTGCTCGTCGTCGTCTGGTACTACGATCGCCGACGGCTCACCAGCGGGACCCTCCCCGGCGTGCCGGGACAGGGGCGTGACCGCCCCGGTACGGGCGATTGAGCGGGCCGTCCGACCCGTCTCACTCTGGCACGAGGCGGATCGTGACCTCGTCGGCGAGGTCGGCGTCGCCGTCGACGTTGATCGCCGCACCGAGGGCGTACTCGCCCGGCGTCGCGGGTTCCCACTCGCGTTTCGAGACCCGGAACGTCTGGGGCCACTGCCCGGAGAAGCGCTTTCGCTCACCCCGATCGAAGTGGAACTGTCCCGCCTCGTCGGGCGGGTCGTACTGGTCGACGTGGGAGGCCTCGGGCAGGCCATCGACGGTCCACGACCACAGCACCGGCGACCGCGTCGACAGCGTCACCGGGATCGGCAGTTCGTTCTTCATCCGCACCTCGAACGGGACGGCAGTCCCGATCGGGTACGTCTCGTTCGGGGTCGCGATCGACACCGAGATGGCAAAGCGGCGCACCCGCTGGGGGACGAGCCATCGGCTCAACAGACTGCTGTTGACCGAGCGCGCCGACTGTGGGCGGTGCTGGTCGTCGTCCTCGTCGGGCGTAAACGGGTCCACGTCGCGTTGCGATCCCAGTCCGAGGCGTCGTCGCATCGGCCGTACGGAGGGAGGGGACGAGCAAAAACGTTCGTATGGAACGGTCAGTCGTCGGCGACGTTGCCGTCTCGCAAGACCGCCGGCGGGTCCGGGTAGTCGTCCTCGTACAGCAAGCACGCGATCTCGTGAGTGCTACCAGTCGCCGTCAGAGGCGGATCGCGTCCCTCACAGGGCGATTCGAAGGCCGTCGCTGCCCGTTCGCGAGCGCCGGCGATGTCCTCGTCGGCGAGGTCGTCGATCACCGCCGAGAGGGACGACTCCGCCGACGGGTCAGCGAGCGTCGCTGGCAGTCCGAACTCCTCGCGGACCAGCGCGTCCAGTTCGTCCCGGGAGGCCCGGTGTGGATTGCGGTCCTCGCCGGCCGGGATGGCCGTCAGCGACGCCAGTTCGTCGCTGTCGGCGAGCCTGAGTTTCAGGTCCATCACCGAGCGCCACTGTCGCTGGGGCAGGTCGTAGTCGTCGGGCTGGATCACTCGCGGACAGCGCGTGTGGAACCGACAGCCGTCCGGGGGATTGATCGGCGAGGGGACGTTGCCCGACAGCAGCGTCTGGTCGGCCTCCCACAGCGGGTCCGGTTCGGGGATGGCCGACAGCAGCGCCTCCGTGTAGGGGTGATGGGGTGGCTCGAACACGTCTTCGGTCGCACCGATCTCGGCGACTTCGCCGAGATACATCACCGCGATACGATCCGAGATGTGCTCGACGACGCTCAGGTCGTGGGCGATGAAGATGTAGGACAGGCCAAACTCCTCCTGGAGGTCCTCAAGCAGATTGAGGATCTGGGCCTGGACGCTCACGTCCAGCGCGCTCACGGGTTCGTCACAGATGATGACCTCCGGGTCGACCGCCAGCGCCCGGGCGATGCCGATCCGCTGGCGCTGGCCCCCGGAGAACTCGTGGGGGTAGCGGTTGGCGTGGCTGGGATTCAGCCCGACGGTTTCGAGCAGGTCGTAGATGCGTTCCATGCGAGCCTCACCGCTGGCGATGTCGTGGATGTCCAGCGGTTCGCCGATGATGTCCCCGACCGTGAGTCGCGGATTCAGGCTGGAGAAGGGGTCCTGAAAGATGTACTGCAAGTCCTTGCGCAGCGCCCGGAGTTCGGAACTGGAGGCGTCGGTGAGATCGACCTCTTCCTCGCCGTCGTCGTAGTACACCGCACCGTCGGTCGGCTCGATCAGTTGCAGGATCGAGCGCCCGAGCGTCGTCTTGCCACAGCCGGACTCGCCGACGACGCCCAGCGTCTCACCGGCCTGCAGTTCGAGGTCGACGCCGTCGACGGCCCTGACCAGTTGGGACTCGCCCAGTAGCCGGTCGACAAAGCCCTCGTCGGTCTCGTAGTACTTCGTGAGGTTCTCCGTCCGCAAGATGGGGCGGGACTTACTCACGCTGATCACCGACCCGTGCCTGTGGGTCCTCACCATCGACTTCGACGGTGTAGTCGAGACCGCCGGTCAGGTCGCCCGTGTACTCCAGACAGGCGGCGGCGTGGTCGTCGACCGAATCGCCGGCCTCGTGGCCCGTCTCGGGATCGACCAGCACCGGCTCCTTCCGTGTACAGGCCTCCTCGGCGTACGGACAGCGTGTATGGAAGCTACAGCCGGTGGGTACGTCCACGAGGTCCGGCATCGTCCCCGGAATCGTCTGCAGACGCTCGCGCGTGTCGCCGATCCGCGGGATCGAACTCATCAGCCCCACGGTGTAGGGGTGTTTGGGGTTGTAGTACAGTTCCTCGACCGGTGCCTTCTCGACTGGCTGGCCGGCGTACATCACCATCACGCGGTCACACACCTGTGCGACCACACCCAGATCGTGTGTGATCAACTGGATGGCTGTATCGAACTCCTCGGCCAGATCCTCGATCTGGTCCAGGATCTTCGCCTCGATGGTCACGTCCAGTGCGGTCGTCGGTTCGTCGGCGATCAGCAGGTCCGGGTCACAGGACAGCGCCATCGCGATGACGGCCCGCTGTTGCATCCCGCCGGAGAACTCGTGGGGATAATCGGAGTAGCGCGTCTCCGCCTCCGGGATGCCGACCTCGTCGAGCAGACGGATCGTCCGCTCGCGGGCCTCGGCGTCGTCGTAGCCCATGTGGTGTCTGATCGCCTCGGAGATCTGTTCGCCGACGGTGTACACCGGGTTCAGGGCGGTCTGGGCGTCCTGGAAGATCATCGCGATCTCGTTGCCCCGAATCGACCGAACCTCCTCCTCACTCATCTCGAGGATGTTCTCGCCTTTGAACAGGATCTCACCGCTCTCGATCTGGCCGGGTTCCTCGATGAGACGCATCAGCGACATCGCGGTGACGCTCTTGCCGGCCCCGCTCTCGCCGACGACCCCGAACTTCTCGCCGCGTTCGATCGTATAGGAGAGATCGTCACAGGCCGTGACGACACCCTCCTCGGTGTAGAAGTTGACCGTCAGATCGTTGACTTCGAGCAGCGCCATCAGTTCCCCCCTCCCTGACCGACATCGACGTTGCTCTGGGCGTCCAGTGCGTCGTTGACGCCGTCGCCGATCATGTTCATCGCCATCACGAAGATGAAGATGGCACCGCCGGGGAAGACAGTTGCCCACCACGGGATCGAGCCGCCCGGCCCCTGAATGATCGTCTCGCGGGTCGCGTCGAGCATCGTCCCCCACTCGGGGGTGCCCGGCGGGAAGCCGAGACCGAGGAAGCCAAGCGCCGCGACACCGATCACGACGGTCCCGATCGACAGCGACGCCTGCACGATCAGCGGTGCAATGGCGTTGGGCACGACGTGTCTGAAGATGACCGAACGGTCGCGCGCGCCCAGTGCCTGTGCGGCCGTGACGTACTGATTTTGTTTGACCGAGAGGATCTCACCGCGGATGAGGCGGGCGTAACCCGCCCAGCCGGGGAAGACGAACGCGGCCACGAGCTGCCAGTATCCGCCACCGAGGATGGCGACGATCACCAGCGCAAGCACAAGCGCGGGGAACGCGAAGACGGTGTCGACGATGCGCATCATGATCTCGTCGACCCAGCCACCGTAGTACCCCGAGACTGCGCCGTAGATCAGGCCGAACCCGGCCGTGATGAACACGACCACGAACCCGATCGAGATGCTGGCGCGACCACCGACGAGCACCCGGGAGAACATATCACGGCCGGAAGCGTCAGTGCCCATCGGATGAAACGGCGCGAGCGACGGGGGGTCGTACGGGTCGATCGACGGGTTCTGAAGGTAGAGAATGTTCTGTGGGTCGTAGGGCGCGAGCGAGATGGGTTGGACCGTGATCCCGGCGATTTCGACCGGTCTGGCGAAGATCGTCACGACCGCCATGGCCGCGACGACGTACAGCCCGATCATCGCCGTTCGGTTGTGTCTGAACTGTCGCCAGGCCCGTGCCCAGCGCCCCTCTGTCGTCCCACCCGTGTCTTCGGTCCACTCCGACAGTGGCTCACGTTCCGTTACCCGCTCCGTGTCGAAACCGCTGATCTGTATCCGCCCTCGTTGTGTAGACATTGTTAGTCGTATCTGATTCGTGGATCGAGTACTGCGTAGACGATGTCGGCCAGCAGATTCGCCAGCACCAGTGCTACCCCGGTAAACAGCGTGATCGCCAGGATGAGGTTGATCTCTCGGGAGGTGATCGCCCGGACGAACTCCCGGCCCAGTCCCGGCCAGCTAAACACGACCTCGACGACGACCGACCCGGCGACGATGTTCGCCGTCAGGAACGCGGCGACAGTCGTCACCGAGATCAGGGAGTTACGCAGGACGTGTTTGAGGATCACCGTTTGCTCGGGCAGTCCTTTCGCGCGCGCCGCGGTGACGTACTCCTTATTGATCTCCTCTGCCATCGAGGATCGCATGATCCGCATCATTGTCGAGGCAGAGGCAGTCCCGATGGTGATACCGGGTAAGATGAGGAACCACAGCATCTTGGGATCGAGCAGTGACTCCCGCGGGGGCAACACCGGCCAGAGGTTGAAGATCAACGCCCCGAACAGGATCAGCATGAGGCCGAGCCAGAAGTTCGGGATCGAGATGCCCGACAGCGCGACGAAACGGCTGACGTGGTCGCCCAGTTCGTCTTTCCTGACGGCGGCGTAGATCCCGGTCGGAATCGCGATGATGATCGCGAACGCCCACCCGAACAGTCCCAGCGCGACCGTCGGTGCGAGTCGGCTCGCGAGCACGTCGTTGACGTCGACGCCGGCCCGCGTGATCACCGGTCCGAGATCACCCTGCAACACGTTCGTGATCCAGCGGATGTACTGTTGCCAGAGTGGAAGATCGTAGCCGTACCGTGCCCGGAGCCGTGCTTTCTGTGCAGGACCCACATCTGGATTGAAGCTCACCAGCACGTCGATCGGATCACCCGGTGCGAGATGGACCAACCCAAATGTGACGACCGAGACACCGAACAGTATCGGGACCGTCAACAACACCCGTTTGAAGATAAAGCGTCGAAGACCCATGCGTTAGTAGTGATAAGGTGGTTGTGTACCGTTAGCTCGTCAGGTACGTGATCTGTTCGTCCTGTGGCGAGAACAGCGCGTATCCGATGATGTCCTGCGTGCTCGGATACGTGTTGAAGCCGTTGACGACAGTGTCATCGACGACGCCGACCAGCGTGCTGTGGGTGCCATAGGAGTTGGCGTTGAGTTCCAGCACTCGGGTCCAGACCTCCTCGTAGCGTTCCTGTCGCAGTTGCTCGTCCTGTGCGACATCGACCCCGTAGCGGGCCTTGCGCAACAGTTCGTTGAGGTCGTCGTCGTCGATGTTCTGGAAGTTACAACACTGGGCGAAGTTGTCGGGATGGTGGACCGACTTCGCGTAGCCGTGTGGGTTGAAGCCGCCGGACAGTCCGATGAACGCCAGTTTCCCGTTGTCGTAGTATTCGTCGCTCAGCAGTTGCGAGACGAAGTCGAGGAACTCGTAGGTTTCGAGCGTGGCTTCGAAGTACTCGGATTGATTGATCGACTCCTGAATGAGTTCGACCGTTCGCACGCGGTCGTCGTTATCGGAGTTGGTCTCGAGGGGGACCTGGATCGGCGTCTCCCAGCCGTTGTCGTCGATAGCCTCCTCGATCAGTTCAGTCGCACGCTCGCGGTCGTAGCTGTTGTACTCCTTGCCGTCCTCGGTGAGTTGCTCGTAGTCTGTCGTCCCGGCTGCCGAAGCCACTGGCGGCAGTGGCGTCCAGGCGGGATTCTCCCAGCCCTGGAAGATGTTCTCGGCGATGCTTTCACGCGGGATGAGATGATTGATCGCCCGTCGCACGCGCGAGTCCGTGAACGGCTCGACCGTCACGGGGAACTGCAGGAACGTGTAGCCGGCCCCGTTGGTCGCGGCCGTCCGATAGTCCTCGGAGGACTGGTAGTCGTTCAGCGTGCTGGCCGACAGCCCGTAAGTCATATCGATTTCGCCTTCCTGCAGGGCGGCCGAGCGCGAGGCGTCCTCGGAGACGAACGAGATGTCGACCTCGTCGACGGCCGGCCCGTTGGGGAAGTTCGACGGACCGTCGAACCAGTCTTTCAGTTCCGTGTCGAACCAGTAGTCGTCGAACTTCGAGAAGACGACGTACTCCTGATCTTCGAACTCCTTTAGCTGGAAGGGACCGGTCCCAAGGGGTGTGTTGCCCTGTCGCGGGTCCATCTCCTCGGGGGGGAGCGTCGCCGTCTCGGACGGATAGATCGGATGGTCACCGAGTTCGCGGATCGCCGCCGCGTCGGGTTCCTGCACGTAGAGATCGACCGTGTAGTCGCCGTCGGCCTGGATGTCGAGCATCGAGTCGAACACCTGCCCGGACAGCGACGAGTTTCGGATCCGCTCGTAGGACTCGACGACGTTGGCGGCAGTCAACTCCGAGCCGTTGTGGAAGGTGACACCTTCGTGGAGTTCGAACCGATAGTGCATCCCGTAGGTGCCATCTGCCACGGCGTCGGCGGCCTCGTTGACCGTCAGCACCTGCGCCTCGTCGCTCGATTCGGGATCGTTGTCCGGGTGTTCGACGACGACCTGTGCGTCCGTGTCGAGCACTTTCGCCCCGTTTTCGGTCTCGGTGTACGCTACGGTCGTCATGTAGTCGGTGTAGGACGACGCCGAAGCCTCCTGTACGTCGACCTGTTCGATGGACTCGGCGAGCCACGGATAGATCTCACCGGAGGCGGCGGTCGCGATCAGGCTCTCGTAGATGAGGTTGTGAAGGATCGACGCCGAGGCAGAACTGCTGTATGGGTAGTCGAACGTGTCCGGTCCTTCGCCGATCGCCGCATTGAACGTCCCACCCTCTTGGATGTCGTCGGGCGAAACAGTTACGCGTTCCTGAACCGGGTCGAGGTTGGCGTCACCACTCTCGCTACTCTCGCCGAAACCGAGTTGATCCATGCAGCCCGAAAGTGACAGGGCCGTGAGACCAGCGGCGCCACGGAGGAGGTTTCGTCGTGAAAAGTCGGGGAATCGGCCGTTATTATTTGATTTTGACATTTCTGAATCACCAGTGGAAGCTTACGCCACCATCACATTGGTGGCAAAAAAGGATTGTGGCGTGTGGTCACGTCTCACCGTCGATTTTGCTAATTAATGTCTGAAACAGTCCGAATTAAATCATTGTACACCAAATGCAGTTTCGGTGTTTTAAACTAACATTGTAAAAAAGAATGCCGAGCAAGTGTGAAAACAGTCGGTCATCAGCCGCGAGTCCGACTGTCGGAACTGTGAGAGAAGCCCGGGTCAGTCCGTCGACGAGACGTACGGACATCATCGTGGATTCATCACCGAAAACGAGCCAGAAAGTCAGTCTTTCGGGACCGAACCGCGTTCACCCGTGGCGGGTGAGTCGGAGACCACTCGACCATTCGTGTACCGGCTGTGAGATAACGATCGTTAGTATACTCAGCCCTTCAGTTACCAGTGGAAAATTCAGCTACCGATGATTGTCTCGATGAAACAGTTTGAGTAAGCTCGTTCGACGACGATAGAAGCCCGTACGGACTAGACAAGTATTCTATATTACATATGTGAGCAATGGCCGATCACTGATTCGGACTGGGCTTGGCCCCAGTTCGACGGATGTACCACAAGGGTATTTCTGGTGTCGTCCCTAGGAACGGTGATGCGACCGACCGACCGCGGTGTCTCACGGCGCGAGTTCGTCAAGGCGGCCGTCGCAATCGGCGGAACGGCGGCGCTGTCGGCCTGTCTCGACCGGGAGTCGCCCGACCTCCAGACTGGTGATCCGGCGGCGGTCCCCGACCGCCAGCACGCCTGGGACGACGCCTTGCCACGCGACGACCACGGCAACGTTCGGATGGCGAAGCACCACGTCCTGCTGTTGCTGGACTATGCAGGCGAGGGTACCCCGGACACCGAGGAGCGCGAGACCGTCGCGACGGCCTTCGAATCGCTCGAACGAGCCTATCCGTGGCGTAACGAGGGCCTTCTCTTTACCGTGGGCTACTCGCCGGCGTACTTCGCGCGCTTCGATGCGACCCGCGACGGCGTCGACCTGCCCCGACCGGAAGCGCTCGCACCGTTCGAAGACCCGGCACTCGACGAACCCGACGCGCTCGTCCACCTCGCGAGCGACTACGGCAGCGTCGTCCTTGGCGCTTCCCAGGCGCTGGCCGGCGAGCAGTCGACGCTCAACGGCGTGGACGTGACCGGCTTCAACGGCGTGTTCGACCGGGTCGACAAGCGCACGGGCTTCGTCGGCACAGGCCTGCCCGCCGAAAATCAGGACGTCGAGGGAATTCCCGACGACGAACCGGTCGACGAGGACGCGCCGCTGTTCATGGGCTTCAAATCCGGTTTCGAGAAGAATCAGGCCACCGAAGACAGCGTCACGATCGACGATGGGGCGTTCGCCGGCGGGACGACCCAGCACCTCTCGAAGATCAAACTTCACCTCGATCAGTGGTACGATCAGGACACCCGCTCGCAGCGCGTCGCCAAGATGTTCTGCCCGGCCCACGCCACCGAAGAACGCGTCGACGGCGTCGGCGAGAACCTCGGCGACGGCAGTCAACTGGGCGAGTGTCCGGCCCACGTCGAAGAAGATGCCCGCACGAACGGCATGGTCGGCCACGCCCAGAAGTCAGCGCGCGCACGCGATGAGAACGACGACCCACTGCTCCTCCGTCGGGACTTCGACTCGACCGACGGCGGCGAGGCCGGCCTGCACTTCCTCTCGCTACAGGGATCGATCAGCGACTTCGTCGACACCCGGCAGGCGATGAACGGCACCGACGTGAGCGAGGAGTCGACGGTCGGGACGCGGCTCAACAACGGGATTCTCCAGTATATGACGGTGACGCGGCGCGGGAACTACCTCGTCCCGCCGCGGTCGCTGCGGGCACTGCCCCGACCGAACCCGTCCGAATGACTTCGTTCGACGATCCGACCACATCGCTATAGAGGATCGAACCGCAAAGCGCGTGTATGGACCAGTCGCCACCTACGCGCAGAGCGCTGCTCGGCGGGATCGCCGGTCTCGGGACGACGGCACTCGCCGGCTGTTCTGGCCTGTTCGAACGCCAGTCGGTCGGCAACCCACCGGTCGTCGAGGAACGGCCAAACGCCGTCTACTACCCCAGCCACATCGAGGGCATGGAGATGATCGGAATGGCAGACGCGGGCGACCGCAGGGTCGGGCTGATGTACTCCTACGCCCACCGCTTCTGGACGATGAACGTCGGCGCGACCACGGAACGGGTCTCGCCGAGCGGTGACGTACACCTGATGGCAAGCGTCTGGGAGCCAGAGACCGGCCGCGTCCTCCCCGTCCGAAGCGGGCTGAAGATCACCATCGAGCAGGACGGCTCGACCGTCGCACAGGGAACACCGTGGACGATGCTCTCGCAGAACATGGGCTTTCACTACGGCGACAACTACGCGTTGAACGGCGACGGCACGTACACCGTCAGCGTCGAGACCGGCGGCCTCTCGATCGATCGACGTGGCGACTTCGCCGACCGCTTTGGCGAGTCGGCGACCGCGACCTTCGAGTGGGAGTACAGCACCAGTACACGCGACGGGATCACGCTCGACCGACTGGACAACGCCGGCGAGACCGGCGCGGTAAGCCCGATGAGCGACATGATGATGCCCCTCTCGGTCGCACCGACAGCCGAGGACCTGCCGGGACGGGTGCTGGGCACGGGCGAGAGCGGCGACGCAATCTTCGTGGCGACCGCGACCGAAGACGACGGCGGCCAGTATCTCGCGGTGTCGCCCCGGACGCCGTACAGTCACTTCATCCTCCCGCAGATGGCGCTGTCGGCGACGATCACGCGCGAAGGCGAGACGGTGTTCGACGGGCCGCTCGCGCCGGCCGTCGACCCCGACCGAGGCTACCACTACGGGGCCACAGTCGACGGCAGCGTCGAGCGTGGCGACGAGCTAACGGTCGTCGTCGACTCGGTCCCCCAGATTTCCCGTCACGAGGGGTACGAGACCGCCTTCCTCTCGATGCCCGACGTGACGATGACGGTTCAGTAGGCCACCGCGTGTGGCCGGAGTTTCTGGCCCGGAAACTGTGGTTCTGTTTATATGCTGTCTGGGCATCTCGTGGCGAGTATGGAAGCGATACAGACGACTACCCTCCACAAATCGTTCGGCGACGTACAGGCCGTCGACGGTCTCGACCTGACCGTCGAGCAGGGCGAGGTGTTCGGATTCTTAGGCCCCAACGGTGCCGGCAAGTCGACGACGATCAACATGCTGCTTGGCTTCCTCAGCCCGACCGAAGGCGAGATCGAAGTGCTGGGCCACGACGTGACCGAGAAGTCACGCGCCGTCCGCCAGCGCACCGGCCTGCTACCCGAAGGATACGAACCGTACCCGAACCTCACCGGTCGCGAGCACGTCCAGTCCGCCATCGACGCCAAGGGAGCCGACGACGACCCGGACGAACTGCTCGAACGCGTCGGTCTCGACCCCGAGGCCGCCCGGCGCAGGGCCAAGGGCTACTCGACGGGGATGCAACAGCGCATGTCGCTCGCAGTCGCGCTGGTCGGCCAGCCGGACCTGTTGATCTTCGACGAACCGTCGGCAGGGCTGGACCCGGATGGCGTCGCCTTGCTGCGGGAGATCATCCAGACCGAGACCGAGCGCGGCGCGACCGTCTTTTTCTCCTCACACATCCTCGACGAGGTCGAGAAGGTGTGTGATCGTGTCGGCATCCTCTCGCAGGGCGAACTGGTCGCCGTCGACACCATCGACAATCTCCGGTCGGAACTGCAAGCCGGTGCGACGGTGACGGCGACCCTCGACACCGTCCCCGACGATCTCGGTCTCGACGACATCGACGCCGTCCGGTCGGTCAGCGTCGTGGACCGGACCGTCACCGCCGAGTGTACCAGCGGGCGGGCGAAAATGGCGGTCCTGCGCGAACTCGACGACCGCGGGACCGTCGTCGACATCAGCATCGACGACGCCTCCCTCGAATCCCTGTTCGATCAGTTCACCCGCGGAAACGCGACCGCGGCCGCCCCCACCGAGGGAGCCACCGAGTCGCCGACAGATCGCACGGCCGCCACCGACGGAGGGACACGATGAGCGTCGGCACCGTGCTGCGCGACGACATGCGCAACACCCGCCGGTCGTTCGTCGTGCTCGGCGTCGTCGGCGTACTCACGCTGCTGGTCGGCCTCATCGTCGGCTCCGACGCCAGCGCTCACGACTACCCCTATCGGGCGCTGTTCGACGTGTCCTTTTTCTTCTTCCTGGCGCTGCCGCTGATCATCACGCCGCTGACCTACCTCGCCATCGCCGGCGACCGCGACAGCGGGGCGATCAAGCACGCGCTGGGACTGCCCAACACCCGAGCGGAGTACCTGACGGCGAAATACGTCTCGCGCGGCGTCGTCGCTGTCGTTGGGGTCCTCGTCGCTCTCGTCGTCGGCTTCGTCGTCGCACAGTTCGCCTATCCCAACGCCCCCGACCCCGTCCGCTTCGTGAAGTTCGCGACCGTCTCGGCGCTCTTTGCCCTCTCGATGACCGGCATCTTCGTCGCCATCTCGGCGATGACGAGCAGGCGCTCGCGCGCGATGTTCGGCGTCATCACCGCCTACTTCCTGCTTGGACCGTTCTGGCTGGGCGTCCTCCCGGTCGTGAGCCTCGGGACAGTCATCGACACCGTCACGTCGACCGTCGGGGTCACGCTGGCCGAAGAGACGGTCGAGCTGATTCAGATGCTCTCGCCGACGACGGCTTACCTTAGCTCCACCGAGTTCGTCTACGCCGGCGTCATCGACAACCACGAGATGCTCGCCCAGAGCTTCGAGGGCGACGAGTACTACGACCAACTGTGGTTTGCCTCGCTCGTGATGGGGCTGTGGGCGGTGGCGACGGTCGCGGTCGGCTACGTCCGCTTCCGGGTCGCAGAACTCGGGTGACGCCACCGCCGCCGTCGGGATCTCTCAGTGACCCGTCGAGACGAAGTGCAGGCCGACGATACCGACGACGATGACGGCGACGAATCCGAGTCGGGCGGCCGTCGCCGGTTCGTCGAACAGTACGATCCCAAGCGTCGCCGTTCCGACGGCACCGATGCCGGTCCAGACGGCGTACGCGGTCCCGATCGGCAACTGTTCGACTGCTCTGGCGAGAAGCACCATACTCACGACGAGCGCGATACCCGTCAGGAGCGTCGGGACGGGTTTCGAGAGGCCATCGGAGTAGCGAAGCCCGATGGCCCACGCGACCTCGAACAGGCCTGCGACGAACAGAAGCGGCCAAGACATGGTTCGATCTACGCGAGCGTGCTGGAATGGCTTCCGGTCGCCGACAGCCTCATACGGACGGTTGTAGCGATGTACCGGTGAGCGTCTCTCCCGTGGCGGCGCTCACCGGTACGCGACGACAACGTTCCGTATCACTCGGTCGGTTCCAGCAGGTCGTCGACCAAGCGCGTAAAGCGGTCGAGCAGGCGCTCGGGCAGCGACGGCGCGATATCGTCGAGCAGTCGGGCCGTCGCTGTCGGTCGCGCCACTGCAAGACGCATCGTCCCGTCGTCGTCGCGTTTCTCGATCAGCCCCTGCTCGACGAGCCTACCAGTGTGATAGGAGAGTGTCGAGCGTGCGATGCCAACGTTCTCGGCGACCGTCGACGGCCGCGACGGTCCCCGTTCGAGCAACGAGAGGACGACATCGCGGGCGGTTTCGCGCCGGAGCAAGGCCAGCGCTCGCCGTTCCCACGGGTCGATCTCGGGCGGGTAGTAGTGTGTCTTGCCGTACAGTCGCTGGGCGACCACCGCGTCCCGGCGTTCGAGCTTTCGGAGATGGTACTGGACCTGTCCCGGCGCGAGGTCGAGCGCCCGCGTAAGCGCGTTGAAGTGTCGGCCGGGGTTGTCGTGGACGTGTTCTCTGAGTCTCGTGCGTGTGTCTGTCATCGAGATCACTCCGGTGTCGGTCGGACCGATCGGGCGTAGTATACCGCCGCGACGACGAGGGCGGCAAGCACCACGTCGAGGGCGTGTTCGAGTAGATGGTGGGCCTGCAGGTCGATTGCCCCGGCGAGCGAGAGCGCGGCCACCGCCGAGCGAGCGAACAGTGCCGCGAGCGCCAGTGCGACCAGCAGATAGGGGCGTGACTGCCGGCGGACGAACGCGGCGACGCCCAGTCCGAGCAGGATCGCCGAGCCCAGCATACCGACGGTCACCAGCGCCAGGACACCGGCGCTCGTTCCGTAGGGATCGGCGTGCAGTGGCACCCACCACATTGAGAGCGGCTACGGTTCGGTCACACCTGAGGGCTTCGATCAGGCGACGACAGGCAGGGCTACTGTGGCAGTTCGGCGCTGCACACGTGACCATCGCCAGTCAGCGTGCCCAGAGAGTGCTCTTCTACGCTGCTTCCGGCACACACGCACGCAGAGGAAAAGAAATCATTATAGGTCGGCGCTTCCGAGCCTCGAAACATGCAACGACGAGCCGCGGCGATTTACTTCGTGTTCTTCCTCGTCGTCGGTGCGGGGGCGTATGCCTACATCGGCGTCGCCGAGCAGACACACCAACCACAGTTCCAGCTCGACGGCACGACCATCGAGAACGGGAGTGGCGCGACCATCGGCGAGACGCAGTACCAGCTCTCGGCGATCACCACCAGCGGCGGTGGCGGCCACGGTGGTGGCGGCGAGACAGTCGCAGAGCTATCTTGGACCAACGAGTCGTTCCTGAACACGGGAACGATCGAGAACAACGCCACGACGACCTACCAGAACGATAGCTATCTGGTCGTCATCGAAAACGAGTCCGGCGTCTCCGAGTTCGACCTGCAGGCCCAGCAGAACGTCACGGCTATCATCAGCAACGACTCGGCCGTCGAGAACTCGCTTGCGACCCAGAACGGCACGGACTACGTCGTCTACCGCGACAACGACACACTCCGCCCGCTGAGTGAGTATCTCCCCGAACCCGAGACGCTCACCTTCGCCGAAGGCGAGACGTTCCCCTACGAGGGTAACGACGCGACCATCGCGAACGTCACCACCAGCGCAGTCCAGCTCGAATGGACCGCGCCCAAGGACAACAGCGTCGAACTCAAGGAAGGCCAGAACGTCACGCTCGCCGACGGGCAGCGCTACTTCGCACACTTCCACCACCACGAGTCGGTCGACGTCGTCTCGTCCGACCAGTACGCCCAGTACGTCCAGACCAACAACGAGCGGGACACGTTCCACGAGCGGATCAACGGTCTGTGGGCCATCGTCATCATCAGCGGGAGTGCCGCAGTGATCCTCCTCTCGACCGCCTACCTGCCCGTCCGGGGCTGACCCGACACACCACGTTTTTCGGAATCGATACGCCGAGGACTCCGTTCTCGCAGCGAAATCGCCCACGAGAGCGCGGCCGCTATCTGGCGACTGACGGGCAGTGAAACACCGAGAACGCAGCCGATGCGACGACTCTACTCTCGCCCGCTCCAGCTAACGTAGGCCAGTCCCACGCCGAGTGCGATCGTCAGCAAGACACCGACCACCTGCAGCGCCGACGCGATGATGTCGTTGTTCGTTGCCCATGGCGTCCCCGAAATCGTGCCCAACCCGATCAGGACCAGCAACACACCAACACTGATGCCGAGTGGCTCCGCCAGATCGTCGAACCGTTCGGTGAGTGCGTTCATATGCTCCCTCTCGTTGCTGTCCGTGGTAAGCTTCGTGGTTCTATGTCGGTGGGGCATGTTCGGTGAGAACGCAGGAAAACGGGCCGGGAGGGACTGAGCAAACGCCTCTCGTTTGCGAGGGTCGGGAAAGCGTGCTCTCCCGGGACTTGAACCGGAACCAGACGTGCTCGCTCACTCCGTTCGCTGCGCGCGACTGGTAGGGTTCAAGTCCGCTGTGGCCGCTTCGCTCGTCACCTTCGTTCCTCGCAGAAGCGGGCCGGGAGGGACTGAGCAAACGCCTCGCGTTTGTGAGGGTCGGAAAAGCGTGCTCTCCCGGGACTTGAACCGGAACCAGACGTGCTCGCTCACTCCGTTCGCTGCGCGCGACTGGTAGGGTTCAAGCCCACATGGCGTTTTCACTGCTCACTGTCGTTCGCAGGAAAACGGGCCGGGAGGGACTTGAACCCCCGACCGTCTGGTTAAAAGCCAGACGCTCTGCCAACTGAGCTACCGGCCCACGGTCAACAGTGGGGGGAGGTATGGCTAAGGGCTTTCGATTACTCGTCGTCGAAGGGGAGTTCGATCTCGTAGCCAACGGCCTCGATTGCGGCGTCGAGGACGCCATCGACGTTGTCCTCCTCGGTGACGCTCATGTAGTGGTCGGCCGCCACGTCGGTGGATACGTCGGCCTTGTTTGCGATCGTCAGGACCGGTGCGTCGAAGCGCTCGGCGAGGGCGTCACGGAGTTCCAGCTGGACTTCGAGCGGGTAACCACAGTTCCCGCTCGGGTCGAGAAAGACCAGCACGGCGTCGGCGAGGTGTTCGACGGCGCTGACGGCCTGCGATTCGATGTCGTTGCGCTCCGATTCGGGTCGGTCCAGCAGCCCCGGCGTGTCCACGAGCTGGTAGCGAATGCGGTCGCGTTCGACGTGGCCGACACGAATCTGTGTGGTCGTGAAGGGGTAGCTCGCGGTCTCGTTGCGGGCGTTCGTGACGAGATTGACGAACGAAGACTTGCCGACGTTGGGGTAGCCCGCGACGACGATAGTCGGCTCGTCGGGACGGATGTCGGGCAGCGTCTTCAGTTCGTCACGCGCGGCGGAGATGGCGGCCAGGTCGTCCTCGACCTCCTCGACGATGTCGGCCATGCGGGCGAAGGCCTGCTTGCGCAGTTTTCGGGCGGTGTCGGCGTCGTTGGTCATCCGCCCCTGGTACTCACGGTGGATGTCCTTGGCCTTGCGGGAGGCCCACTGGACTTCAGAGAG
Organism: Halomicrobium sp. HArcht3-1; assembly: GCF_058933345.1. Taxonomy (NCBI): domain Archaea; kingdom Methanobacteriati; phylum Methanobacteriota; class Halobacteria; order Halobacteriales; family Haloarculaceae; genus Halomicrobium; species Halomicrobium sp. HArcht3-1. Next base: position 338,256 of record NZ_JBZYDM010000004.1, on the reverse strand, counting down.
GTGCTGGCGCAGGGCGTCGATCCCGCCCTCGCCCTCGACGTTGCTCGTGATGATCGCGTCGGCCAGTTCGATGTAAAAGGGATCGAGGGTGTCGATGTCCGGCCACGCGGTGACGACGTTCTGGAGGTTGTCCGAGACGATGTTCGACGCCGTCTGAAGCATCGACTGCTGGCCCTCGATGCCGGTCTTGGCTTTGCCGGCGCGGGCCGCCCGAGAGAAGGCTTTGTCGATGACTTCCTCGGCCGTCGGCGTCGTCGGAAGGTCCTCGAAAGGATGGCTCATTGGACCGGTATAGATGGCCTGCGCGTAAAAGCACGTTCGTTCGGGGGCGCTCACTGGAGTGTCTGGTGCCCCGGACGGTCCGCGTCCCGAACGAGCGCGCCGTCGACCAGAATTCGACCGTCGCCGGTGACCGTGACTCGGTGATCCGGTACCTGAAACGTCAGTTTCCAGTTCGTCCCCTCCATCGATGCCAGCGCACCCAGCGCGTTGGTGTCGATGTGGTCGTGCAGCGAGTAGTCGAGTTCCTGTGGTGCGCTGTGCTCGACGGCCGCCAGTGCGTCGACGATCGCGAGCGTGAGCGAACGGGTGCCCGTCATGGCTCTTGCCTCCGAGACCGTTCGTCGAGGTGCTGGCAGCCGTCGCGCAGTGACGGCGGGAGGGCAGTGACGTTCTCGTGGATCGACGTGAGGACCGTCGCGACCTCCTCGAACCGTGGACCGCGTTTCGCACACAGCGGTTCGTGTCGCCACTCGATCAAGCCAGCTTCTTCGAGGACTGGCAGGTGTGCGTGGACCAGTTCGCTGTACAGTGTCTCCGGATTGTAGAGGAGATGTGGAGGGTTGGCAGCCTCAGGCAACGACAGTTCACGGTCCGGTGGTGCCTCCATCAGCGACACGACGAGCTGACGACGTGGTTCGGCAGTGAGTGCCTGAAACAGCGTGTTCCAGCGCTCGATCATCGTACGTTTGTCGACTGTGCTAGTCCCTGTCATAGGCAGATGTAAATGTTACCTGACACACAAAAAGTCTTCCGTAGGTGTGTATTTTGACCAATGTTTGTTTCGACGCCACTTTTGCGCCGGCGCGCCCACCACCGCCCATGGGACAGATCGACGCGAGTGAGGTCCTCCCGAACGAGCACATTCGACAGATGGCGGCCGATGGTGAGATCACACAGATGCACCGCGGCCACGAGTACGCCAGCGAAGGCGATACCTTCGAAATCGACGGCCAGCAGTTCACGGTGACTGACGTGACTCACCGGACACTCGGTGACCTGACCGACGAGGACGCACAGCGGGAAGGTTCCGAGGATCTGGCGGCCTACAAGAAACGACTCGAACGCGTTCACGACCACTTCGAGTGGGACCCCACCAGCGAGGTCGTGCGCCACCGCTTCGAAGCCACCGAGGAGTAGGCCCGCCGCCCTCGCTAGCGGCGTGCAGCCAGTTCGTCCCGCAGATCCTCGGCATCCATATCCTTCATCGCCAGCAACACGAGCAGGTGATAGACGATGTCGGCGCTCTCGTGGGCGATCTCCTCGTGGTCGTCGTCTTTCGCTGCCAGAATCAGCTCCGTCGTCTCCTCACCCAGCTTTTCGAGCACGGCATTCTCGCCTTTCTCGTGGGTAAAGAGCGAAGCAGTGTAGGAGTCCTCGGGGAGGTCGGCTTTGCGCTGTTCGATCACGTCGAAGAGGTCGTCGAGAATCTCGTCGGCGTCGGCATCGGTCATACCCGTGTGGGCGTGACGATGGGTCTTGAGAGCATCGCTCCGTCTCGCGCTGCCATCGAGATCGGAAGGAGTCTACGCCTCGACAGTCTCGAAGAACGCCAGATCGTGGATTCGGGGATCGTCGGTCAGTTCCGGGTGGAACGAGGTCGCGAGGACCGGCCCCTGTTTGACCGCCACGGCGCGACCGTCCCACTCGGCCAACACCTCGACATCGTCGCCCACGTCGTCGATCACGGGCGCGCGGATGAACACTGCGGGGAACGGCTCGTCGAGACCGTCCACGTCGAGCGGAGCCTCGAAGCTGTCTTTCTGGCGGCCGAAGGCGTTGCGCTCGACGGTCACGTCGAGGAGGTCGAGCGCCTCGACGCGGTCGTCCTGCGGATCAGTCGAGGCGACGATCAGGCCGGCACAGGTCGCCAGCACGGGCTTGCCGGCGGCGACGTGGGCTTTGATCTCCTCGTCGATCCCCTCGTCGTGGAGGAGTCGGGAGATCGTCGTCGACTCGCCGCCGGGCAGCAGGAGCACGTCGCAGTCGGGAACGGTGCCAGCAGTACGAATTTCGTGAATCTCGCTGTCCTCGCCGTGGGCGCGCGCGGCCCGCTCGATGGCGTCGGCGTGTTCGGACACGTCGCCCTGCACGGCGATCACGCCCGCTGTCAGCGTCATGGCTGCCCGTTAGCGATTGAGTGCGTTAAAGGCCTCGCTCCGACGGCGTCTCAGACCATCCGTTCGACGTACTTTGCGATCACGTCGACTTCGAGGTGGATCGAGTCGCCGACCGCTTTGTCCGAGAGTGTCGTCACGTCGTAGGTTGTCGGGATGATCGCCACGGCGAAGGAATCGTCCGTTCGGTCGGCGACAGTGAGACTGATGCCGTCGACGGTGATCGACCCCTTCTCGACGACGTAGCGTTCGATGTCGGCGGGCAGTGAGAAGGTAAAGCGCCAGTCCTCGCCGACGCGCTCGATGGTCTCGACGGTCGCCGTCGCATCGACGTGGCCCTGCACGATGTGGCCGTCGAAGCGCCCCTCGGCAGGCATCGCGCGTTCGAGGTTGACACTGTCGCCCTCCTCGATCGCATCGAAGGCGGTTCGGTCCATCGTCTCCTCGGCGAGGAAGACGGAGAACCACTCGCCGTCGACGGACTCCTCGACGGTGAGACAGGCCCCGCTGACGCTGATCGACTGGCCGTGTTCGAGGTCCGAAAAGTCGGTGCCGATCCGAAGGCGTCGGCCCTCGTCGGTGTCCTCGATCGCACGCACGTCGCCCGTCGCCTCGACGATGCCGGTGAACATACCTCGGCTTGGGAGAGTTGTCACAAGAGAGTTATGGATAACAGATATGGAACGGCATCGGACGAACGGCTTTTGCCCGCTGCTGGCGTAGGCGGGCGTATGCCACGGGGGATTCTCGAACTGATCGGGCTGGCCGGCTCGGTGCTCTTTGCGGCGTCGGTCGGCCTGTTCGGCGTCGAGACGCTCGCTGCCGGGGACACGGTGCCGGGACTGGGGTATCTCGTCGTCGCCGCGCTGATGGTGCTGGTCCCCTACTACGTGACGACGCCCGACGACGTGGCCGGCAACGTCGTCGAGCGAACCGTCGACCGCGTCGTCGAGACAGAGGACGACTAGCCCCGACCGTCGTCGCAACTGGCGCATGTCCGTGATCCGAGACAGGCTATCGAGTGCGGCGAGTTCGAGGCCGGACACTACCGCGACGGTAGCCTCACTGGGGGTGCAACAGCGTCAGACGGAAAGCTGTCGTTGCTTACCGGAAAGCGTCGCAAACGGGTAGACGCACACCAGTACATCGCTACACCCGTCCGTATCAGTTCGCAGCACCGTGAGATCGATATTTCGACCACGTTCGTGCGACGAACTGCGGGGTCGATCCAATGAGCGTCCCAACGATAGCAGGCACCACCATGAAAACGAGAAGGAATCCAACGTGCCCTAGTAGTTCCTCAATCGAACGCGGTAGCGGCGTCACTCCCCGAACGCCGAAATACGCACACGAATACGACAGCGAGCTCAACAGTCGGTATTTGAATGCAACGCCGACGAACGACAGGAGCACCGTCCACAGCGAGAAGAGGAGAACAACCATCGCGACGGTATCGACACCGACACCGGTCACATCGAAAACCTGTGGATCAGTTGAGGATTTCACAAAGACGTATACAGCTGATGCGAAAATAGAAAGCGTCATCACCCACCGTGGGTTCGGCGCTGGCTTCGACCAGTTGAAGATCGTCTCCCCAGTCATCATTTATAACTGACAGCACAGCCAATAATAGGCTTTCCGAAGGTGCCACGTTGATTTCCATAAACAGTTGTCAAAACTTCTTTTTTACTCATTATGTGCCACTTTAGCTTGAATGTCTGAAAGAAAGACAGAATTCAACCGAAGATCCGTACTTAAACAGACCGGCGCTTCTGTGATCGGTCTCAGTTCACTCCCGACGCAGTCGAGAGGGTCGTCGGCACGGCCGTCGACACCGAGGACGACTAGTCCTCGGCGCGCCAGCGTTCGTCCCGGTCGACCGCGAGGTACTCCTGCAACAGCGGCGGGAACTTCCGTCCTTTCAGATAGCGCAGCCCGAAATCCTCGGACCAGTTGATGATCCCCCGGTCCTCCGTGACGACACCGGCGTCCAGTTCCTTCGCTAAGATGAGCAGGTCGAAGTCCTCGCGCGAGTCGAGCACCCCCTGCCGGAGCGCGTCGCGGTACTCGTCGCGCAGGTCCGAGATCACCTTGTCGACTGCCGTCATGTGATCGTGTTCGTCCAGTTGCTCGCTTCGGGACTCCTCGGCCTTCCGAACCGCTTTCTCGGAGACCCGCAGGCCGCGATTGACCCGCTCAGACATCTCGTCGATGAACTCGTAGACGATCTCGGCGGGGATCATCACCTCGTAGTGGGCCGGCGATTTCGTGATGACCCACGTGTCGAGTTTGTCGAAGACGACGTCGTCGACTTCCCGATCGGCAAGCATCGTCGTGAGTTCCTCTTTGATCGACGGCGGCATGTAACAGGAGATATTGTGGGTCAGTTTCACCTCCGCGATCAACTCCAGCAGGCCCAGACAGGCGTCCTCCACGGACTCGTCCTCGCCCCTGATCTCCGGGGTCAAGAACACCGACGTGTCGAGGACGAACCGCTGTTTCAGCGGGCGATCGGCCATGTGAGTACTTGACTACCGAGGTACAAATACTGTTGGCCGGATGAAAGCGCCGTCGCACTTTTCTCCGAGCCACGTGTCAGCAGCTAGCATGGGCCAAGACTGGCTCGCGGCGTTCGACCTCGACTGTCCGCCCGAGGACCTGCTGGAACACTTCGAGACCGAGACGGTCGACGGTCGCCAGTACCGCCACCTGTCCGACGCGCGCCACGGCGTCGAGCGTGGCACCGCCATCGTCGACGACACCGTCGTCCGTGGGTATCCCTCGATCCCCCGCACCCTCGTGCTCGATCCCGGCATACCCGACCACTTCGACGGGCCACTCGCTATCGAAGAGAAGCTCAACGGGTACAACGTCCGCATCGCGCACCTGCCGAGCGACGAGTCGTCGCCCGAGAGCGTCGATCCATCGGACGTTCTGGCCGTCACCCGCAGTGGGTTCGTCTGCCCGTACACGACCCGTCTCGTCACCGAACGGCTCGACGTAGCGCCGCTGTTCGAGGCCAGACCGGGGGCGATGCTCTGTGCGGAACTGATCGGCCCGGCGAACCCCTACACCCAGCACGACTACGACGGCGTCGAATCGGCCGCGTTCCGGGTCTTCGACGTGCGCGACCGTGAGACAGGGACACCGCTACCGGTGGAACGCCGGCGTGAACTGTGCGACCGCTACGGCCTCCCACAGGTCCCCAGTTTCGGCGTTTTCGATCCCGAGACCGCGGTGTCGGTCGCCCGCGAGACGATCGAACGGCTGGACGAGCGCGGGCGAGAGGGGGTCGTCTGCACCTCGGTCGACGGGGAGCGAAAGCTGAAGTACACCACCAGTGCGATCCACCGCGCCGACCTCGAACACGCCTTCTCGATGCCGTTCGACTACGGTCGCGATTTCATGTTCTCGCGGATCGTCCGCGAAGCGTTCCAGGCCGTCGAATTCGACGAAGACGAAGCGACCGTCCGCGAGCGCGCCCGGAAACTGGGCGAGTCGATCCTCGTGCCCGCCGTCGAAGCGGTCCGGGCCGTCGAAGCGGGCGAGCCAGTCGGCCACACCCAGACGGTACGGGGCGATCCGGCCGCCATCGCGTCGCTGCTGGCGCACTTCCGTGATCTGGGACTGGAACTGGCGGTCGAACGCGACGAGCGCCACGGCGGTCGCCGCGAAGTCGTGTTTACCAAGGTCGCGACGACGACCCGAGACAAGACCGCACACTACCTCGACGGCGGGCTGATCGACGAGTGAAAAGAAGTTCCACCCTCAGGGCGCTGGCAGCGGTTCCTGGGCTTCCAGCAAGAGGTCTTCCGGCGCGTCGGGCATCGGTTCGTTCTCTAGGATCACGTCGATCGGCAGCGTCGGCGCGCCGTCGACGAGGTTCTCCATGAGGACGAGGCGTTCGCGGGCACGGCTCATGCCGACGTAGTAGACACGCCGTTCGTTGTCGGTCAGCGTCGGAATGGGGTCGGTGTGTTTGGTGAACTCCTCGTCGCCGGGGACGTGGGTTCCCTCCTGTTCGATCTGGGCGGCCATCTGCTCGACGACCTTCTCGGTGAGGTCGGTGCCGACGAAGACGTGGTCGGCCTCGCGACCCTTGGCGGAGTGGATCGTCCCGAGTCGGACGGCGTCCGTCGCCATCCCCTCGTAGTCCCCGCGGAAGTACGCCTCGACGGTCCGTTCCTGGAAGTTCGTCACCTTGCGGACCATGTCGGCGGCGGCCCGCGGGTCCGGTGCGAACGGTGCGTGGTCGCGAATCACGTCCGGGTCGATCTCGATGTCGGCCAGATCGTCTTCCTCGCTCGCCTCTGCGATCTCGTCGAGTTCGTCGAACAGATCGTCTCGCTCGCCAGTCCCGAACGCGGAGTCGGCGAGCATGTCCGCGAGTCGGCGACCTTCCAGCACCGAGAGCGGTTCGTCCGCGTCGAGTGCCTCGACCCCGCGGACGTACTCGGTCAGTCGGTCGGTCCACATCCGCTGGTCGGTCAGGCAGGTAAAGGGAATCCCCTCGCCGATGAACTCGTCCATGAACTGGAACATCTGATAGCGTGCGCGGAACAGGACCATCACGGTCCCCTCGTCCTCGTCGACGGTCCGGCGGATCTCTCTGACGAGATCGAGCATCGAGGGGTTGAGCATCGGCAAGACCTCGCCGCCTTCCTTGCGCGGATTGAGGTCTTTCTCCTGGCGCTTGTCGATGTGGCGCACTTCGCGGTTGACGACGTTGAGGATCGAGGAGGGCAGCCGATAGGAGTTCGGGAGGATCTCGTCCACGTCGACGTCCTCGTCGAGCAGCAGGTCGGGATCGGCACCCTGCCAGGCGTAGACGACCTGGTCGTCGTCACCGGCGATGAGGATCTTCGTCATGTGGGGTTTCCACTCCTCGTAGACGTCGTACTGCAGGGTCGTGATGTCCTGGAACTCGTCGATGATGAGATAGTCGACGTTGGGCAGCAGCGAGCGCTGCTGGACCCGTTCGAGCATGTCGGCGAAGCCGGTCAGGTCGTTGTCGCCCTTGTACTGTCGCCACGCTCGGATCGCTTCGGGCACGTCGAGCCGGTCGTCGTCACCCGGCCACGTCGGCGTGTACTTGTTGCCGGTCTGGGCGTTGTCGTCGATCTCGGGTGGCAGTCGGACCTCCTCCTCGTTCCACTGGAAGGGCACGTCGTACCAGTCGGCCACGTCACGACGGGTGCGCTGGAGCCACTGGCTCGTAGCGATGACCTTGTTGCCAAGTGTCGTCGAGCGGGCCGAGCGTCGCCGCGACCCCTCGTACTCGTCCTCGAACTCCAGCCCGAACTCGTCACAGAACTCTTCCTTGTCGGACTCACCGACCACGTCCCCACGCGAGAGATTGAGCAGTTCGTACGCCTTCGCGTGCATCGTACACACGTTGCCCTTGAGCGTCCGAGGGTTAATATCGAGACGCTCTGCCAGTCGCTCACGGATCTCCGCCGCAGCAGCACGCGTGTACGAAACGACCAGAATATCACGAACGTCGGCCTCGTCTTGGGCGAGTAGTTCTTCGACACGGTCGAGCAGTGCCGTCGTCTTCCCGCTTCCCGGGCCGCCGAACAATCGAACGACCTGCGGGTTCGCGTCAGTCATTGGGAACCTAGAGGGGGCGGGCACTCATAAGCGACGTGCTTCGGTCAGCGCGGGCGAAACGGGGACTGTGAGACACCGCACCGTCGCTGGCGGAACGGCTAGCTCTCCGAAAGCGAACGCCACTAAGAGTGTCTGGGTGACCGGGCCTCCCGCACGTCTGCGCCGTCACGGATCATGTCCTCGCAGTCGGGACAGACCCGCGGATCGGTGTTTTCCTGAGGTGTGAACACGCGTACATAGTCTTTGGTAACGAACGAACCGCAGTTCTGGCACTTGGGCATGGGCTCTCCCTGTCTAACCCATACTGATTATCGCTAATATAAGTATCGACGAATTACATAATGATCTTTCGTACTTCTCCTGCGGCAATCGAACCACACACGACACGGGCGTTTTCGTGGTGGTACAGCCGACGTTGACGAATTGGCACCGTTTGGCAGCCGACAGAAGCGAGTTATCTCGGGCGTGTCCGGTCGAGGACCGTCGGCGTCATCGGTACAGCGAGAGATACAACATACTGAAGCCGATGATAAACGGAACCGTCTCGGCGAGCTGAAAGAAGGTGCGGAGTAACTCGGAGGCGTTGCCCGCACTGAGCTGTGTGATGACACTGGACACCGCAACACCCATACTGATGAACGCGAAGCCGACGAACGCCGATTGCAGTCGCTCCGAGGGGCGTTTGCGGTACGCCTGGAAACTGATGAGCGTGATCCCGAGCGTGAGGCCGAAGACGACCATCCGCAACAGCACCAGCACGCCACTCGCGATCGCGACGGCATCGACCATGCTTGTGTTCTCCTATTCGGGGTTGAGTTCGTCCCAGAGCTGACTGAACCGGTCCGGGAGGTTCTCTTCGCGGTAGATTCGGACGCGGTACTCGTCGTCTTCGAGCGAGATGACCGTCGACTCGAAGTTCGACTCGTACACTTTGTAGTGGTTCCCGTCGTCGGCGACGAGGGTGCGATCTTTCACCAGATCGTACTCGGTCAGCATCTCGATCCGGCGATAGATGGTCGGCAACGACATATCACACTCCTCGGCCAGTTCCTTGGCGGACTGGGGTTCGCGGCTGATGGCTGCGAGCACGCGGCGCGCGTGCTGGTCACCGATCGTATCGAGAATCTCTTCGATACTTTTCTCGTCGTCCACTACCGGAACGGTTCTCCTCTCGTCATATAAGCGTTTTCGAGCGTCGGGGTTCTTTCACAGCCAGAAAACGCTGGAGGGTACTTATGCAGATACCCACCATAGCTCCAGTTGCGGATCGACTCCAGGTGATTCCAATGACCGAAGACGAATTCCGTCACGCTTCGACGGGCGAAACGGTGCATACCAGTGCCGATGAGCGCTTGACCCCCCTCATCGGCGGGCACAACACCGACGATTCGTCCGACCGATCCAGACGTGACCCCGTGCCTGAGGCACTCCTGTCTTCGGTCGGCGAGGAACTGGCCGATGGCGCAATCGCCATCGACGAGGGCCTCGTCACACAGAGTCTGGACGAGATCCTCCTTGCGTTGATCGCGTCGTCGACGGACGACACGCACGGAACAGGACTGATGGACGAGCTAGAGCGTTGTTTCGACGCTCAGCTGAGCCCAGGAACTGTCTACCCCCGACTGCACGAACTCGACTCCGAGGGACTCCTCGAACAGCACGAGCTCGTGCAGACCAAACAGTACTCGATCAGCGATGACCCGGCTGCTCGAGCACGAATCGAACGCGCGGTGTACCAACACCTCGCGATCAGCATGTTCCTACAGGCGTCGCTCGACGACGTCTGACAATCCAGTCCTGCCCGAACCAACGCTCTCTCCCCTTTCATACGGAAAGTTGTCGTTGCGTACCGGTGAGCGTCTCCCACGTGGCGACGCTCACCGGTCAATCACTACAACCGTCCGTATCACACGCTCCATAGCGACGCGAAAGCGATACGGCGAACGTGACGCTACGAGGAGTGAGTTACAGCCGAAAAGTCGACGTGTCGTGAGGCCGGCGTCAGTTCGGTACCCAGCCACACACCGAGCATTCTGTGGCCGCGCCGTCGTGTAGACCGCCACAATCGGGACACTGCTTCTTGTTGTAGTTCTCTTCCCAGCCAGCATCCTCGACTTCGTGCCCACGCTGGGACAGGAATTCGTCGATCATGTCGTCGGTACTCGGTGCGGTCGCCATACATGGTATGCTTTAGCACACCAACATATAGCTCTACTGGTTTCGACGTATGTTACCACAGACCAGTCGAACATCGTGAGCGAGTCGCTCTGAGCGACGTGTCTCGTTCGCACCCACCCGACACCGAATCACCCGAGTCGATCCGAAAACAGTGGTAATCGCACGGCTGACGGTCATCACACGGCGTCGCGGGACCACAGCCGAAGCGTCGTCACTATCACATTGAAAAACGGAAAGGAATGGTGGTGGGGGTGGTGGTGGGTTGGCACCGGGATGGTGCCGTACTTCGAAAGTGAGGTCGATGGGTAATAAAATAACAGGCCCAGTTATCCTCTGTGATAATCAGGCCGAACCATCGGCCTTCTGGACTCTCGCCTGTCGCTGCTCATTCGCTGGTGAAAACGGCCTTCGCTCGTCACGTTCGTTCCTCGCAGGATGGGCCCGGGCGGATTTGAACCGGAGACAGACGTGCTCGCTGCCGCTGCACGCGACTGTCGGGGTTCGAATCCGTGTCAGCCCATCCGCTCGTCACGTACGTTCCTCGCAGGATGGGCCCGGGCGGATTTGAACCACCGGCCTCTTCCTTGTAAGGGAAGCGTCATAACCACTAGACCACAGGCCCGTATCCGTGGCAAATCGGTGTGGGGGAATAACGCTTTCTTTCTGTCGTGCGGGAGTGACAGCCAGCCAATCGCAGGACGTGACGGGGTCCCGGCCAGTCGACAGTGTTACACGGGCGACACCCCACGGTAAGACCATGCAGCGGTCGACAGCGGTCGTCGGGACGCTCGTCGCCGTCTTGCTCGTCGCGACGGGCGTGCTCTGGTCGGGCGTGTGGATTCAGTTCCTCGATCCGGGTCCCTACGAGGAGACGACGGTGACGGTCGTCGACGAGAACGGCACCGAACTCGGGGCGGTCGACGCCCGTATCGCCCGGTCGTGGCAACAACAGCTCGTCGGCCTGAGCAAGACCGACTCGCTCGATGCCGACGAAGGAATGGTGTTCGTCCACGAGCAGGCGGGCCGCCACACCTACGTGATGCGGGGGATGGCGTTCCCGCTGGACATCGTCTTCGTCGCCCCGAACGGGACGGTCACGGAGATCCACCACGCCGCGACACCAGATGGAAGCGCCGGTGAGGGCACGCTCAGGAAGTACACCGGCGAGGGCAAATTCGTCCTCGAAGTGCGCCGAGGATGGACCAACGAAACGGGGCTCGACGTGGGCGACCGCGTCGCCATCCCGAACATGACCGACAGAGACAGCCAGCCCGCCAGTGCGACGGGCCAGCAGACCGACGTGACCGAGGCGACACCGACGAACGAATCGACGGTCGCGGCGACGGCCACGGGATCGCCGACACCGGACAGGCCGGCCGTGACGGCCGTCGACGCCAACGGGACTGCACTCGGGACCGTCACCGTCCGAGTCGCCGACAACGACAGCGAGCGCTACACCGGGCTGAGCGACACCGCGTCGATGGCGTGGGACGAGGGGATGCTCTTTGTCTTCCCCGAGACGGGCGAGTATCACTTCGTGATGCGACGCATGGACTTCCCGCTGGACATCGTCTTCGTCGCCCCGAACGGGACGGTCACGGAGATCCACCACGCGCCCGTCCCCGAGGGCGAGTACGAAGAGCGCTATCCCGGGCGTGGGAAGTACGTTCTCGAAGTCAACCGAGGATGGACCAACGAGACGGGGCTGGACGTTGGCGACCGGATACGCGTGCCCAACGGTAGTGCCTCCTGATACTGCCGGCTGTAACTGTTTCAAGATATTCGCGACCACGGGGTCGCAAAATTCTTCACAGACGTACAGCCGGCAGTATGAAATCCGCTCGGGAGTACAGTCGTGGGCTTTCGTCTCGAAGCGCTGGTAATCCGTGGTCGCTGCTGCCCGTCTCGAACGTTAGTTAGCGGGGTCAGCCCTCGGCAATTCGATCGTGAACGCCGCTCCCTCGGGGTCGTTGTCCTCGATCCAGATGTTACCCCCGTACTGCTCGACGAGTGTTTCGACGAGATACAGACCGATGCCGGTTCCGTCACTGTTGCCCCCCATCTCGTCTTTATCGAAGATGACCGGCTTGTACTCGTCCGGGATTCCGGGGCCGTTATCTGCAACGGTCACACGGGCAACGGTGTCCGTCACTGTCATCGTCACCGTGACCTGCGGGTCGCCCGCCTCGTTGTGGTGGACAGCATTCGATAGTACGTTCCCGAAGACTGCCTGAATCGCCTCGTTCGCCTCGATAGTGGCGGTCGGGAGTTGTCCCTCGACACGGATGGTCGCGTCTTCGAACCTGCGTTGTGACTTGGTCACCTCGCTCGTGATCACGTCGGAGAGTTCGATCGGGGTGAAGTTGGTCGCACCACTCTCCTCCAGGGCATCGGTGAACTCACCGACGTTCGCCGTGAGTTCCGCGATGTGGTCACAGGTGTCTTGAATGCGTTCGAGATACTCGACACCGTGCTCGTCGACGTGCGGAGCGACGGCCCCTGCCCATCCCATGAGGAGCTGGACGTCGTTGTTGATGTCGTGGCGAACGAGGCGATTGATGAGAGCGAGTTCCTCAGTTTTCGTCTCCAGTTGCTGTTCGTGTCGCTTCTGTTGGGTGATGTCTCTGGAGATGAACTGGACCGTTTCGTGGTCGACTGTCTCCCGACGTGGGGTGACGATATTGTGAAAGTGACGGACGCCGATGGTGTCCTGGAACGTCACGGCGCTCCCGGCAGTGATCGCGCGGCGGCCATGTTCCAGTCGCTTTGCCGCCACTTCGGGATCGATGATCGCCGACAGTTGTGTGCCGATCAGTTCCTCCCGAGACAGCCCGTGTGATCTAGCCATCGACATGTTCGCGGACAAGACAGTACCATCGGACGTGACCTCGACGATCTCGTCCGGCGTGTTGTCGACCAGCTGTTCGTACTTGCGCCGGGCCTCGTACTGGGAGACGACGTTGTGGATTCGGTTGGCGAGTAACTGGAGCGTGTCCCCATCGATGATGCGAGTTTTCAGCAGGTAGTCGTCGATCCCGGCACCGATCGCTTTGCTCGCGATCGTCTCGTCACCCTGGCCGGTGAGCAGGATGAACGGAACATCGAACTCCGCAGCGATCGCCTGGTGGAGTTCCAGCCCGTTCATCGAGGGCATCTCGTAGTCGCTGACGACGCAGTCGATCTGCTGGTCGCGCATCACCGCCAGCGCCTCCGAACCGGTACTGGCCGTCCGAGTGTTGAGACCATGTTTCTCTTCGAGCGTCTCCGACGTTATTTCGAGAAAGAAATCGCTATCGTCGACAACGAGAATCGTCGCGACGGGCACGGAGTTCATTACACCTCTTTGTCCGAAGGGCAAGTTAACACGTTCCCCCGCTCTATCCCGAATGATAACGAGCGCTCGGCAGTGAGATCGATCATTCCGTACGACCGACGTGATCCCCTCACCACGCGACTCCTGTACCCTTGTTACCACTTCATACGACGGCCTTTTGGGGACAGGTCCATTCAGAAGGGGATAATGGATATCGACGCGGGCGACGACGATGCCTTCGAGGACGTGCGCAACTACGTCGACCATCCGATGCGTCGGCTGTTCGCCGAGTACGGACGGGACAACGCCGGTGCGTTCACCGTCGGCCTGCTCAGTAGTATCGTCGCCAGACTGCTTGATCTGTTGCCGCCGGTGTTGCTCGGCATCGCCATCGACGCGACCTTCCGGGGCGACCGGCCGTTCGCACTCGGACCGATCCCCCTCTACGAGTACGCACCGGACCCAGAGTCACAGGTGCTCCTCGCTGCCGGGATCATCGCCGCCGCGTTCACTGGCGGGGCAGCGTTCCACTGGACCCGAAACTGGGGGTGGAACTCCTTCGCCCAGCACATTCAACACGCCGTCCGAACCGACACCTACGACCGGATGCAGCGCCTGAACATGGACTTCTTCGCCGACAAGCAGACCGGCGAGATGATGTCCGTGCTCTCGAACGACGTCAACCGACTGGAACGGTTCCTCAACGACGGGATGAACTCGGCGTTCCGCCTGACCGTGATGGTGATCGGTATCGCGGCGATTCTCTTTTCGTACAACTGGCAACTCGCCCTGGTGACGCTCGTGATCGTCCCCGGCATCGCCTTCTTCACGTACCAGTTCATTCAGACGATCCAGCCAAAGTACGCCGACGTGCGCTCGTCGGTGGGCCAGCTAAACTCCCGGCTCGAAAACAACCTCGGCGGTGTTCAGGTGATCAAGACCTACAGCACCGAGAGCTACGAATCGGATCGGGTCGACGACGTGTCTCAGGATTACTTCGACGCCAACTGGGACGCCATCGGCACCCGGATCAAGTTCTTCCCGGGCCTGCGTGTGCTCGCGGGCGTGGGCTTCGTCGTCACCTTCCTCGTCGGTGGGCTGTGGGTGTACAGCGGTGAGGGACCGTGGCTCTTCACCGGGACGCTTTCGGAGGGTGAGTTCGTCGTGTTCATCCTCCTGTCCCAGCGCTTTATCTGGCCGATGGCCCAGTTCGGCCAGATCATCAACATGTATCAGCGGGCCTACGCCTCCGCCGAACGCATCTTCGGGCTGATGGACACACCCGCCCTGATCGAAGAGCGCGCGGACGCCCCGGATCTGGCCGTCGACGACGGCGAAGTGACCTACGACAACGTCACCTTTGGGTACGACGGTGCGGATGGCAGCGAGGAGGGAGCCAGTGACGAGACGATCCTCGACGACGTGAGTTTCACCGTCGAGGGCGGCGACACGCTGGCGCTCGTCGGTCCGACGGGGGCCGGCAAATCGACCGTGATGAAACTCCTGATGCGGATGTACGACGTGGACGACGGCGCGGTCGAGATCGACGGGCAGGACGTGCGCGACGTGACTGTGTCGAGTCTCCGCGGCTCGATCGGCTACGTCAGTCAGGAGACGTTCCTCTTCTATGGAACGGTCCGGGACAACATCGCCTACGGCACGTTCGACGCCACCGACGAGGAGATCCGCGAGGCCGCCGAGGCCGCCGAAGCTCACGGCTTCGTCCAGAACCTCCCCGACGGCTACGACACGATGGTGGGCGAACGCGGTGTCAAACTCTCGGGGGGCCAGCGCCAGCGTATCGCCATCGCTCGGGCGATCCTCAAGGACCCCGAGATCCTCGTGCTCGACGAGGCCACCAGCGACGTGGACACGGAGACGGAGATGCTGATTCAGCGCTCGCTCGATCGACTCACCGCAGATCGGACGACCTTTACCATCGCCCACCGCCTCTCGACGGTCAAAGACGCCGATCAGATCGTCGTCCTCGAAGACGGCGAAGTGGTCGAACGCGGCACCCACGGGGACCTCCTGTCGGCCGACGGCCTCTACGCGAACCTCTGGGCGGTACAGGCCGGCGAGATCGACGAACTCCCCGAGGAGTTCGTCCGGCGTGCGACCGAACGCCGCTCGAAGGTGGATGCAGAAGCGGGAGACGACGACTAAGATCTCACCGGCGCACCTGACGCCAGTCTCGTCTGGCGTCGACACCAGAGCCGGGGAGAGTGCTATGCCAATCCACACCAATGATTATTACACATCGCCGACAACAGAAGAGCATGGTATCGCCGCAGATCACGAGTATGCTCGTCATGGGGGTACTGGCCGCGGTCGTGATCGGCGCGATCGCTCGGAGTCGGGCGTGGTACAGTCATACGCCGGGCGCGGTCGATGGAAGCGAGACCGGATGGACGCCCGACGGCGACGAGCAGGCCTCGCCGCTGTCGGGGACCGGTGTCTGGATCGCGCTGTTTCTCGTGCTCGCGGTGGGTGCGGTCGTCGGCGTGGGGCTGTTCGTCACCAGCGCCGCCGCGCCGACCGGGCTGCTCGGCGGTCCGATCGTGGTGCTCGCGGCACTCGTCGTCGGCGTCTACGCGGCGCTGGGCGTCTACGTGACTGCGAAAGCGCGGGGCCATCCGAAGTCACTCGCCGCTGCGGAGACGGCAGCGGTGTGTGGCGCGCTGTTGCTGCTCGCGGTCTCCACGCAGTTGATCGGGGCCTGACCGTCAGGTCGACGACGTCCCGTAGGGCCAGTCGCCGACGATCTTCATGCCTTCGGCCAGATCCTCGTCTTCCAGTGCCGCAGCGATCTCCGCGGGGTCTTTCGGTTCGATCGAGCGGTCGTCGCTGGCGAATTCGACCGCCAGATCGGTCAGGAGCACCGCCTGCTCGCGCAGCGTCCGCGGTTCGAGTTTGTCGAGCGTGTCGGCGTGCGTGTGGCCCCAGCCACGTCCCTCGCCGTCGCTCTCGCTCATCGCGTGGACGCCGGGGACGCCCCACTGGACGAACGGCCAGTGGTCGCTGTGGGGACCCTGCTGGGGTGTCGTCGTGATCGGGTGGTCGAAGCGGTCGGCGACGGTGTCGGCGGCCACGTCGAGACCGTCGAAGCCGTGGGTGTACAGTTTCAGCGTCCGGCCGCGGACGACGCCGTCGAGGTTCAAGATCGCGCGGATCGTCTCGTGGTCGCGTTCGTCAGCGAGGTGACTCGACCCCATCAATCCGACCTCCTCTGCGCCGAACGCGACGAACTCGACCCGGCGGTCGAGGTCGTCCTCGCGCGTGGCGAGTGCGCGGGCCACCTCGACGACGCTTGCCGTCCCCGCGCCGTTGTCCATCGCGCCCTCGGCGATGTCGTGGGCGTCGACGTGGCTCGTCACGAGGACGGTCTCGTCGGTGTCGGGTCCCAGTTGGGCGTGGACGTTCTGGCTCGTGGCTGTGGGCGTCGCGCAGTCGACGGTGACGGTGACCGCCTCGCCCTCGAACCGACGGGCGAGGCGTGCGCCGGTCTCGCTGGCGACGCCGACCGCCGGCACGTCGCCGATGGGGTCGTCGGCCGTCCCGACGCTGCCCGTCGGCGGGAGCATCCCCTCGACGTGGTTGCAGTAGACGAACGCCGCCGCACCCGCTTCGACGGCGTGGTAGTACTTCTCCCGGCGGTGGATGTAGCGGTCGTACCAGTCGGGCACGTCCGAACGGGCCATGACGACCGCCCCCTCGCAGTCAATCTCGGCGAAGTCCTCGGGGAGACCGTAACCCACGTCGACGAGCGGGCCGGTCACCGCGTCGGCGGGCGATCTGGGCAGTGCAATCACTTCCCGGTCCGGCGCTGCGACCGTCTCGCCGTCGACGCTGATCGCACTCGAACCGCGCTCCCAGCCCTGCACGTCGAACGGTTCGAGGCGAGCGTCGCGGGCGTACTCTGCGAGGGCGTCCCGGGTCGCCTCGGCGGCCGCGCGCTCGCCGTCGCTCCCCGCCATCCGATTACCGATGTCGACCAGTTCGGTCAGGTGCGTCCAGCCAGCGTCGCTCGTGAACGTCTCGCCGATCCACTCGGTCATACCTGCATCTCGAACGGCGTCGGCTTGTATCTCGGGGTGATCCCGTGGCACACCGGCGTCGCCGGAAAGCCGCCCTTTCGCTTCCGGTCGGTGACCAAACCTCGACTTTCCGCGCGTACGCTCCCAATTACCTCGACCGTGGCCCCCGTCGAGACAGCCCAATGCCAGACGAACATCGACGGACGTTCCTCAGAACCGCACTCGCCGGGGTCGGTCTCACCACCGCAGCCACCGTGGCGGGCAGTCAGACGACCACCGACGATACCGAGACGACGACGCAGACGGAGGTCCGGGGCGACGACACCGAAGAGGGAACACCCGCCGCGAGCGACGACGGCCTCGTCACTGTCGAGAGCGAACAGGAGTTCGATGCGACTGTCGACCGGATCAGGTCGGCCATCGAGAACAACGAGAACCTCACGCTGGTGACGACCGTCGATCACGCGAGCAACGCCGAATCGGTCGACCTCGAACTCCGCCCGACCACGCTGCTCGTCTTCGGCAATCCCCAGCTAGGGACCCAGCTCATGCAGGCCAGCCAGACGGCCGGCATCGACTTGCCTCAGAAGCTGCTGGTCCGGGAAGGTGACGACGGCACCGTCACCGTCACCTACAACGACCCGACGTGGCTGGCAAAGCGCCACGGGATCGAGGACGCGGACGAGGTGCTCGACCGCATCGCGGGCGCGCTCGAAACACTCGCGACGGGACAGTAGAGACCGATAGAGGGAGCCTTCGACGAGCGACCCCACTTTATTGCTCGGGAACCGCAACGACGGCCCATGCGCGCTGCTGTGCTCACGGACTACGGTGAGCCACTCCACGTACGCGAGATCGAGCCGCCAGACCCCGGTCCCGACGGGGCCGTCGTCGCCGTGGAGGCGTGTGGCATCTGCCGGAGCGACTGGCATGCCTGGCAAGGCCACGGCGAGTGGGCCGACGACCAGGTGCCGACCGGACAGGTGCTGGGCCACGAGCCAGCAGGTCGGGTCCTCGCGACGGGCGAGCGGGTCGAGACGATCACCGAGGGCGACCGCGTCGTCGTGCCGTTCAATCTCGGTGACGGCACCTGCCACTACTGTCGCAACGGCCACGGCAACGTCTGTACCGACGGCTGGGCACTCGGCTTCGAAGCGGCCGCGCCGGGCGCGTTCGCCGAGCGGGTCGGGGTCCCCGCGGCCGAGTACAACCTCGTTTCCCTGCCCGACGGTGTCGCCGTCGACGAGGCGGCGGCGCTTGGCTGTCGCTACGTCACGGCCTTCCACGCGCTGGCCCACCGGGCCGACCTCGATGCCGGCGACCGTGTCGCAGTGCATGGCTGTGGGGGGCTGGGACTCGCAGCGGTCCAGATCGCGGCGGCGCTGGGTGCGGGTGTCGTCGCCGTCGACATCCGCGAGCAACCCCTGCAGATGGCCCGCGAGATCGGAGCGAGCGAGACGGTCGACGCCAGCGCGGTCGACGACGTACCGGCCGCGGTCGAGCGAGCGACCGACGGCGGGGCACACGTCTCCGTCGACGCCCTCGGGCGGGCGGAGACCTGTCGCAACAGCGTCCAGAGCCTGCGCCCGCGTGGCACCCACGTACAGGTCGGCCTGACGACCGACGCCGAGCGTGGCGAGATCGCACTGCCGACCGACTGGATCGCCCGCTGGGACATCGACGTGCTGGGATCGCGCGGGATGCCCCCATCGCGGTACGACGAGCTCCTCCGGCTCGTGGCCGACGGGACGCTCGATCCGGGTGCACTCGTGACGCGGCGGGTCGGCCTCGAAGAGGTATCGGAGCGACTGGCGGCGATGACCGACTACGGCACCGAGGGGGTCGAGGTCGTCACTGAATTTTGAGACGGTGACGGTGTGCTACTCGCGTGTCGTTCGCTGCGCTCACTCCCGCTCGTCTTTCCGAGGCCGCTCCCATCAGTCGCGCCCTCGCTACTGTACGTCAGAACTCGACGCGCGAGCGAGGAGGAAGACGGCGACCGCTCCAAGCACCAGATCCAGCCCGGCGAGCACGGCCACGCCGGGGACGACACCGTCGAGCGTCCCGCCGAACGTCGACATCTCGATGACGGTCATCACGTCCTGATCGAGCATCAGCGACCGGGCGGCGTCGACGCCGTAGGTGACTGGATTGAGCCTCGCGAACGTCTGAATCCACCCGGGTAGTGTCGACAAGGGGAGGAAGGCGCTCGACAGGAAGAGCAAGGGGAACTGCAGGAGGTTCGCGCCGATGATCGTCGACTCCTGATCCCGGGTGAGGATCGCAAGCGAGTTCGACAGCGCGACGAACCACAGCGAAAAGAGGATTCCGACGGCAACGATACCCGCCGCGCCGACCACGCCGGACTCGATCTCCGCACCCAGCAGGACGCCAAGCCCGAGGATGATCGACACCTGCACGGCGATGCGAAACACCTCCGCGGCGGTCTTGCCGACGAAGACGGCGGTGCGGTTCATCGGCGAGACGAGCACCTTCTCGAACATGCCGTTCTCGATGTCGTTGACCAGTCCGATGCCGGAGGTGACCGCCGCCGCCAGCGACACCTGAATCGCGATGGCTGGCACCAGATAGGTCTCGTAGCCGACGCCGGGCAGGCCCTGCGCGACGGCGCGGCCGGCGACGTTACCGAACACCTCGGTGAACAGGACGAGGAAGATGATCGGCTGGACGAGCGAGACGATCAGCACGAACGGGTTTCGGACGGCCTTGAGATTCCAGCGCTTGAAGTTGACCCACACGTCGCCGAGGAAGGTGTTTTTCGTCCGGTCGACCGTTCGGTCGCTGCTGGTCTCGGCAGCGTCGTCGCCGGTCGGCGTACTCACGATTGGGCCTCCAGTTCGTCGTCGAGTTCCTCGCCCGTGATCGCGAGGAACACGTCGTCGAGGGTCGGCGCGTGGACGTTGAAGCCGGTGACGGTCACGCCGGCGTCACGCAGCGCCACTAGCAGGTCCGTCCCGTGCTGGCGGGCCGTGGGTGCGGTGACGCTGATCCCCGCCTCGGTCTCGGTGACCATCGCTGCCTCGCCGAACGCGTCGAACGACGCGGCGATCTCGGCGGCCCGCCGTCGTGCTTCGTCGCCGTCCTCGATGTCCACGTCCAGCACCTCGCCGCCGACCTCGCGTTTCAGATCCGCGGGACTGCCTTCGGCGACGATCTCGCCGTCCAGGATCACTGCCAGCCGATCACAGAGCTGGTCGGCCTCTTCGAGGTACTGGGTGGTGAGGAAGATGGTCGTCCCCTCGTCGTTGATGCGCCGGAAGTACTCCCAGAGTCGATTTCTGGCCTTCGGGTCCAGCCCGGTCGTCGGCTCGTCGAGGAAGACGAGCGGCGGGCGGTGGACCAGCGCCGTCGCCGCGTCGAGGCGTTTTCGCATCCCGCCGGAGAACTCCTCGGCCTCCTTGTCGGCCACGTCGGCCAGTTCGACCAGTTCGAGTAGTTCGTCGACCCGGTCGGCACGTTTGTCCTTCGGGACGCCGTAGGCCTCGCAGGCAAAGCGGATGTTCTCTCTGGCCGTGAGTTCGGGGTCGACGCTGGTCTCCTGTGCCATGTAGCCGATCGATTCGCGCACTTTTCGCGGGTCGGCCGTCACGTCGAAGCCGTTGACCGTCACCGACCCACCGGTGGGCGACAGCAGCGTCGCAAAGACCTTGATCGTCGTCGTCTTGCCCGCACCGTTGGGACCGAGAAAGCCGAAAAACTCCCCCTCGGGAACGGTCATGTCGACGCCGCGGACGGCCTCGGTGCCGTCGCTGTAGGTCAGTTCCAGCCCCGACACGTCGATCGCCGCCGGGCGGTCGACAGCGTCGGGGTCGTGGCCGTCCTCGCGGTGCGGCGCTGACTGCGGTCGTGGCATGGACCTTACTTTGGCCGCTGTAGTCATATACTTGCAACTTCGAAGTAGCGTCGTCACTACAGTATTCGAAGTTTCGGCAAGGTCGGTCACTCGTCGCCGGAAAGTTCGTATTCGATGGCCCAGTGGTGCAGGTGCGCGAACACCGGGAACAGCGCCTCGGCTTTCTCCGTGGGCGTATACTCGACGCGAGGGGGAATCTCGTCGTAGGCGGTGCGGTCGAGCAGGCCGGCCGCGGTCAGGTCCGAGAGGCGTGCCGACAGCGTGTTCGGTGCGATGTCGATGCTGTCCTCGATGTCGCTAAAACGCAGTGGCTCGGTCGCGAAGGCGAACTCAGAGAGGACCGCCATCGTGTGGGCCTTGCCAAGCAGGTCCAGCAGGTCCGAGACAGTCGTTTCGATCCGGTCGCGTTCCGCGCCGTCGAAGGAGTCTGCAAGCGCCCGCGCCTCCTCTCGGGAGAGACCGGCGCTCAGGTCCGGGTACTCCGGTCGGTCGGTCATAGCCCTCGTTGTGAACCAGCACGGAAATACTTGTCTTCCCATAGCTTCGATCGAGCGTATCTCTATCGCCTAATACTTCGAAGCTTCGAAGTTACAAGCTTATGCGCCGGGCTGCCGTATCGAGAGCTATGCAAATCACCGTCTTCGATGCCACCGGTCGCACCGGCCGTCCACTCGTCGAGCAGGCGCTCGCTCGCGGGTGCGAAGTTGACAGTCTATTACGCCGGCACCCGAACGGACTGTCATGAGCACGGAGACGACACCGCAGCCCAGCCTGTCACCCGGGCTTCCGGTCCGCGCCGGGGTTGCCGCCGTCGCATCGGTCCTCGCAAACGTCGCGCTCGTCCTCGCCGCGGACGCGTTCGCCGTCGCGCCCGATCTCCGCGCGCTCTCGGTCCCGCCGGTCGTCGTGCTCTCGGTGCTCGGCGTCGTCGGCGCCACGGCCGTCTACGCACTGCTCCGTCGCCGGGCGAGCGAACCGGCCCGAACCTTCCGCCGCGTCGCTGCGGTCGTCCTCGCTCTCTCCCTGCTCCCCGACCTCGGCCTGCTCGTCGTCGACCCGGCCGCGACGCCCCTCGGCGTCGTCGTCCTGATGGCGATGCACGTCGTCGTCGCCGGCGTCGCAGTCCGACTATTGCCCGCGGGAGAGCGGTGAGACGATGGCTGGCACGATCCTGGTGACGGCAGCGACAGGCACCGTCGGCCGCCACGTCGTCGCCGAACTCGATCCCGTGATGGTGACGGTACGCGCCGCCAGCCGTCACCCGGACACGGCCCGTGAGCGGTTCGGCGACGATGTCGAAGCCGTCGACTTCGACTTCGCTCGACCCGAAACGTGGGGGCGGGCACTCGACGGCGTCGACGGCGTCTTCCTCGTTCGACCGCCGGGCGTCGCCGTCAGCGATCTGACCGCGTTCGTCGACGCCGCGGCCCGCGTCGGCGTCGCACAGATCGCGTATCTCTCGACACTGGGCGCAGAGAAGAACCCCCTCATCCCCCATCACCGGATCGAGAACCACGTCGCCAACGCAGGTGTCGACTACACCTTCCTTCGGGCCTCCTTCTTCGCCCAGAACCTCCACGAAGTCCACGGTCGAGACGTGCGGGAGTACGGCGAGATATTCGTTCCGGCGGGATCGGGCGCGACCAGCTTCGTCGACGCACGCGATGTGGGCGCAGTCGGCGCGGTCGTCCTCGGCGAATCGGGCCACGAGAACGCGGCCTACGATCTCACCGGACCGGCGGCGCTCACCTACGACGAGGTCGCGACGGTGTTTGCCGACGTGCTGGACCGGACGATCACGTACGCCGATCCGTCGATTCCGGCGTTCGTCCGACGGATGGACTCGCGTGGCGAACCGCTTCGCTACGTCCTGCTGATGGTCGCCATCTACACGACGGCACGCCTCGGTCTCGCCGACCGAGTTACCGACGATGTCTCACGACTGCTCGGTCGTCCGCCCCGCACCGTCCGTGCGCACGTCGAGGACTACGCGGATCAGTTCGCCACACCGGCCAGGAACCCATAGTTTGAACGCCGATTTGATTGGATTCTAAATGATAATTGCATTGAACGAGGGATGCGTAGGATCAGATACGTTCCGGTCTACGGAACTGGTGAGACACATGGCGACACAATCCACGTCTACGTCGACGCTCGTGCTCGTTCTCCTCGGACTCCTACTCGCCGTCCCCCTCCTGTTCGTCGGCGGCAGTATGATGGGCGGCGGCCCGATGAGCAGTCACAGCCCCATGATGGGCGACGGGTGGATGTGGGGAAGTGGCATGAACGGCGGCGCTGTCGGCTGGTGGGTCCTCGTCGGACTGACCGTGCGCCTCGTCGCCCTCGCGGCAGTCGTCGGTATCGCCTTCCTCGCGTACAGGCATCTCACCGGCACCGAGGACACCGACCCGGCGATACAGGAACTGCGCCGGGCGTACGCCCGCGGGGATCTGACCGAGGCGGAGTACGAAGAGCGACGCGAGCGACTCGAAGCCGACGGGTCCAACTGATCACAGGTCGCCCGTAAACTGCGGTTCCGAGCGAGCGCCGACCGTGAATTTATACCCCCACTCGCCAGTGTACAACCAACGACCGGGTTCGGCCAACCGAGACCGACACGCACTGTCTGTTCGACCGGGCCGACGCCCGTCACTGGATGGAAGACGATGGGAAACAGCGACCTCGAACACGAACTCGCTCGAACGAAACAGTTCCTCGAACTGGTCCTCGATACCGGCCAGATCAACGGCGCGTACGTCGATCGAGACCGCAAACACACGTGGGTCCACAACGACGGTGAGACGCCACCGGAGTCGGAGATTCTCGGCAAGACCGACGCCGAACTGTTCGACGAGGAGATGGCAGGGCCGACGATGGACCTCAAACGCGAGGCCATCGAGACGGAATCACGCGTCGAACGCGAGTTCACGTTCATGAAACCGCGGGGACAGCGTCGTTATCGAGCGGCGGCCGAACCACTTCGGGACGAGCACGGCGACATCGAGGGCGCGATGTTCGCGGCCAGAGAGATGTCGGACCAGTATCGACTCCTCGACCGAACGACCGATGCGGTGTACACGGTCGACGAGGACTGGCGGATCACCTTCTGGAACGAGCGGATGGCAGAACGCACCGGGATCGAACCGGCGGAAGTCGTCGGCACGACCCTCTGGGAGACGTTCGGCGACGACATCCCCGAGGACCTCGAACGCCGGTATCGGGAAGTCATGGCGACGGGCGAGCCAGCGGAGTTCGAGCAGTACGTCCCCGAACCGTTCGACTACTGGCTCGAACTCCGGGTGTTCGCCGACGACGACGGCCTGTCGATCCACTCACGGGACATCACCGAACGGAAAGAACGCGAACAGCGACTCAAAGACGAGCGCGACAACCTCGACGTTCTCAATCAGGTGTTGCGCCACGACATCAGAAACGACCTCCACATCGTGCTCGCCTACGCCGACGCACTCGCGGACGCACTGGAGGGAGAACACCGCGAGTACGCAGAGAAGATCGTCGGCAGCACCGAACACGCGGTCGATCTGACGACGACGGCCCGCGACATCTCGGAGGTGTTCCTCACGCAGACGACAGAGCCTGTCCCGGTCACACTCGGGGATGCGATCGAACGGGCCGTCGAGGAGGTCCGATCGACGTACCCGGACGCCGTCGTCACGACGGCCTCGATCCCGCAGGTGTCCGTGCTGTGTAACGACATGCTCGACTCGGTGTTCAGAAACCTCCTGAAAAACGCTATCCAGCACAACGACAGCGAGGTTCCCGAAGTCCGGGTCGTCGGGAACGCCGACACAGAGCAGGTCGTCGTCCGCGTCGTGGACAACGGTCCGGGCATCTCCGACGAGCGCAAGCGGACGGTGTTTGGCAAGGGCGAGAAAGGGCTGGAGAGCGATGGCACGGGGATCGGCCTGTACCTCGTCCAGCGGCTCGTTTCGAGCTGTGACGGTCGGATCTGGATCGAAGACGGCCCCGTTGCGGGCGGATCGCCGGATCTCGACGGGGCCGTCTTCGCCATCGAGTTCCCGGTCGTCACCGACGAGTAGCGACCATCGGCGGGCGAACGCCGCGGTTGCGGTTCGGAAACGAAGCCCGCACGCCGGGTTCGTGCAAACTCCCGTCAGGAGTGCCCGCGACCGACGCCGCAGGCGACAGCGCCCGAGAGTGCGATCAACAGGAGCATCCACCCGACACCGAGGACGACGGCGACACCGAGCAGGGACGGAGCAAGGTGGCCGACCCCACCGCCGATGGACGCCAGATACGTCCGAAACGCGGTGACGATCGACAGCGAACCCACTGTGGCTGCGAGTCCATACACCGCAAACTGTACGACGACGACCAGTCGACGGCCGAGTCGGCGGCCGTCCAGCAAGGGGCGTGTCTCGACTGACTCGCCAGTCTTCGTTTCCATACGACCACGTGCGAGCGACACTGATAAAAGCGCAGTCGACACTCACAGACCCATTGTAGTGTTCCGGTCGATCCAGACAGGAAGCTACTGCCCCGACTGGCCAGCGTCGTCGGTCCACCGGCCGGTGAGCGACTCGATTTCGAGTGCGACGATCTCGATGTCCACGTCCTCGATGGCCTCGTCGAACACCCGGATCGGCGTGAACTGACGGTTGATCTCGGCCGTGTCGAAGCGGTCGCGTTCCTCGGCCGAGAGCCGTCGGACCGTCCCGGCGACGTGGACGCTCCACGACTCGATCTCGTCGGCGTCGGCGGCCGCTTCCGTGCCGTAGACGACGTACGTGGCCCGCTCGGTCGCATCGATCCACTCCCACTTCGTACTGTCGTCGGTCTTGCCGAGTCGGAAGTAGAGGTGGCCGTCCTCGTAGTAATGAGCCAGCGGGATGGCGTAGGCCTCGCCGTCCTTCGCCAGTGCCAGCACGCCCGTTCCGCCGGCCCGAAGGCGCTGCTCGACCGCATCGTCGTCCATGCCGCTCGTGTAAGCGTACTCGATGGTGTCCATACCGACACCGACGGTCTCCGGGTACATATCGCTCCGGGCGACGAGAAAATAGTGACAAAGCCCATCCGACTGTCCACAGAGTGCTAGCGACGATCCAGCCGCCTTGTCGAACCTCGTTCGATCAGGTGCACACACATACCTCGGAGGTTTATATCCCATCCGGCCAGTATTGATATCAGAGTTACATTCGATGTGTTCGCTGTTGGATCCACGGCGGTATTCGATGCGATTTGTGGTGACAGTCGCGGTGACTGGTGTGGTGCTGTTCGTCGTGAGCTATCTTGTCGACGTTCGGATCGTCTTGCTGACACCGAACTACGGCGACGTGACAAACATCGTCGAGCTCGTCGGGCGTGCGGTCCTCGCAGTCGCAACACTGGGATCGTTTGGGATCGGCGTATACAATTTCAGAGCCGGCGACAGCAACGATGTCGATGGTCCCGCGACGAATGTCGTCATAAAGGGAGAGAACAATGAGATCAGCACACTGAACGTCTATCCACGGTCCGAGTCGAGGGGCCGTGACACACGAGCGAGCACGGAGCGACAGATCGAGACATCGACGGACGAGAATGACGCCGACACGTCGACACCAGCCGAAACCGAAACCGGCGCGACAACTGCGACAGCCCAGGAGTGTTCCGACAATCAAACAGACAACTGACGGTTCAGCCACTCGCGAGTCGCGGCCGTAAGCATCACTTCCCAGGAATTGAACCCGGTCTTGGTATCGACGTACTCGTCGAATTCGTCCTCTGGAATTTGTTTGAAATCGTCTTCGGTTTCGACGGACCAAGGACTGGCGTCAAAGAATTCGTCAATGGAATCGAAGTCAGTATACGACCGCATGAACTCCGCTGTGAAGAGTTCCTCAAACGAGACCGCAGTCTCTCCGTCGATCGATTCGAGGTTCTCGCGCATCTGATCGAGCTGCTCTGCGAGACCGTCGAACCCCTCGATTTCGACACTCATACTACTGTGTTGGTCGGTCAGTTATTTAAATTGCCGGCGTCGGATGCCACGTTCGGTCGGCTCACCCCAGCCACACCAGTTTTGACGGTCCCACTCTAACGGGTGGTATGGCCGATACGTCAGCCGTTCTCGACCGGTTCCGCCGACCGGAGTACACCGGCGCGAACCGCTGTCTCCCCTGTACCGTCCTCAACGTCGTGATCGCGGCCGTGGTCAGCGGTGTCGTGGCCGTCCTCGTCCCGCCGGCCGGAGCCGTCTTGCTGGTCGTCTCGCTGCTGTCGATCTACCTTCGCGGGTATCTGATCCCCCGCACGCCGAGGCTGACCAAGCGCTATCTCCCGGCGTCGATCCAGGCGTACTTCGACGACCACGAGACCGACGACGAGTGGGAGACCCTCCAGAAGGTCGCGGACCACCGCGCCAACGCCGTCGACCCGGAGACGTTCCTCACCGAGACCGGTGTCGCAGTGTTCGACGACGACGGCGACGAGGGGCACCTGACCGAGGGGTTCGCGAGCGTCTACGAGCGAAAGCGTGGCGTCCACCGCGACGCGACCAGAGAGCAGGCGTCACTGGCCGGCCTGTTCGACACCGATCCCGACGCCGTCGCGTTCGAGGACCGCGACTACCCCGCGATCAGCATCGACAGCCGCGTCCGCAAGTGGCCCAGTGAGGCCGCACTGGTAGCCGATCTGGCGATCGACGCCGCCTGCCACGAGTGGACCGACCGCTGGGAAGACGTGCCGGTCGAGCAACGCGGGACGATTCGGAACGGGCTGCGCGGGTTCGTCGAGCGCTGTCCCGCGTGTGATGGCGACCTCACGTCGAGTCCCGAGACCGTCGAGTCCTGCTGTGGCGTCCACCAGGTGATCGCCATCAGTTGCGGCGAGTGCGGGGATCGACTGCAGGAGATCGAGCCCACGCAAGAAAACGCGAAGTTGACGAGGTAGGGCGGCGTCGCCCGCGGCGGACCACGCAGTTTTTTCTCGCCGACGCGCGACCGCTCGACTACGATGACTGCATTCGAGACACTCGACGATCTGGACGACGGCCAGCGTGTGCTGGTCCGACTCGACCTGAACTCGCCGGTCGAAGACGGTGTGGTACAGGACAATCGCCGCTTCGAGCGCCACGCGAAGACGGTCCGCGAACTCGCTGATCGCGGCTTCGAGACGGTCCTGATGGCCCACCAGGGTCGACCCGGCCGGGACACGTTCGTCTCGCTGGAACAACACGCCGACATCCTCGCAGAGCACATCGGGCGCGTGGGCGCGAGCGGAGAGAGCGACCACGGAACGAGCGAGCGGGCAGAGCCCGCGAGCTACGACGTGGATTTCGTCGCCGACACCTTCGGCGAGGACGCACTGGCCGCCATCGACGACCTCGAATCGGGCGACGTGCTCCTGCTGGAAAACACCCGGATGTGCGAGGAGGAACTGCCCGAGGAAGACCCCGAGGTCAAGGCCGAGACGGAGTTCGTCCAGACGCTGGCCCCGAAGTTCGACGCCTACATCAACGACGCCTACTCGGCGGCCCACCGCTCGCACGCTTCGCTCGTGGGCTTCCCGCTCGTGTTGCCGGCCTACGCCGGCCGGGTCATGGAGACCGAATACGAGGCCAACACCGCCATCGCCGAGAAGGAGTTCGACGGGCAGGTGACGATGGCCGTCGGCGGGACGAAGGCGACCGACGTGATCAACGTCATGGACCACCTCGGGGACACGGTCGACGACTTCCTGCTGGGGGGCATCGCCGGCGAACTGTTCCTGCGGGCCGACGGCGCACCCGTCGGGTTCGACCTCGATCCCGACCTCGATCTCTACGACTCCCAGTGGGAGGAAAACCACGAACTCATCGAGCAGATCTTCGAAGAGAACCGCGACCAGATCACGGTCGCGCAGGACATGGCCTACGCCGACGAGGACGGCGAGCGTGCCGAGATGGACGTGGCCGACATCGACGAGAAGACCGTCTCGTTCATGGACGTTGGTACCGACACCGCCGAGGGGTACGCCGACGTAATCGGCGACTCCGAGGCCGTCTTCGTCAAGGGCGCGCTGGGCGTCTTCGAGGAGGAACGCTTCTCCGTCGGTACCGTGACCGTGCTGGAAGCCATCGCCGAGACCGACTGCTTCTCCGTGGTCGGTGGCGGCGACACCTCCCGGGCCATCGAGATGTACGGCATGAGCGAGGACGACTTCGGCCACGTCTCGATCGCCGGCGGCGCGTACATCCGCGCGCTCACCGGCGCGGAACTGATCGGCGTCGAAGTCCTCGCACAGGAGTAGCGCCGTCGCTGTCGGCGGCTCGCGGGCACGGAAAACGATCGATGGTGGCGCTGCTGTGACCAGACTGGGCTACGTACGACGTGTGCGGCCGTGACGACGGAGCCAGTCGTCGTCGCGGTCGTCGACGTGGACGGCGGGACCGTCGGCGGGTGTCCGCGTCCGCGCGTGGCGGGCCAGCCAGTCGCTCCGTCGCTCCGAGGCGTCGCTGTCGTCCTGTTCGACGGGGGGTGTGTCACGACCAGTGGGAGCACGTCGCATGCTACGGCGTTCGAGGCACGCCGGCAAATCCCTTGTGTCGAGTTACGACAGCGACATACTCGAAAGCGAGTGAACTGTCGGTTCGGTCGTTCATCACAGCCGGTCGTCGGTCCACGGAGCCGGTAGGAATAACTGCCACGCCGACGCTGGTACGCCCATGCAGATAGGCATCGTCGCCGACACACACGACGACACCGAACTCGTCGCGACGGCAGTCGAGCGTTTCGAGTCCGCGGGGGTCGAGGCCGTCGTCCACTGTGGCGACTTCGTCGCGCCGTTCTCCGTTGCCCACTTCGACGCGGACTTCGACTTCTACGCCGTGCGGGGCAACAACGACGGCGAGTGGGGTCTCCAGCCCCAGATCGACGACTTCGGCACCTACCTCGGCGAGATGGGCGAACTGACCTTCGACGGCGTCGAAGTCGGGGTCTATCACGGCACCAGCGGGGCCATCGTCGACGCCCTCGTCGAGTGTGGAAACTACGACTACGTCTGTCACGGCCACACGCACGAACAGGTGCTCGAAGAACACGAGGGGACGGTGCGGATCAATCCCGGCGGCGTCCCGATCGACGCCGCGCCCGAGCGCCCACACGTCGCCGTCATCGACACAGAGACGGACGACGTGACGTTCACACAGCTCTAGCCCGTCACCACGACACGGTGTACGTACACTCGGTGCCCCCGGAACTCCGACAGTCGTCACCGACCTCGTCGATGGTGACGAGGCTCGTGTCCGCGAACTCCTGTGCAGTCGCTTTTATTACCCCTCTGTCGAACGCACACGGATACGGATTCTTGCAGGTGATCCGAACGGTCGTCTCGTCGATCGCTTCGGCGTCGTAAGAGCCGATCGCTCCCCCACGATGGTTCATCTGATAGGCCTCGTTGATCGATTCCAGCCCACCGACGACGGAATCGACCCCCGGAGGCCACTCGGCGTCCTGTGGAATGCTCTGGCCGATCCGGGTCAGCGTATTCTCACCAACGGTGTCTGCGACCTCCGCGAAGGCATCGAGCCAGGCTTGCTGTGTATACCACTCGTCTGGCTGTGGGTCCTCGATGCCGTTGGCCGCCAGCATCCGCCGTGCGGTCTGTTCCATGGGTGTGCCGTTGATGAACGCGAGGACTGTCTGTCCTTTCACCTCGACGCCGTCTTCGAACGCCTCGAACTGAGCCATCGTCTGCTGTGACGGTGCAATCGCAGTTATACCTTTGCTAGTTAATCTCAAACATGAAAATCGCAGCGATCGCACGCGCTAACGACAAGTCGCGTCATCCAGAAGTGGTCACGGCAGTCCCGAGCGAGAGAGTGAACACGCGCCAACGGGGGCAAAGCCGCACTAGTCGTCGCTGGCGGCGTCCCGCGGCGTGGGCGTCGGTCGCGTGTCCAGACCGGCGAGACCGCGGCCGATGCCCAGCGCCTCGTTCGTCCGGCGAACGCTCTCGGCGCGGTCGGCCACGTCGGTGATCGCCCGGATCGCGTCGACGTTCTCGGGCACCACGTCTGCCTCCTGGTGGATCGCCTGGAAGAGGTAGCAGTCACTCCGGCCGTCGTCGAGGGGTTCGACGCTGATCGATTCGTTCCAGATACAGTTCTCCCACACGTCGCCCCGTGGGCGACCGGCGTCGCGGGTGTACTCCTTGAGTTTGCCAGCCCCGTCGATGCCGAGCCGTTCGGGGACGAGCAGGAGGCGGTCCTCGCCGGCGAGCAGGTCCCGCACGTCGGCGGCCGTCGGCGTCCCCGAGAGCGTGACGTTGAGCGCGTGGGTGTGCATCAGCGTCGCCGGCACCTTCATCCCCATCGTATCGATCGAGAGGTCCGGGAAGACGGTCTGGACGTCCGGTGCGTGGTGTGACGGGATCGACACGGGGTCCGGAAGCGTGTCGTTGATCGGCCCGCGGCCGGTCTGTGAGGGGTCGCCGCCCCGGCGGACCAGCGTTGCTCGGACCTTCTCGATGCCGACGGTCTCGTCGAGCGGCGCGAGCACGCGCGAGAGGCCGGTCGTGTTACAGGAGACGACCCGAACGGCGTCGGCACCGACCGCATCGTCGTAGTTCGCACGAGCGTTGAAGCTCACCGGTGCCACGTCGGCATCCTCGCCGCCCTGATAGATCGCCGGCGTGTCCATATCCTCGTAGAGCGCGCGGTTCTGTGCGCCGACGCCGGCCGGCGTGGCGTCGACGATCACGTCGCTTGCGGCGACTAGCTGGCGAACGTGACCAGCGATGTCGAGACCCGCCGCGGTGAACGGGGTGTCGTCCTCGGCAGCAAAGAGCGCGTAGCCGCGATCACGTGCGACCTCGGCCTCGTAGTTCGGTGTTCGTTTGGCGACGCCCGCAACCGTCATATCGGGTTGTGCACGAACGGCGTCGGCGACACGTTTACCGATTGTGCCAAAGCCGTTGATGCCCACGCGGAGCATACACGGTGGTTCGTGGGAGTTCGTTAAATCCTTTATGATTAATAATGATGTAAAATTACTCGCTTCGGAGTACCCTGTTGCCGATCGCTGTTTCCTTCTGTATTATTGCTGTCACTATGGCATCCAGAGCAGGGGTCGGGAGGAGCGCGGAAAGGACGAGGCTCGGAAGTCAGACCTGCACCGGCACTGTTCGACCCCGGAGAATATCCGATAAGGATCGGGTCGAGGCCTTCGGTGTCTGTGAGCCTGACGATCGTTCGCTGAATACGGTGGCTGGCACACGGCTATACCTTTAGGTAGATCGGGCAGTCACTAGCGGACATGAACTCGTCGCTCCGCAAGCCAGCCGAGACTGCCGTCGAGCAGTGCATGAATCTCCAGCCCGATGAGTCGTGTGCGGTCGTCACCGACGACAAGCGCAAGGCCATCGGCGAAGCGCTGTACCGCGTAGCGACGGGGATCACCGACGACACCGTCTTTCTCAGGTATCCGCCGGGCGATCAGCACGGCGAGGAACCGCCCGAACCGGTCGCCGCCGCGATGGCCGGCGCGGACGTGGTGCTCGCCCCGACCACGAAGAGCCTGAGCCACACCGAGGCTCGCAGCGAGGCCAATGCTGCCGGCGCTCGCGTCGCGACGCTCCCGGGCATCACGGAGGCCGTCTTCCTGATGGGACTCGACGCCGACTACGACGCCATCGCCCAGCACTGCCGGGACGTGCTCGCACAGGTCGAGGACGCCGCCGAGATTCGCGTGACTTCGCCACAGGGAACCGACATCACCTTCGAACGAGGTGATCGGGAGTGGAAACTCGACACCGGCATCGTCCACGACGCCGGCGAGATGTCGAACCTCCCTGCCGGCGAGGTGTTCGTCAGCCCGACGACTGCAAACGGCACCTTCGTCGTCGACGGAACGATGATGCCCCACGGCGAACTCGACGGGGAACGACTCCGGTTCGAAGTCGAAAACGGACAGGTCACCGAGATCAGCGACGACGCCGTTCGCGAGCAGATCGAGGCGGCCGCCGAGACCGCCGGCGATGCGGCCTACAACCTCGCCGAACTGGGCATCGGCACCAACGTCGCCGTCCGCGATCTGGTCGGCTCGGTCCTCCTCGACGAGAAGGCCGGCGGCACCGTCCACATCGCCATCGGCGACGACCACGCCATCGGCGGCGACACCCACGCGCCGATCCACCTCGACGGGATTCTACGGGAACCGACGGTCTTCGCTGATGGGTCGGAAGTGGAACTGCCACAGGCAGAGTGAGCGAGAGAACAGCGTGGGCGACCCGTGACGACGACCATTTACGTCCCGCCCGAATAGCTGGGCCTATGACAGACGCCACACCGGGCGATCGCATCGCCCTGCCGTGCCCGGCGTGTTCGCCGGCGTTCGAGACCGTCCACGAGGTGCTCTCGCCCGGCAGCCACGTGACGGTTCGCTGTACGGAGTGCGATCACACCCACAAAGAACAGCTCCCGGAAGACGACGAGGTACAGCGCCGGGTCGTCGTCTCACAGGACGGCGACTCCTTCACCACGACCGTCGACGTGCCGGCCGAGGAGGACCTCGCGAAGGGCGAGGAGTTCCTGCTCGACACCGAAGAAGCGCTCATGACGGTCCGTATCACCGCCGTCGAAAAGGCCGAAGGTGGCCGCGTCGACGAGGCGACGGCCGAAGACGTCGAGACCATCTGGACTCGCGCCGTCGGCAACGTCGCGGTCAACGTGACGATGCACCCGAAAGACGGCCGCCACGACAGCACCGAGAGCTTCAAACTGAACGTCCCCGGCGACTACGAGTTCGTCGTCGGCGCGACCGACGAGTTCGGTGAGAACGAGTTCACCGTCGAGGGCTTTCACGTCCGCGACGACGCCCACGGCTACGACCGCGAGCAGTACGATCAGGACCGCGACAGCGCCATCGCCAAGGACATCAAGCGCCTGTACGTCCGCGACGAGTCGACGACCGCGTGGTCGGCCTGGTAAGCGCCTCGTTTTCCCAGCAATAAGCGATCAGATCGTCTCAGTCGCGCCCGGCCAGTGCCCGCCGGACGAACGCTTCGCCGACCCCGACGATGACCGTGAAGCCGACCGCCGCCGGGCCGAAAAAGAGCGCGTACAGCGCCATCGGGTCGCTCTCGCCACGGATTCGCAAGAAGGCGTAGACGAGGAGGATCGTCACGAGAACGGCGACACCGAGCGGTACGACCGACCCGTACTCTGCGAAGGCGTACAGCGCCACGGCCGCCTGTCCGGCGAGGACGGCGACGCCGACCAGCGCCAGCGGGCCACAGGTCACCAGATCCGCGGGCAACGAACAGCCCAACCCTTCGACGCCGATCCGTGGTATCACCCAGAGCGCGGTCATGCCGATGGCGTACACCAGTCCACCGACCGCGGCATACCGCCGCGGCGACAGTCGACGGCCGACGACGAACGGGAGCACGCCGACGAGTCCACCGACGGCGATGGCGACAGCCAGCGTCGCCAGTTCACTCCCAAGCACCGGGTCCGGTGTCCCCTGCATCATCCCGCCGTTGGGTGGACGGAAGCCTCAATCTTGTGTCCGGCGGCGGCCACCATGCACCGGCAGGGCGCGCCATTCAAATAGCTCCGGCCAGAATCTCGACTATGGAGCCGGCGGTGCTACGAGAGGACATGGTCGACAGTCTGGCCCACGAGAGCAAGGGCTGTCTGCAGACCGGTCGCCTCGCACAGGCGATGCGAACGGTCCCACGCGAGGCGTTCGTCGAGGACGAGCGGGCGGCCTACTCCGACCGGGCGTTCGAACGCTTTGGCACGCGCGTCCTCGCGCCCAGCACCGTCGCACGGCTACTCGAAGCACTCGCTCCCCGGGAGGGTGACGACGTACTCGTCGTCGGCGTCGGCGTGGGCTACACCGCCGCCGTGATCGCCGAGATCGTCGGGGCAGAGAACGTTCAGGCGATCGATATCACCCGACGACTCGTCTACGACGCCCGCTCGAACCTCGCGTCAGCGGGCTACGAGGGCGTGCTGGTCGACCGCCGGGACGGGATCGACGGCCTGCCAGAATACGCCCCCTACGACCGGATTCTGCTGGAGGCGGCCGCGATCGAACCACCGCGGGCGCTCACGCGACAGCTGGCCGACGACGGCCACCTCGTCATGCCGATGGGCGCGGGCGAGCAGACGCTGACGATCGTCGACGCCGACGGGCACCAGCAGCGACTCGGCGGGGTCGCCTTCCAGCCGATGCTCGTCGAGGGCGAGCAGGCAGACACCGTCGAGCGCAACCGCACCCACCGCGAGGACCGCGAACGCGCCCGACAGGCCGCCCAATCGCAGACTGGCTGGGAGCAAGAGTGGATCGACTGGGACGACTACTAGCACAATGTTGAAACGCTGTTATCGGGACCGCAGTTGAACGGAATCACGGGACTTCGAAAGCCCTCGGCTCGCCCTTTCATCCGCCAGGCTCGTTGACTGTTGGGCAAGCTGTGTCCCGGCGGATGAAAGCGAGCGTACTGCGGGACGTTCGGGCCTGCTCACGAAGCGCCGTTTCCACGGCAGCACCAGTTCACGCTAGAGCGGATCGAGTTCGTTGTCGTCGTCGGTGAGCAGGTCGTCGATGGCCTCGTCGCGTTCGGCCGCCTGCCGCTCGGTGTTTTCCTGCGCGCTGACGGCCTGTTCCTGTAGTTGGTCGACGCGGGGCACGTCGGTGACGTTCGAGAGAAGCACGGCGACCGAGACCGCGTCGGCGTCGGTCCGCGGGTCGTCGCCGGCCAACACTTCGACGCTGCCGGTCTCCCGTTCGAGCCACTGGCGTGCACGCTGTAGCCCCTTCTGTGAAACCTCGCGTGGCGGTCCAGAGACGACGATCAACGCCCGCTCGGCCGAGTCGATCTCGGCGGGACAGGTGAGTCGCGACTGGACCGCTTTACGCACCAGCCCGTGGATCTTCATCGACAGTGCGCCCTCCTCGGGATGGTGCTGGCCGTTCGAGCGCAACCGTCCCAGCAGTCCCTGCTGTTCACGGGTCCGGGTTTCGAGGTCTGCGTGGCTGAACGCGATCGTACTGAGACCGCCGGGTGCGAGCGTCCGGCGGATGTCACTGCCGTCCATCGCCGACTCCGAGACCTGCGAGCCGTCGAGTTCGCCGGCCGCAAGCAAGGTGACGAAGCGGCGAGCGATCTCCCAGTTGGTCTGCTCGTAGCCCGCCGACACCGACCCCTTCGTCTGCCGCCACGCATCGTTGTCGAACACCAGCAGATTGTCAGTCGCATCGGCGAACGTCTGGAGCGACCGGGCGGCGTTGAGCGACGGACGACCTCCTTCGTCCGTGCTCGGGAGCACCCCCAGCCCGTAGATCGGCTCGTCGTAGATCTGCGAGAGTCGTTCAGCGAGCGCCGGGGCACCACCACTGCCGGTGCCACCACCCAGCCCCGCGACAACGAGGAAACCGTCCGTGTCGTGGATCGGCACGTCGTCGAGTTGGCGCTCGATCTCGGTGAGGTCCCGTCGTGCGATCGTCGCCCCGAGTTCGGGATCGGCACCGACGCCCCGACCCTTGACTCGTTCGTGTGTCTGGCCGATGATGAGCCGCCGATCCGGGGGGATCACGTCGAGTTTCGCCAGATCGATCTCGGCGGAGTTGACCGCGAGCACGTCGGTCGTCAGCGAACGCCCCGAAGCCTCCTCGAACTCGACGAACCGATCCACGATCTTACCACCCGCGTTACCGAAACCAATAGCAGCGAGGTTCATGGGGAGGGGGTTGCTCCACGTGCGGATAATTATAAACCCGTTTATGTCAGAGGGGTGGTGATAACGGCAGCTTATTCGGTGGCGACAGCCTCGTTCGTTCGCCGACGGCTCGCACGCACGATGCCAGCGACGGTCGGCGTGCTGGTCGGCACGGCGTGTGTACGGTCGGCTTATCCCAGTCGTCGGTTATACTGTCACAGCCGGCAGTATTACTCGTGACCCCGGACGACGAGGATCTGGGTGTTCTCCCGACGGTCGCTGTAGCCGCCACTGGCCGGCGGTTTCACGTCGATGGTCACCGTCCCCTCCTTCTGATTCGGGTCCAGTGTGGGGTCGATCGTCACCGTCGCATTCCCACCGGGACCGGTGGTCGCCGTCGCCACGCCGTCGAGCGACGCCGTCCCACCGCTGACGACGACGGTCGCACCCGATACCGACTGGCCTTCCGGGTCGACGACGGTGAGATTGAGCTGGGTCGAGGACTGACCCACGACCTCGACTGAAGGGTCGACATCGAGTTCGCTGACGGTCAGCGTCGAAACGCCCGAGATGGTGCTCATCATCACGCTCAGGCTCGCCACACCCACGACGAGGGCGATGACGAGTCTGATCGGCAGTCCTTCGATCGCACGGTCGTCGCGCCACAGTGCTTCGAACATGGACACCGCTGGTGGCGTCACCCTTCATAAATGCGTGGACCACAATTCGACGGGACCGTCACCGCACGCGTCGGTGGCCGATGATGAGCGCCAAGACGAGGGCAAGAGCGGCGGTCCACGGACCATCACCGGTCGCGGTAGTGGTTACAGTCGTCCCAGTTCGGTTAGGTGCCGTCGATGCCGGCTGTGGGACTGTCGTCCGCGTCGTCGCAGACGCAGTGGCGGTGTGTTCGGCCTTCGTCGGTGGCACACTGTCGGCCACTCGCGGAGTCGCTTCGGTCGCGGTGGATGTCGTCGAGCTGTGGGTCAGTGGGGGTGCAGTGACGGTGGCTGTTCTCGTTCGCGTCACCGTCGTTGCGGTGGTGAGGACAGCCTCGGGAGGACGAATCACTAGAGCGCCGACATCGGTTCGGGACCCTCGTTGCCACATCGAAAGGTCGTATTCACCGATCAGGAGTTGTGTCGTCTCGGTTCCCGTCAGTGATCGAAAGCGAATCGTCGCATTCCCCACCGCCTGCGTGAAGCGCGGTGTCGTGCCGTTTGTCGCGAATCGGATCGCGCCAGACTCCCCGACGCCGGTCCTGTCGAGTGTCACGTTCCACTGCGTGCCGTTCGGGCTGCGGACTGACAGTGTCGCAGGCGTGTCAGAGCAGACATCGATCTGAAATGGAATTTTAGCCACTTGTCCGCGAGCGACAGTCTGCACCTGTCCACGAAGATTGGTCTCGAACGTCGCTGGTTCGCTCAGTGCTAGCGTCGTGGTGGCCGTCTCGCCTGATACCCCACGAAAGTGCAGTTCGTACGTGCCCGGGAGGCAGTCGAACGCGGCCGTAAGTGTCATCGTGAGCGCGTCGTTCTCGGGCACTGGGACGCGGACGCCGGTGGCGGTCCTCGTGCCGTCGAACATCGTCGCAAGTCGAGAGCGGTTCAACGTCGGCGACGTTATCGTGACCGTCTCAGCGCCGGTGACCCGAACCTCGTAGCGGTCCGGTGCCTCGTTCGGAGACTGTGGTGGGACGATGTCCCCGCCGTATTCGATCGACACGTCGAACGCCGTGTTCGACGAGGTCTCCACTGCCGATGGGGAAACTGCAGCGGTCACCGAGCCAGAGATAGCTATCACGATCACGCACGCGACCAACCGGAGTGCAGTGGCTCGGTTCATTCTTCTTCCCATTCCACACGGGAGTGATTTAAACCCCAACGCTGTCGGTGGAATTCGCTCGTCACACCGACGTGAGGAGCCACGCCAACCCGATGGCTGCGAGCGCGCCGACGAGATTTATGACGGTGTTCCCGGCAGCGACGGCGGGGCGGCCCTCGTCCCACAGTCTGACCGTGTCGACGGCAAAGGAGGAGAACGTCGTGAAGGAGCCACACGCGCCCACGCCGACCAGTAGAACGACGCTCTCGGCCGGTGCGAGGAAAGTGACGAGTCCGAGGACGAAACTGCCGACGACGTTGACGGTGAGCGTCCCGACCGGGAACGACTCCCGGTCGACGGCCTGCCCGAGATAGTGGCGGGCGAGCGCACCGAGCGCGCCGCCGGTCCCGACGAGGTGTGCGGGGTCGATCGGAGCCATCAGACGGCCTCCCGTTCGAGACGCTCGACGAGCGCGCGGGCGACGAGTACCCCCGCGAATCCCAGCGCATAGCTCGCGATGACGTTCCCGACTGCCAGCAGGGGCGTCTGCTGGGCGGTCTCGACGGCGAAGGTGCTGTAGGTGGTAAACGACGAGAGGAAGCCCGTCGTCGCGGCCAGATTTGTCTCGCTTGCGAGCAGGCCGACGTGGATGGCCTCGTAGAACAGGACACCGAGCGCGAAGCTCCCGACGACGTTGACCAGCAGGGTCCCCTCCAGTCCGGGCAGAAACAGGCCGACGAAGTACCGCAGGTTCGAGCCGGCGAAGCCGCCGAGACCGACGAGGACGACGGTTTCGAGTCTGAGCAGTGGGTGCGTCTCCGACATGGCGAGAGTCCGGGCGACTGCCGGCCGAGTGGCCGGCCGTCGCAGGTCGTCGGATACGTTTCCCGCCCACCGGTTTAGCCGTTCCGAAGCGCGTGAACGTCACCGTGCGGGCAACGTCGGCGTCGGCGGTCGCCGAGTGGCCCGACTCCGTCGTTTCGGGTGTGTGTTTGAAGTCGACCCCGACCCACGGCTCGACTATGGACATCGAGGAGCTTCGGGCCGACGTGCCCGCGCTGGAATCGTGTACCTACTTCAACACGGGCGCGAGCGGCCCGAGTCCGCGCCACGTCGTCGGGGCCGCGACCGACTTTCTCGAACGTCACGCCTTCGAAGCACCGGTCGACGAGGGACCCTACACGGTCGCCTGGGACACGCTAGAGGCGGCCCGCGAGACCGTCGCCGCCCACATCGGCGCAGCCACTCACGAGGTCGCACTCACTCGCAGCACCGCCGACGGGATCAATCTCGTCGCGGGCGCGATCGACTTCCAGCCCGGTGACGTGGTCGTGCGCACCGACCTCGAACACCCCGCCGGGACGCTCCCGTGGGAACGGCTCGCCGACCTGCGTGACATCGAGATACGTGTCGTCGAGACGACGGATGGCCGTCTCGATCTCGACAATCTGAAAGCCGCCGTCGACGGGGCGCGCCTTGTCACGCTGAGTTCGCTGGCCTGGACCCACGGAACGCGCCTGCCCGTCTCCGAAGTCGTCGATATCGCCCACGACGCCGGCGCGCAAGTGCTCGTCGACGCCGTCCAGTCGGTCGGCCAGCATCCAGTCGACGTACACGACTGGGGGGCGGACTTCGTCGCCGCCGCCGGCCACAAGTGGCTGCTCGGCATCTGGGGCAGCGGATTCCTTTACGTCGCCGACGACGCCCACGACCGCCTCGCACAGCGCCGCATCGGCTACCGCAGCGTCGAGGACCCCGCCGCTGCGAACTACGAGTACAAGCAGGGCGGCCAGCGCTTCGAGGTCGGGACGACGACGCCCGCGCCGTACGTCGCGCTGGCGACGGCGATGGACACGGTCGAGTCCATCGGTTACGACGCGATCCAGTCCCGGGTCGCACGCCTGACCGACCGACTGAAGACAGGCCTTGGCGACCGACTCTTGAGTCCCGACGCGTACGAATCCGGTCTCGTCACCTTCGACACAGCGGACCCGGAAGCGACGGTCGAGCGACTCGCTACCGAGGGTATCGTCGTCCGATCGTTGCCTCACCCCGACGCCGTCCGCGCGTCGGTCCACGCCATCAACACCGCCGACGAAGTGGATCAGTTGCTGGCGGCGCTCGAATGACGAGCCGGGCCGGCGCGTCTACGCGTCGACGTTCGTCGCAAAAATCGTCTTCAGTGCCTCGGTCCGTTCGAGCAAGTGCTCCAGCCCCTCGTTGAGCGTCGCGACGCGCTCGTCGATGTCGTCGGCCGGGATCGCACCCTGCGGGGTCGGCTGCACGAGTTCGTCGTTTTCGAGCATCCGCAGCGAGTAGCGAACCTTGTGCTCGGGTACGTCGGTCTCCTCGGATAGCCGGACGATCCCGATCGGCCCGTGCGCCATGACGGCTTCGAGAATCCGGAGGTCTCGGCGTTCTTTCTCGACCTGATCGGCCAGTCGGTCCAGTCCCATAGAGTCGACAACAGCTACTGGCCGGGAGCACATAAACGCAACCGGTGTGGGACGCATACGGATTCTTACAGATCGTTCTCGGATCGACCGCGCGACGATGTGCGGTCGATCCAGAAAACGGGTACAGTGAGCCGTATCACTCGTCGTTGACAGGCGTGCGCCGAAGTTCGTCCAGATCGTCGCGCAGCCGTGAGAGTTCGGACTCCAGTTTCTCACGCCGGTCGATCAGCGCGCTCAGTTCCTCGGTGTTGACCGAGTGGTCGCTGTCCAGCGCCACGTCCAGTGCGTCCGTGGTCGCCGCCACCAGATCGCCAGCCGTCTGGAGCACTTCCGACGGCGTCGCTCGGGACTCGTACAGCTCTCTGTCGCCCGACAGCGGCCGGTAGGTGACGATGGGCGACTCGATACCACGATGATACGAGACGCTGTAGCTGACGTTGGTGACGGGGTTCTGCCGATCTTCGGAGATTTCGGTGCGAACGATCGTAAAGGGCTCGGCCAGCGTCGGGTAGGTCTCGGCCAGATCGCGCAGCCGGTCGGCCGCCGTCACGTCGAGCTGGGCCTCCACGTCGCCGAAAAACTGGGCGGCGTCGGCCAGACTGAACGCGACCGTGTAGAACACCGCCTCGTTGCTCTCTGCGAGCGCGTGGATCCGCTCGTGCAGTTCCTCGGTCCGCCCCTCGATAGACAACTTCTCCAGTTCGTCCAGTAGCGCCCGTGTCCCACGCTCGCGGGTCAGGAACTCCTCGACGATCGCCCGCGGCATCGCCTCACGGTCCACGTCCTCCATACAGCGGGGATTCGTGCGACGCCACTAAACAGTTCCCCAGCGCCACAAAACATATATTTGCGTCGTGTGAGTGCCTGAGTGTCCGTTTCCCGAGGTGGGACGGACCTATGACAGGGTGAGGGGAGCTTTCCCCTCCATGCCACTGTGACCCCCGAGCCACTGGCTTCGATGCTCGCGTTCTCGTCACAGCTGCTCACGGGGGAGTCAAGCGGACGCTACGCGCTGCTCGACGATTTGTTCGCAGTAGAAGACGCCCGGAGCGGGAGTGAACGCTCGACCATGTCGAGCGCGAAGGTCGAAAGACCAGCGAGCTGGTCTTTCGGTATTTGAACCATCTGAACGTCGCTCGCTCCGCTCGCTCGTTCCGTAGTTCAAATCCCTTCGTCGCATATTTGAGACTCACGAGTTTGTTCGTCGCAAAAGTACGCCCGGAGCGGGATTTGAACCCGCGTCACGACCGTGACAGGGTCGTATGATGGGCCACTACACCATCCGGGCACGTCGCATTCGCGTTTGTTCAGCAGTATGTTTCCAGCAGAAGCGCCCGGAGCGGGATTTGAACCCGCGTCACGACCGTGACAGGGTCGTATGATGGGCCACTACACCATCCGGGCACGTCGCATCTCATCGTATCCCGGTGATGGTATTAAGACTTTCCAAACGCGCCGTCATTGAGTTGTAGTGTCGTGGGGCGTTGTCAGCGCAGCGAACAGCGGGATGAGAAGGACCGAATGGGCGTGTGGCTCATACTGTTGGCTGTCACTTCGTGAAGCTATTCGCCACCCCCGTGGTGGCGAAGTCGTTCACAGATAGACAGTATCACGAGTCGAGGGTCCACACGGAAGCGCCAGCGGGCGAGCGCAGTCGGCGACCGCGCACTCGGTCAGTGGCTATCGGACACGTGCGACAGCATCGAGACCACTCAGCAATGCCGAAACCAGTCGGCACCCAAACGACTATGAAGGTCGTTCGCATAGTTCATAGTGATGCGACCTCCGGCGCCGGGCCGGATAGCTACTGCAGACGGACTTGGTAAGGGTTAAATGGGTTCCGCCTATAGCGACCTGTAGTATCTCGTGACAGCCACCTTCTCCACTAGCCGGCCACACCAACCATGGTAGACGTAAGCCAACACGAACTCGTCCCAGACCACAGCATCGTCGACGAGGACACGCTCGACGACGTGCTCGAGGAGTACAACATCAAGAAGACGGACCTGCCGAAGCTCAAGCGCACCGATCCCGCTGCCCCCGACGAGGCAGAGGTCGGTGACGTGGTCAAGGTCGTCCGTGATTCCCGAACGACAGATCAGGCAGTCGTGTATCGACTGGTGGTGTCCTGATGGACGCCAACGATCGACGCGCGATTTCGCGAGAGTACTTCTCGCGCGAGCGTCTGGCAGAGCACCACTTCCGATCGTTCAATTCGTTCCTCGACCGCGGCATGCAGCAGGTCGTCGACGAGAAAGAGACGATCGAGACCGACATCGGCGACAAAGAAGGGCAAGAACCCGTCTTCGTCGAACTCGGCGACGTGCGCGTCGTCACCCCCCGCGTCCGCGAAGCCGACGGCAGCGAAGAACTCCTCTACCCGCAGGAAGCGCGTCTGCGCAACATCACCTACTCCGCACCAGTCTTCATGGAGATGGCGATCGTTCGCGGCGGCGAAGAAGAAGAGGAGGTCGTCGTCGACCAGACCGAGACCAAGATCGGTCGGATGCCGATCATGGTCGGATCGAACAAGTGTAACATCAACGGATTCACCCGCGAGGAACTGATCGACATCGGCGAGGACCCCGCCGACCCCGGTGGGTACTTCTGTGTCAACGGTTCCGAGCGAGTCCTGATGACCAGCGAGGACCTCGCACCGAACAAGATTCTCGCGGA
Organism: Halomicrobium sp. HArcht3-1; assembly: GCF_058933345.1. Lineage (NCBI taxonomy): Archaea > Methanobacteriati > Methanobacteriota > Halobacteria > Halobacteriales > Haloarculaceae > Halomicrobium > Halomicrobium sp. HArcht3-1. Next base: position 294,225 of record NZ_JBZYDM010000004.1, on the reverse strand, counting down.
ACACGACACCAAGTACGGCGACGACGTGCAGGTCGCCAAGACGTTCTCCCAGCGCCGTGGCTACCGCGCACTCGTGCTGTGTGAGCGGACCCGCGACGGCATCCTCGAAGTCTCCTTCCCGAGCGTCTCGGGATCGATCAACTTCGTGACCCTCGTGCGCGCACTCGGACTCGAATCCGACGAGGAGATCGTCCACCGCGTCTCCGACGACCCGGAGATCGTGAAGTTCATGCTGGAGAATCTGGAGGCCGCAGACGTCCAGACTACCGAGGGCGCAATCGAGACCCTCGGGGAGCGCGTCGCCTCCGGGCAGGGCAAGAACTACCAGCTCAAGCGAGCCAACTACGTCATCGATCGCTACCTCCTGCCACACCTCCACGAGGAGGGTGTCGACGAGGAAGACGTGCGGATCAACAAGGCCTACTATCTGTGCCGGATGGCCGAGGCCTGCTTCGAACTCGCGCTCGGTCGCCGGGACGCAGACGACAAGGACCACTACGCCAACAAGCGACTGAAGGTCAGCGGCGACCTGATGAAGGACCTGTTCCGGACGGCGCTGAACAAGCTGGCACGCGACGTGAAGTACCAGCTCGAACGCGCAAACATGCGGAATCGCCAGCTCTCCGTGTCGACCGTGGTTCGCTCGGACGTGCTGACCGAGCGACTCGAACACCCCATCGCGACGGGCAACTGGGTCGGCGGCCGCTCCGGTGTGAGCCAGCTTGTCGACCGAACCGACTACATGGGTGTGCTCAGCCACCTGCGACGCCTTCGCTCGCCCCTGTCCCGGAGTCAGCCCCACTTCGAGGCGCGTGACCTGCACGCGACCCAGTGGGGTCGGATCTGCCCCTCCGAGACCCCCGAAGGCCCGAACTGCGGTCTGGTGAAGAACTTCGCGCAGGCGATGGAACTCTCCCAGAACGTCGAGGACGCACAGGAACTCAAACACGAACTCGCCGACATGGGGGTCCAGGGCATCCCCGGGATCGAGCGAATCGAGCAGCCAGCGGACGATTAAATCATGAGTCAGGGACGCGACGCCAAAGTGTACGTCAACGGCAGTCTGGTTGGGACACATCCCGACCCCGAACAGCTCGCAAACCAGATCCGGCAGGCCCGCCGGCGCGGTGACGTTTCGGAGATGGTCAACGTCTCCGTGCGCGACCGCACCGACGAGGTCATCATCAACGCCGACGCCGGCCGGGCACGCCGCCCGCTGCTGGTCATCGAAGACGGCGAACCACTGATCACCGAATCGGAGATCGAACAGGTCAAAGACGGCGACCTGGGCTTCGAGGAGCTCGTCGACCGCGGTGTCGTCGAGTTCATCGACGCCGAGGAAGAGGAGGACATCCTCGTCGCCGTGTCCGAGGAGGAGGTCACCGTCGACCACACCCACCTCGAAGTCGACCCACAGCTGATGTTCGGGATCGGTGCCGGGATGATTCCCTACCCCGAACACAACGCCTCGCCCCGAATTACGATGGGGTCGGGGATGATCAAGCAGTCGCTGGGGCTACCGAGTGCGAACTACCGGATTCGCCCGGACACGCGCCAGCACCTGCTGCACTACCCACAGCTCTCGATGGTCAAGACCCAGACCACCGAACAGATCGGGTACGACGACCGTCCGGCGGCCCAGAACTTCACCGTCGCGGTCATGAGCTACGAGGGGTTCAACATCGAGGACGCCTTGGTCATGAACGAGGGATCGGTCGAGCGCGCACTCGCTCGCTCCCATTTCTTCCGAACGTACGAGGGCGAGGAACGACGCTACCCCGGCGGGCAGGAAGACCACTTCGAGATTCCCGACGACGAGGTCCGGGGCGCACGCGGTGAGGAAGCGTACACCCACCTCGACGAGGACGGTCTGGTCAACCCCGAGACGCAGGTCGGCGAGAACGAGGTCCTGCTGGGCAAGACCTCGCCGCCGCGATTCCTCGAAGAGCCGGACGACATGGGCGGTCTCTCGCCCCAGAAGCGCCGCGAGACTTCCGTGACGATGCGGTCGGGCGAATCCGGCGTCGTCGACACGGTCACGCTGATGGAAGGCGAGGACGGCTCGAAGCTCTCGAAGGTCTCGGTGCGTGACGAGCGGATTCCCGAACTCGGGGACAAGTTCGCATCTCGACACGGACAGAAGGGTGTCGTCGGCCACCTCGCGCCACAGGAAGACATGCCCTTTACCGAGGACGGCGTCGTGCCGGACCTCATCCTGAACCCCCACGCACTGCCCTCGCGGATGACGGTGGGCCACGTGCTGGAGATGCTGGGCGGGAAGGTCGGTGCGCTGGAAGGCCGGCGTGTCGACGGGACCGCCTTCACCGGCGAGGACGAGGAGGAACTGCGCGGTGCGCTGGAAGAACGCGGATTCAAGTCCTCCGGCAAGGAGGTCATGTACTCCGGGGTTACCGGCGAGAAGATCGAGGCCGAAATCTTCGTCGGCTGTATCTTCTACCAGAAGCTGTACCACATGGTCTCGAACAAACTGCACGCCCGCTCGCGCGGGCCGGTGCAGGTGCTGACCCGCCAGCCCACCGAGGGGCGTGCCCGCGAGGGTGGCCTGCGTGTGGGTGAGATGGAACGGGACGTGCTCATCGGGCACGGTGCGGCGATGGCGCTCAAAGAACGCCTGCTCGACGAGTCCGACCGCGAGTGGATCAACGTCTGTGGTCAGTGTGGGATGACCGCCGTCGAGAACGTCGAGCAGCGACGGATCTACTGTCCAAACTGTGAGGAAGAGACCGACATCCACGAGGTGGAGATGTCCTACGCGTTCAAGCTCCTGCTTGACGAGATGAAGGCGCTGGGCATCGCCCCACGGATCGAACTGGAGGACGCAGTCTAATGAGTTCACAACAGACACCCAAATCGATCGGCAAGCTCAGCTTCGGGCTGATGGACCCCGAGGAGTACCGCGACATGAGCGCCACCAAGGTCATCACGGCCGACACCTACGACGACGACGGATTCCCCATCGACATGGGCCTGATGGACCCGCGACTTGGCGTGATCGACCCCGGGCTAGAGTGCAAGACCTGTGGCAAACACAGCGGGTCGTGTAACGGCCACTTCGGCCACATCGAGCTGGCCGCGCCCGTCATCCACGTCGGGTTCAACAAGCTGATCCGCCGCCTGCTGCGTGGTACCTGTCGCTCCTGCTCGCGTCTCTGTCTCGACGAGCGTGAACGCGAGGAGTTCGAGGACCGACTGGTCCGCTCCCGGGAACTCGGCAAGGACCTCAACGACGTGACGAAAGCGGCGATCCGACAGGCCCGCAAGAAGGATCGCTGCCCGTTCTGTGGCGAGCCACAGTACGACATTCAACACGAGAAGCCCACGACCTACTACGAGGTGCAGGACGTGCTGTCCTCGGAGTACTCCCAGCGCATCGTCGCCGCGATGGAGCCAGACGAGGAGGAAGGTCGCGAGCGCACGACGCCGACAGAACTGGCCGACGAGACCGGGATCGATCCCTCGCGCGTTCAGGAGATCATCTCCGGTGAGTTCCGCCCCCGGGAGGAGGACCGCCGAGCGCTGGAGAAGGCACTCGACGTTGACCTGACCGAGGAGGACATGAACAAGCTGATGCCAAGCGACATCCGGGACTGGTTCGAGGACATCCCGGACGAGGACATCGAGGTACTCGGGATGGAACCGTCTCGGTCCCGACCCGAGTGGATGATCCTCACCGTCCTGCCCGTGCCGCCGGTCACCGCGCGACCGTCGATCACGCTGGACAACGGCCAGCGCTCGGAGGACGACCTCACCCACAAGCTGGTGGACATCATCCGGATCAATCAGCGGTTCATGGAGAACCGTGAAGCGGGTGCGCCACAGCTGATTATCGAGGACCTCTGGGAACTGCTGCAGTACCACGTCACCACGTTCATGGACAACGAGATCAGCGGCACGCCGCCGGCGCGACACCGTTCGGGTCGACCCCTGAAGACCCTGTCCCAGCGTCTCAAGGGCAAGGAAGGCCGTTTCCGAGGGAGCCTATCCGGGAAGCGTGTGAACTTCTCGGCGCGTACCGTCATCTCGCCGGACCCGACGCTGTCGCTGAACGAGGTCGGTGTGCCCGACCGCGTGGCGACCGAGATGACCCAGACGATGAACGTCAACGAGCGCAACCTCGACAACGCTCGTCGCTACGTCGCCAACGGGCCGGAAGCACATCCGGGCGCGAACTACGTCAAGCGACCCGACGGTCGCCGCCTGAAGGTGACCGAGAAGAACTGCGAGGAGCTGGCCCAGAAGGTCGAAGCCGGCTGGGAAGTGTCCCGTCATCTCATCGATGGCGACATCATCATCTTCAACCGCCAGCCGTCGCTCCACCGGATGTCGATCATGGCCCACGAAGTCGTGGTCATGCCGTACAAGACGTTCCGTCTCAACACCGTCGTCTGTCCGCCGTACAACGCCGACTTCGACGGCGACGAGATGAACATGCACGCGCTCCAGAACGAGGAGGCCCGCGCCGAGGCCCGCGTCCTGATGCGTGTCCAGGAACAGATTCTCAGTCCGCGCTTCGGTGAGAACATCATCGGCGCGATTCAGGACCACATTTCGGGGACCTATCTGCTGACCCACACGAATCCGCAGTTCAACGAGACCCAGGCGCTTGACCTGCTGCGTGCGACCCGGATCGACGAACTGCCCGAGGAGTCGGGCGTCGACGACACCGGTACGCCGTACTGGACGGGCCGGGACATCTTCTCGGAACTGCTCCCCGACGACCTCGACCTCGAATTCACGAGCGAGGCTGGCGAAGACGTGGTCATCGAGGACGGTCAGTTGCTGGAGGGGACGATCGACGACAGCGCAGTCGGCGGCTTCGGCGGCGAGATCGTCGACACCATCACCAAGGAGTACTCCAACACCCGCTCGCGCATCTTCATCAACGAGATCGCATCGCTTGCGATGCGCTCGATCATGCACTTCGGGTTCTCGATCGGGATCGACGACGAGTCCGTCCCGGAGGCCGCGGAGGCCCAGATCTCCGAAGCGATCGACAACGCCTACGAGCGCGTCGAGGAACTGATCGAGACCTACGAGCGCGGTGACCTCGAATCGCTGCCCGGCCGAACGGTCGACGAGACGCTGGAGATGAAGATCATGCAGACGCTGGGCAAGGCGCGTGACTCCGCAGGTGACATCGCCGGCGAGCACTTCGACGACGACAACCCTGCCGTGGTCATGGCCGAGTCCGGTGCGCGTGGGTCGATGCTGAACCTGACCCAGATGGCTGGCTGTGTCGGCCAGCAGGCAGTCCGTGGCGAGCGGATCAACCGCGGCTACGAGGACCGCACACTCAGCCACTTCAAGCAGGACGACCTCTCGGCGGACGCCCACGGCTTCGTCGAGGCCTCCTACCGTGGCGGTCTCGGACCCAAGGAGTTCTTCTTCCACGCGATGGGTGGCCGCGAGGGCCTCGTCGACACGGCAGTCCGTACCTCGAAGTCCGGCTATCTGCAGCGTCGGCTGATCAACGCGCTGTCGGAACTCGAAACGCAGTACGACGGCACCGTCCGAGACACCTCGGACACGATCGTCCAGTTCGAGTTCGGCGAGGACGGCACCTCGCCGGTGCAGGTCGCTTCCAACGAGGAGACGCCCGTCGACGTCGACGAGATCGCAGACAGCGTCCTCGATTCGGAGTTCGATTCGGAAAGCGTAAAGAGCGAGTTCCTCGGCGAGCGCGTCGAGCCCACCAATCTATCGGAACACGCCGACGACTGGTGGATGGCGGAGGGTGACGACTGATGACACGAGCAGACGCAACCGACGACATCGAAGCGGTCGTGGAGGACGCAGACCTCCCGCGACGGCTCAAAAACGACGTGTACAGCACGGTCGAAGAACGCGACGTGACCGTCGAAGAGGCGGACCAGATCGCCAAGGCCGTCGAGGCCCGCTACCAGGAGACCCGCGTCGATCCGCTGGACCCGGTCGGGACCGTCTCGGCCCAGTCCATCGGCGAACCGGGAACGCAGATGACGATGAACACGTTCCACTACGCGGGGGTCGCGGAGATCGACGTGACCCAGGGGCTTCCCCGACTCATCGAGCTTGTCGACGCCCGGAAGACGCCCGACACCCCCATGATGACGGTCCACCTCGAAGACGAGTACGCGACCGACCGCGAGAAGGCCCACGAAGTCGTCTGGAAGATCGAGGCCACCCGCATCCTCGCACTGGGTGACATCTCGACTAACGTCGCGGACATGCTCGTCCAGATCGACTTAAACGAGGACACGCTCGAAGAGCGCTGGCCGACGGTCCCACAGGTCGACGACGTGGCCGAAGAGATCGCAGAGACCATCGAGTCCAAGCTTGGCGTCCAGACCCGCCGGGCCGGCACGATGATCGAGTTCGGTCCCGACGAACCGTCCTATCGTGATCTGCTCCAGCTAGTCGAAGAGCTTCGCGAAGTCGTGTTCAAGGGGATCGACGAGATTTCCCGCGTGGTGATCCGCAAGGAAGAGCTCGACGAGGGCGAGGAGTTCGTCCTCTACACCGAGGGGTCGGCCTTCGGCGACGTGCTCGGTATCGAAGGCGTCGACGCCTCGCGGACGACGTGTAACAACATCCACGAGATCCACCGCAATCTCGGGATCGAGGCAGCCCGTGAAACCCTGATCAACGAGACGATGCACACCCTCGAAGAGCAGGGGCTGGACGACGTGAACATCCGCCACCTGATGCTGGTCGCGGACATCATGACGAATCGTGGCGAGATCGAGTCCATCGGTCGTCACGGTATCTCGGGCAACAAGGAGTCTGTGCTGGCCCGTGCGGCGTTCGAGGTCACGGTCAATCACCTGCTGGACGCCGCGATCCACGGCGAGATCGACGATCTGAACGGCGTCACGGAGAACGTCATCGTCGGGAAGCCGATCAAACTCGGCACCGGCGACGTGGACCTCCGCATGGGCGCGAGTCAGGACTGATGGTGGTCGAGCTCTCGGACGAGGCGCGTCAGCTGATCGCGCTGTTCGAGACCGAGGCGGACGTGACCGTCAGGGACTGTCTGGTCGACGACGAGGACGACCGCGTGATCTTCGTCGTCAAGGCCGGTCAGATGGCCGACGCCATCGGTCCCGGCGGAACTGTCGTCGAGCGTATCGAGGCCGAGATCGGTCGCGAGATCAAACTCGTCGAGGACGCCGACACGCCCGGGGCGTTCGTCGCGAACGCGCTCGCACCGGCAGCGGTGTACAACGTCACCGTCTCCGAGAACAGCGACACCGTCGCCTACGTGGAAGTCGCACAGGAAGACCGCGGGGTCGCGATCGGTGCCGACGGGAAGAACATCGACGCCGCCCGGCGACTGGCCGAGCGACACTTCGATATCGACGGGATCGAACTGACGTAACGCCCGGGGACGCAACTGCTTTTATTCGTCGAAGCCACCGTCAGCGGCGGCGTCGGCGCTCGTACTCGTGTCAGTGACGCCGTCCTCACTGTCGTGAGTGTCGAACTGGTCGAGGAGATCACGGAGATTGCTTGCCCGGCCCGAAAGCGACTGGATCTCGTCGGTCACCTCACTGATCGAGGTCGTCTGCTCGCTCGCGGCCGCGGAGACGGTGTTTGCCTGTGCGGCGGTCTCCTGACTGATCGAACTGACCTCGTCGACGACGGCGACGACCTCCTCGGTGGAGGTGGCCTGCTGGTCGGTGGCGTCGTCGATGGCGTGGATGTCGGCGTTTGCTTCCTCGACTTGCGTGACGATCTCTTCGAGCGCAGCGACCGTGGACTCGACGGTGTTGATGCCGGACTCGACACTGTCACCCATCGCCCGGATCTCCGAGACGGCATCGCCGGTCGACGACTGGACGGTCTCGATGCGAGCGGCGATGTCTTCGGTCGCTTCGCCGGTCTCGGCCGCAAGCTGTTTGATCTCGTCTGCGACGACGGCGAACCCTTCGCCGGCTTCACCGGCGCGGGCGGCCTCGATGGAAGCGTTGAGCGCCAGCATGTTCGTCTGCTCTGCGATCTCGTCGATCAGATCGACGATCTCGCCGATCTCACGCATCTCCTCGTCGAGTCGTTCGACGTCCGCGATGGTCGCCTCGGCGGCTTGCTCCATCTCGTTCATTTCCTCGATGGCTGAAGTGGCCTGAATCCGGCCCTGTTCGCCGGCGTCGGCGGCCTGTCCCGACTTGCGTGCGACCTCGGCGGCCGACGAGGCGACTTCCTCGATCGACGCCGAGAGGTCCGACATCTCGGCGGCGACGTCTTGGATATTGTCGTCCTGTTTGTCGGCCCCCGTCGCGATCTCTTGGACGGATCGGCTGACCTCCTCGCTGGTCTCGCGGACGGCCTCGGCGCGCTCGGTGATCTCGCGGGTCGAATCGTCGACCTCCGCGGCGAACTCGCTGATCGTGACGACGGTCTGTTCGAGTTCGGTCAGCATGTCGTTGGCCGAGCGGGCGATCGACGCCATCGCCTCGTTGTCGCTGTCGGCATCGAGACGCTGTGAGAGGTCGCCAGCGGCGGCCCGTTCCATCACCTCGCTGAAATCCTCGGCTTGCTGTTCGAGTGTCTCGGCCAGCGCCTCGGCACGTTCCTGTGAGCGCTGTGCTTCGTCGCGTGCCTGTTCGACCTCGTCGATGAACGACGACAGATCGTCACGCATCCGGTCGAGCGCGCGCCCGAGCGTGCCGGGCACGTCGTCGTCGAGTACCGCTGCGTCGAACTCCTGATCGGCGAGGGCGTTGGCCTGCCCGGCGACCGTAGTGACGTAGTTGTCGATGGCGAGGAAGGCATTCTGAATCTGGCCGATCTCGTCGATCCGGTCGCTTTCTCGGATGTCCGTGTCGACCTCACCGGCCGCGAGTGATTCGGCACTCTCGGTGAGCGTCCGAATCTTCGTCAGCGTCCCCCGGTGGACGACAGCGCCGAGGAGGAGAAACCCGAGCAGCGACAGGCCAATCAGGAGCGCGATCCGGTTCTGGACGGTCGAACTCAGCGCGTACGCGTTGGCCTTGGGTGCCTGCTTGAGCACGACCCAGTCGGTGCCCTCGACCGGTGCGTAGGCGACGACGGTGTCCTCGCGGTCGACGACGCCGCTGTCACCGGCCACGCCAGCCTGTAGTGCCGTACTGTCGGTCCCACCCTCGTAGAACGTGTTGATCTGTGACGCGTTCGTCGCGAACTGGACGGTGCCGTCGGCAGCGACCACCTGCGTCGAGCCACCGGTGACACTCTCGTCGAACTGGCTGGCTCGCTCGGTGACGTTGAGCACCAGCACCATTCGACGGTTCTCGGTCACGAGCGGGCTAGCGAACGCCATAAACGCGCTCCCGTTGTTTCGATAGACACCAGAAGACTCGGTCTCGCGAAGCGACGTGAACTGAAATCCGTCGGGCCAGGTCACGCCGGTCGAAGCGAGCGAGGTCCCACGGGCATCCCCGATCGTACTGGTCTGGATTCGAGGCTCGTCGCCCGACGTGTTGATGTAGTGCATGCCGTGAACGGTCGTCGGTAACGTACTGACCTCCAGTCGCATCTCGAAATAGATCGAACTCAGGTCGTCGCCCTGATACTGACTCTGCGAGGAGAGCAAGCGGATCCGCTCGTGCTGTCGTTCCGTCCAGCTACTCAGCGTTTCCGCTTCCTGATCAGCCAGAATCTGAAGTTCGTCTTGTCGGTTCTCCCGAACATCGTTCGTCACGTCCGCCTGTGTGATCGCACCGGCGGTACTGACCAGCAGCGCGATCACTGCGACGATAACGGCAAACTTACGGAGATAACTTCGGCGAAGTACGTCTGGTAACAACGACTCAACAGCCATAGTGATATATTGAGAGGACCGGAGAGAACATAGTAAACCCACGCCCCCGATTATGTGAGCTGATAATCGTCATTTTCACACAGATGTTCACAGAACCAATAGCCAGAACAGTCTCGAACGTTCAGCAGATGACTCGGCCGGCCACGCTGGTCGGGTGAACGGTCCGGTCGTGCAAGTGGCTCACACGCCGCCTGTGGGCCGTTTCGTGGCGACGAAAGAGGAGTCTTAAGTACCTTCGCTGGATAACGACGCGTACTATGGCGAACGGCAAATACGCCGCACGCAAACTCAAGAAGGACCGCCAGAACCACCGGTGGTCCGACTCTGACTACGCGCGCCGCGAGCGCGGGCTGGGCCAGAAGTCCGACCCGCTCGAAGGCGCGCCCCAGGGTCGAGGGATCGTGCTCGAGAAGATCGGTATCGAAGCGAAGCAGCCAAACTCCGCGATCCGGAAGTGTGTCCGGGTCCAGTTGATCAAGAACGGCAAGCAGGTCTCTGCGTTCTGTCCCGGTGACGGTGCGATCTCCTTCATCGACGAACACGACGAGGTCACGATCGCCGGCATCGGTGGCGCGAAGGGTCGTGCCATGGGTGACATCTCCGGGGTCAACTACAAGGTCGAGAAGGTCAACGGTGTCTCGCTGATCGAACTCGTTCGCGGCAACGCGGAGAAGCCGGTGCGATAACATGTCGGAAGAAGAAGCACCCGAGCCGGACGAGTCTGCCGGCACCGACGAAGAAGAGACCGCGGCAGCCGAACTGTTCGGCCGCTGGGACGTGACCAACATCGAGTACTCCGATCCCTCGACCGAGCGCTACATCACGGTCACGCCGATCGCACACACGATGGGCCGCCACTCCGAAAAGCAGTTCAAGAAATCGGAGATCAGCATCGTCGAGCGCCTGATCAACCGTCTCATGCAGACTGACGAGAACACGGGCAAAAAGCAGCTGGCGACCACCATCGTCAAGGACGCTTTCGAGATCGTCCACGAGCGCACCGAGGAGAACCCGGTGCAGGTACTCGTCGAAGCTGTCGAGAACAGCGCCCCGCGTGAGGAGACCGTCCGCCTGAAGTACGGTGGTATCTCCGTCCCGAAGGCCGTCGACGTCGCGCCCCAGCGCCGCGTCGATCAGGCCCTGAAGTTCATCGCCGACGGTGTCTACGGCGATTCGTTCAAGACGACGACCGACGCCGAGGACGCGCTGGCCCAGCAGCTGATCGGTGCTGCCAGCAACGACGTGCAGATCTACTCGGTCAACCAGAAAGAAGAGAAAGAACGCGTCGCGGCCGCCGCTCGATAAGCTCTCTCTGCGCGCGAATCTTTTTCGCCGCCATCTACAGCGATGCAGTCGTCGGAAGGGTTCGTAAACCGCGGCGTATTTGTCGGTTCACGTCGCAGTCGGGGTATGGCTCAGCAACACGATTCGGTCGACCTCGTCGGCGACGAGACGGTCGAGTATTTCGCAAAAGCAGTCCTACTGGCGGCACTGACCGCGGCGCTGGCGCAGGTATCGATCCCGCTCCCGGGCAGTCTCCCGCCGTTTTCGCTCCAACCCTTCGGCATGTTCTTCGCTGGGCTCCTGCTGGGGCCGCTTTGGGGCGGGTTGGCGCTTACGCTGTACGTCCTCGTCGGGGTCGCCGGGGCACCGGTCTTCGCGAACGGCGGGGCCGGACTCGGCTACTTCTTCGGGGGCACCGGCGGCTTTCTGGTCGGCTTTCTCGTCGGTGCCGTCGTCGCCGGTGCGATCGCACACCGCAGCGTGACCCCCCGACCGCTGGATCGCATCGCCGTCCCGACACAGGTCGTCTCGTTGTGTGCCGCCCTCGTCGTCGTGTACGCCATCGGCGTCCCGTGGATGGCAGCCGTCACGGAACTGTCACTCCAGCGTGCCGGCGCGATCATGGCACCCTACGTCCCCTTCGACGTGGTGAAACTCGTCGTCGCCGTCGGCATCGTCGAGGGCGGATACCTCGTTCGTGAATGATTGCAGTCCGTGATTTGACGACTCGACGGGGGAGCGCCGTCGCGCTCGACGGCGTCTCGCTCACGATCGAGGACGGCGAGTTCCTGTTGCTCGTGGGTCCAAACGGGTCCGGCAAGACGACGCTGGTCCGCCATTTCAACGCCCTGCTCGAACCCGACAGCGGCGTCGTCGAGGTCGACGGACAGGCCGCCCACGAGCACCCCGTCGCCGCCCGGACGAGCGTCGGGATGGTGTTCCAGCACCCCCGCGATCAGTTCGTCGCCGCGACCGTCGGCGCGGACGTGGCCTTCGGGCCGGAGAACCTCGGGCTGGCCCGTGCCGAGATCGACCGCCGGGTCGAGGACGCGCTCGACGCGGTCGGACTCGGCGATGAGCGCGAGACGGCGATATCGTCGCTGTCGGGGGGTGAACAGGCCCGTGTCGCCATCGCTGGCGCGCTCGCGATGGAACCCGCCCATCTCGTGCTGGACGAACCGCTGACCGGGCTGGATCTGGCGGCCCGTCGATCGGTCGTCGAAAAGCTGCGGGCGCTGCACGCCGACGGGACCAGCGTGATCGTCGTAACCCACGACCTCCGGGACCTCGTCGAGTTGGCCGACCGCGTCGTCGCACTCGTCGATGGACAGGTCACGCTCGATGGCGCACCCGACACCGTCCTCGACGAACTCGACGCTCTCGGCGTCCGCGATCCACGACACTAAGGATGCTCCAGTACGCTCCCGGCGACACGCTCGCCCACCGCCTCGACCCGCGCTCGAAGCTGTGCGTACAGGTCGGGTTCGCGATCGCGGCGTTCAGTAGCACCGCCATCGGCTGGCTCGCCGGCCTGTACGCGTTCGCGGCCGTCGTCTTGCTCGCCGGGCGAGTGTCCCCACAGCGCGTCGTTCGGGACTACGCCGTCGTCCTCGCGGTGCTGGCGCTCGCCCCGGTGCTCGCGGGTCTCACGCTCGGTCCGCCGTGGTTTCAGGTCGACTCGGCGCTGGTGTCAGTGCGTGCGGTCGCACGGATCCCGCCAGTGCTTGCGGTCAGCGCGGTGTACGTCCACACCACACCGATCAGGGGGACCCGTGCCGCCGTTGAGCGCATCGTTCCCGGCCGGCCCGGGCAGTTGCTCGGTGTCGGTGCGGGTCTCGTCGTTCGGTTCTTCCCGCTCGTCGTCGACGACCTTCGGACGATCAGGACCGCGATGACGGCCCGTGGCGGGGCGAACCGGTCCGTCACCGACCGGGCGCGACGGCTCGCCGTCCGTGGTCTCGACTGCACGATGGCGCGTTCGGAGCGGCTGACAGTCGCGCTCAAAGCGCGCTGTTTCGCGTGGAACCCGACGTTACCACCGCTCCAGTTCTCGCGACTGGACTACCCGGTGACGGCGCTGGGCGTCCTGTTGGCGCTGTCGCCGCTGCTCCCCGTTTAATCAGCCGCACTATCGCCGTTGCTCGCGGTCGCGTAGGCCCGAGTCACGTCCACGAGCGCCTTCCGATACTCGCTCTCATCGGTCTCGCGCGCGAGTGAGCGGAACCGTCGTTTGAACGCCGTAAAGTCGACGTGGGGTGCGTCCTCGGCGGCGGCGTGGGCAAGGTCGTAGATCGGGTGGTCCGGGCCGACGAGATCGTGGCGCTCGACCAGCGCCAGCGCGAACGCGGCGTTGACGGCGTTAATGTCGGGATCGCTCGCCGGGGTCAGGCGATCCCACGCCTGCCGGTCGCGGGGCGCGTCGGCGACGGCGGCGGCGAGACTCGACTCCAAGAACGCCACGAGTTTGTCCGCCGGCGCGACGTCGACCCACACGTCGTCGGCGTAGATGTCCTTCATGTGGTTCGCGATCTGGTAACAGTGAGCAAGCGTCCGGCGCTCGACGCTGTGGCCGGCCAGCCCCAGATAGATCGCTTCACGTGTCGACTGCGTGTGAGAGGGATGGCCCTCCTCGTAGCGGTGCATGTGCGCGAACTCGTGGAGCGCGAGTTCGCGGGCCATCGCGCTCGTGGCCGCCTGTCGAGAGATCGTCAGGAGGTGGCTCTCGTCGTCGTGGCTCACGCGCGTCCGCTCGCCCGGGTCCTCGCGGACCCGGACCGTGACCGGCCGGTCGAGATCGTACTCGGTCGCGAACAGGTCGCTGGCACTGAGAAACGGTGTGGCCGGGCCGCCCCGAACGTGCACATCCATGCGTACCTCTACCAAGGGATATCTCCGTATTACTCTTTCGCCGATTTCGAGACCATGGACACGTCTACAGGACATCTACGCCAGAAGTCACCGGGTACCTGCGCCCGGTTAGGCCCCACGCTTATCTATCAGTCACGCATCGTGTCACGTATGTCAATCGTCCCGTCGGAGTACCACGACCTGTTCGAGAAGGCGACGTTCGCTCACGTCACGACGATGCTGCCCAACGGTACGCCCCACACAACGCCGGTGTGGATCGGCTACGACGCCGACGACGACCGCTTGCTGGTCAACACCGAGCGAGGCCGGCGCAAAGCCAAGAACGTCGACCGCGATCCGACCGTCTCGGTCAGCATGCTCGATCCAGACGACCCCTACCGATTCCTCTCGATCACGGGCGAGGTCGAAACGGTCACCACCGAGGGCGCGCGCGAGCACATCGACGAACTCGCCCGCCGCTACACCGGGAACGAAGAGTACCAGAACCCGATCCAGACTGAGCGGATCATCCTCCGAATCCGCCCCGACAAGGTCTTCTCTGGTGGGTAGACGCTGCGTGCCTCGCCTATCGAGCGTCCGCGTTCGCGTTCCCGCATAGCACGCTCACGCGGAAACACCGGAAGACGCTCACAGCGTTCGCGTCTTCCGAGCTTCGCCGTTCGTGCGGCGAGGTCCCGCACTCACGCGGAAACACCGGAAGACGCTCACAGCGTTCGCGTCTTCCGAGCTTCGGTGTTCGCGTGCCATTGGCACGCCCACACCGAAACAGCACCCTTTTGACGGTGCTGTTGATACTATGCCGTATAATGGGCCGACGCAAGAAGATCGTACAGGAATGCGAGACACTGATGAACACTCCGGAGAACATCCGGAACATCGCCATCGCGGCACACGTCGACCACGGGAAGACGACGCTGACGGACAATCTGCTGGCCGGTGCCGGGATGATCTCCGACGACACCGCCGGTGAACAGCTGGCGATGGACACCGAAGAGGACGAGCAGGAACGTGGGATCACCATCGACGCAGCGAACGTGTCGATGACCCACGAGTACGAGGACACCAACCACCTCATCAACCTCATCGACACCCCCGGCCACGTCGACTTCGGTGGCGACGTGACCCGCGCGATGCGTGCCGTCGACGGCGCGCTCGTGGTCGTCGACGCGGTCGAGGGCGCGATGCCCCAGACCGAGACGGTGCTGCGTCAGGCACTCCGCGAGGGTGTCAAGCCGACCCTCTTTATCAACAAGGTCGACCGCCTCATCTCCGAACTGCAGGAAGGTCCCGAGGAGATGCAAGAGCGCCTGATGAGCGTCATCGCCGACGTCAACGAGCTCATCCGGGGCATGACCGAGGAAATGGACGACATCGACGACTGGACCGTCTCCGTCGAAGAGGGGACCGTCGGCTTCGGGTCCGCCCTCTACAAGTGGGGCGTCTCGATGCCGTCGATGCAGCGTACCGGGATGGACTTCGGCGAGATCATGGAGCTCGAACGTGCCGACAAGCGCCAGGAACTCCACGAGCGCACGCCGCTCTCGGACGTCGTGCTGGACATGGTCTGTGAGCACTTCCCGAACCCCATCGACGCCCAGCCCCGTCGTATCCCGCGTATCTGGCGCGGTGACGACGAGTCCGACCTCGCAGAGAGCATGCGCCTTGTCGACGAGGACGGCGACGTCGTCCTGATGGTCACCGACATCGGGATCGACCCACACGCCGGCGAGATCGCCGCCGGTCGTGTCTTCTCGGGGACGCTCGAAAAGGGTCAGGAGCTGTACGTCTCCGGGACCGCGGGCAAGAACCGCGTCCAGAGCGTCGGGATCTACATGGGCGGCGAGCGTGAGGAAGTCGAAGAGGTTCCCGCCGGGAACATCGCAGCCGTCACCGGCCTCAAGGACGCCATCGCCGGTTCGACCGTCTCCTCCGTCGAGATGACGCCGTTCGAGTCCATCGAACACATCTCGGAGCCGGTCATCACGAAGTCCGTCGAGGCACAGAACATGGACGACCTGCCAAAGCTCATCCAGACGCTCCAGCAGGTCGCGAAAGAGGACCCGACGATTCAGGTCGAGATCAACGAGGACACCGGCGAGCACCTCATCTCCGGCCAGGGTGAACTCCACCTCGAAGTCATCGGCCAGCGTATCGAGCGCAATCAGGGTATCCCGATCAACACCGGCGAACCGATCGTCGTCTACCGCGAGGCACCGCAGGGCGAGTCCCGCGAGATCGAAGGAATCTCCCCGAACCGCCACAACCGCTTCTACATCAGCGTCGAGCCGCTGGGTCAGGATATCGTCGAGACGATCAAGCTCGGCGAGGCGTCGATGGACATGCCCGAACTGGAGCGCCGTGAAGCGCTGCAGGACGCCGGCATGGACAAGGACACTTCCCAGAACGTCGAACACATCCACGGCACGAACGTGCTGATCGACGACACGAAGGGTATCCAGCACCTCAACGAGACGATGGAACTCCTCATCGAGGGCCTCGAAGAGGCGCTCAACGACGGTCCCCTCGCTGCGGAGCCGGTCCAGGGGACGCTGCTTCGCCTCCACGACGCACGCCTCCACGAGGACGCCATCCACCGCGGTCCCGCACAGGTCATCCCGGCCATGCGTGAAGCCGTTCACAACGCGCTGATCGACGCCGAGATCCGCCTGCTCGAACCGATTCAGGACGTGCGCATCGACGTGCCCAACGAGCACATGGGTGCCGCCTCCGGTGAGATCCAGGGCCGTCGTGGCCGCGTCGACGACATGTACCAGGAAGGCGACCTCATGGTCGTCGAGGGTATCGCACCCGTCGACGAGATGATCGGCTTCTCCTCTGACATCCGCTCTGCGACCGAGGGACGCGCCTCCTGGAACACCGAGAACGCCGGCTTCCAGGTCATGGCCGACAACCTTCAGCCGGACAAGATCGAGGAGATCCGCACGCGCAAGGGGATGAAGCTCGAACTCAACCCGGCGATCGACTACTTCTAGACCACCTTTTTTCACCGGGGATTCGCGCGGCTTCGGCGCGCTCAACCCCGGTCAAAAAACGTGGTTCTCCTGAGCGAAGCGAAGGAGAGCTCGGAAGTCGAGCGGTGCGTGGTTCGGCACGAAGTGAGAACCACGATGCGAGCGGGAGCGAAGCGACACGCGAGCGAAGCGAGTCTTCCGGTGGTGAAAAAAGCCGGACGCTCGCTCCGCTCGCGTCCGGTGAAACTGTGCTCACTTCGTTCGCACAGTATGCTATCGGTATAGTTGGACGCTTCTTCTCACCATCTCGGCACTCGGTCACGCTCGCGCCGACGCGGTACTCATACGGAACATTG
Organism: Halomicrobium sp. HArcht3-1; assembly: GCF_058933345.1. Classification (NCBI taxonomy): domain Archaea; kingdom Methanobacteriati; phylum Methanobacteriota; class Halobacteria; order Halobacteriales; family Haloarculaceae; genus Halomicrobium; species Halomicrobium sp. HArcht3-1. Next base: position 276,946 of record NZ_JBZYDM010000004.1, on the reverse strand, counting down.
GAGTGCTCCGTCTCATACTGTCGGCTGTAAATCTGTGAACGATTTCGCCACCCCGGGGGTGGCGAATCTCTTCACGAAGTGACAGCCAACAGTATCAGTCGGTCGATTCTGCCTCGACTTCCGGGGCTACGTCGAGCGTCGTCACACACCCCTCGACGACGAACTTCGCACCGTCGTGGTCGGGGTCGAGCGCGAGGTCCCAGCCGTGGGCCTCTGCGAGTTGCTGGACGATCGAGAGACCCAGCCCGGTGCCTTCCGCACCAGTCGTGTAGCCGTGGTCGAAGATCTGGTCGCGATCCTCCGGTGGGATGCCGGGACCGTCGTCGGCGACGTAGAAGCCGCTGTCGGTCAGACTGGTCTCGATGGCAACGTCGTCGCCGACGTGGTCGATGGCGTTGCGAAAGAGGTTTTCGAGCAGGCGCTGGAGGCGGGTGTCGTCGGCTTCGATCGTGCCACTGCCCCGGACAGCGAGGGTCGCCGACCGGGTATCGACGGCGTCCCAGGCGGCCGACACGACCGATTCGAAGGCGACCGGCTCGGTGTCGGTCACCGGGTCGGCGTTGTCGATCAGTGCGAGGATATCCTCGATGATCGTCGTCATGCGGTCGAGTGAGACCTGTACCTTTTCGAGGTAGGTCAGCGCCATCGCGAGGTCGAAGTCCGTGTCGTCGTCGGGGTCGACGGTCTCGGTCGCCATCGTGAGATACCCCGTCGCGACGTTCAACGGATTTCGGAGGTCGTGTGAGACCGTGCTGGCGAACTGATCGAGTTGATCGTTCTTGCGTTTGAGTTCGCGCGACCGGTGTTCGAGTTCGGTCGTCTCGACGAACCGGATGGCGTGACCGATCACCCGTGCTGTCTGGCTGGTGACGTACTCGGTGTGGACGAAGAAGTGGCGTGTCGGAGTAGAGCCAGTGGTCGACTCGGGAGGTGTATCGAGCCACGGCGTCGTGGCTGGATCGAGCGTGACCGTGGTGCGGTCTGGCCCAGTTTCGAGTGTCTCTCGGTCGAGTTCGTCGAAGCGGTCCAGAAACACCGTGCCGGTCTCGAAGTCACCGAAGAGGTCTCGCGCTGCGGCGTTGGCCGAGACGACGGTACCGTCGGTGTCGAGCAGGACGACGGCGTCGTCGATGTCGTCGATGATCTCTTCGCGGGCGACGACCTCGATGCGGCGAAGCCCGTGTTCGACCAGTGCGAGCGTCGTCAGGAAAAAGAAGCTCGCGAACCCGATCGCGGTGTAGTCGAACTGCGGTAACACGCCGCCAAAGCCGAGCTGGAGCCCGATGACCAGCATCGCCTGCGAGACGGCCATCGAGAGGACGATCGCCGGCCACCACGCCGGGCGGAACCCCGTCGTCACGGCGTAGGCCAGCAGGCCAGCGCCGCCGAGCAACAGGAGGACGTTCAGACCGACGAGACCGACCCCGAGGACGCCCCGCTGGACGCCGACGTGAGTGAAGGGGATCGTGACCCGGAGAAACGCGTCGAACACCAGCCCGTGGACGGAGTTGGTCGCGACCACAAGCGCCACTACCGCGACGACCCCGAGCATGGCCCGGCGCGTCCGGTCAGTGCTCAGGCGCTCGATGCCCGCGTAGCGTCCGGCAAACCGGAGGAACAGGAGGAGCGTCACCAGTTCGAGGAGGGGATTAAGCGCGACCAGCACGGTCAAGAGCGTCCAGAGTTCGCCGACGAGACCGTGAATCACGTCCGAGGCGAGTCGGAGTCCCAGCGCGCCGAGCGTGAGCGCAAAGAGGTGTGCACCCCGGGTCTGACGAGTCCGTCTGAGCCAGCTTCCCAGCCCGAAGGCGACGACCATCATCGTGGCAAAGAGAAGGAGGTGCTGGGTCTGGAGCGACGGGACGTAATCGAGACGCACCTCGGACAGCGGCGCCGGGAGCGTCTGGGCGAGCCAGTGCAGTGGCATCTATTCGCCACCTCCAGACTGTCGGTCGGTCTCGCAGTCACTGACGACGACTCGCGTGCCGTCGGCGTCGTCGTCGAGCGCGATGGTCCAGTCGTGTGCGCTGGCGCGCTGGCGTGCCATCGTGAGACCCAGCCCCGCAGCCGAGTCGTCGGTCGTGACACCGGACTCGAAGGCACGGTCCCGGATCGACGGAGGGATACCCGGGCCGTCGTCGGCGACGTAGAAGCCGTCGTCGGTCAGCCCGACGCGGACCGAGACGCCGTCGCCGCCGTGTTCGACCGCGTTGCGCACCAGCACGGCGAGCAAGCGATCGAGGTGGTCCGGGTCGGCACGGAGGTCGCCGCCCCATTCGATGGAAAGGGTCGCATCGGCGGTATCGAGGCGGTCCCAGACCGACCGGACGGCCGATTGGAACGAGACCGACTCGGGGTCGGCCTGGAGTTCGTCGTCGCGGGCCAGACCGAGGATGTCCTCGACGAGACTCGCCATCCGGTCGAGCGCGTCGTCGATCGATCGCAGCGCCGACGCGAGCTGGCGGCGGTCGACCGTCTCGGGGTCGTCGGCCGTCGTCAGTACGTCGATCACGCGCTCGGTCTCGTCGCGAGCGTCGGTGAGTGGGCCGCGCAGGTCCTGCGTGACCGCACCCGCGAACTGGTCGAGCTGATCGTTCTTGCGTTCGAGCCGCATCATGTGTCGCTTGAGCGCCGTCACGTCGGCGAACCGGACCGTGTAGCCGATCACGTCGTTGGTCTCGGTCATCACCGTTCTGGCGTTGACGATGTAGTGGCGTCGCTCGGTCTCGTCGGTCGCTTGTTCCACCGCAGTCTCGTCGGTCTCGGCCGCGGGCGTGGCCGCCGGCTCGTCGGCGTTGGATTCGGCCGGCCCGTTCTCGTCGGGTTCGCGCCCGACAGTGTCGGTCCCGGGCCGTTCGCCGTCTGATTCGTCATCGCTGGTGGGGGCCTCGGCCGGGTCCTCGTCGGCGGCGGTACCGTCGGCCGTCGACCGGTCGCTGTCCGCCCGCTCGATCGGGACCGGACGGTCGACCTGCAGACTCATCTCACGGGTGACCGTCTGGCTGGCTCGCGGCCGGTCGAGTGGCTCTGGCAGGGCGGTATCGAACGAGTGGCCCGCGCTCAGATCGGGGAAGAGTCGCTGTGCGGCCCCGTTCCACTCGACGACGTGCCAGGTGTCGTCGAGGATGACGATGGCGTCGTCGAGGTCGGCGACGATCGAGCGCTGGCCGCTTGGCGTGAGTCGCTGGAAGCCGTAGCCAAGCAGCGAGACTGTCGTCGCGAGGACGAAGTAGTTGACACCGACGGCGCTGTAGTCGTACCCGGAGACCGGCCCGATTGCCAGCGCGTCGACGACGGCGATCCCCAGCGCGAGGAGCAGTCCGGTCCCAATGACCGCGACCGGTCGCCAGGTCCCGCGTGGCGACCCGGCGACGAAGGGCTGGCCGACGAGCAGGCCGCCGCTCCCGACCAGACCCATCGTGAGTGCAAAGAGGAGCCAGCCCACGGGACCGACGCTCGCGGTCACGTACGTGAACGGCCCGGTCGCGACGGCGGCGTCGGTGAAGACGAGTCCGTGGACGGGGTTTGTCAGGATCGCCGTGATCCCGCCCGCCGCGAGCGCGGCGAGACTGCGGTTCGTCCGCCGAGTGGTCGTGGCACCGAGATCGGCGAACTGGACGGCGAAGCCGGCAAACAGCACCGCCGTCGAGAACTCCAGTGTGAGATTGAGCGTCGCGAGCGGTGCTTCGACGCCGACGAAGCCATCGAGGACGATCTGGGCCAGATCACTGGTCGCCCGCAACGAGGCCACCACGAGGACCAGTGCCAGCGTCCGCGTCTCGGGACCCGACCGAGCGACGAGAAGCCAGAGTGCAAGTCCCCACAGCGACACCGCCAGCGGGAGGAGTCCGCCGACGTGCTGGGTCTGTGGCGACGGCTCGTAGACGACCAGTTCTCCCGTCCAGGCGGGGACAGTGAATCCCGAGGCGTTGGTCGGCGTCCGTGATTCGGTCGACGGCACCAGCGTCTCTGTCGAGGTCGGGGTGGCCGTCGGGGTCGGCGTCGTCGTGGTCGTGACGACATCACCACCGGAATCGTCGGTGGCGGTCGGCGTGTCGTCGGACCGTGACCCGCCGCTCGTCCCGTCACCCGTTTCGTCGTCGTCCGTCTCCGTCGGTGTCGGCGTCGGTGTTCGGGTCGGTGTCGGCGTCGCCGTCCGAGTCGGAGTGTCCGTCGCGGTCGGCGTGAGCGTCACCGTCTGGGTCGCGGTCGGCGTCGCGGTCGGCGTCGCGGTCGGCGTCTCGGTGGCCGGCGGGGCAACAGGACCACCGTTCCCACCGCCGCCTGAATCAGACTCCGTCGCAGTCGGCGTCGCAGTCTGCGTGGCGGTCGGCGTGGCAGTCTGCGTCGAGACGGGTCTGTAGCGAAGATCGACCTGAAGCGTCCCTGCCGGGAGCGTAAGCTCGACCGTGTTGCTGGCAGTGACGGTGCCGGTCGCAAGCTGGGTTCCACTCGCGGCGTCGACGGCTTCGACGGTCCGGCCGGTCGAGAGCGAGTCGTCCCGGATCGTCACCGTCGCGGACGCGCTGGCGTTGTACGCCAGATCGACGCCACTGGCCGAGCGTGCGTACTCGAACGGGCCGTAGCTCAGGTTGGTGAGCGAGTCACGCACGACGACCGTCGGTCCGGCGTCCGGTGCGAGCACCACCGGCGCGCTGGTCGGGTCGATCGAGCGCAGACAGGCACCGTCGTCGGTCGCTGCGACGACGCGCACCGACGCGGTGTCGTTCGCGCGGACGGTGACGTTCGGGAACGCGAGCGTCGTGTCGTTGACGAACGGGTTCGCGTCGAGGGACTGCCCGTCGTAGCTCGCTTCGAGTCCGCTGTCGGTCACGAAAACCGCACCTTCGCTGCCGGGCTGGCAGTCGAGGCCGGCGATACCGGGTGCGCCGGCCGCACCGGCCGGTATCGGTGCCAGCACGCTCCAGACGAGGAGCGCGACGACGGCCGTGCCGACGGCGACGATCCGACTGGTGCGGTGATCCATGTAACTCACTCACTGTCGCGGCTGCGGTCGTCGCGCTTCGGGAGTCCCGCTCGGGTCATCTCTCTCCCGGACGCTGTCAGTCCACCTGTCGCCGACCGGTAGCCCGGTCCGACGGGCGAGAGCAGCGCGGGCCGCGTCGCGGCAGCGGCGACCGGTCGCTGCAACAGTTCGTACGAGGTGATTCGATAGCATAAGGATTGGTAACTGGTGTCTATTTCGAGACGACCGGACGAGCACTCGGACGTGAGACGATCGCGGAGATGTCCCCTGATTGTCTCGTCGGTTCGGGACGAGTCACGGAGAGAGACCGTTCGTCAACGCCATTTCTGTTACATCTTATCAAGCAGCCGTATCAATGTTCGGGCCAATACGGGGTTGTGTCTCGCTGTTTTGGGGTGATCGTGGACCAACTTCGAGGACTACCGGAGAGCGCCGGTGGCTGACCCATCAGTCCGAGAGGAGGTCACGGTAGCGCTCGCGCGCCGCCGGCCCGTCGGCGACGGGACCGTCGTCTCGGACGCGTCCCTGATCGAGTATCGTCAGGTGATCCAGTGTCGCCGCGAACTCGTCGACGTGGTGTGTGGCGAGCAACAGGCCGTGGTCGCGGTCGGGATAGTCGGCGAGAAATTGCCTGAATCGCCGTTTTGACCGGTCGTCGAGGTCGTCGAGTGGTTCGTCGAGGATGGCGATCGTCGGGCGCTTCAGGAAGGCCAGTGCCAGATCGAGTTTCTTCTGCCACCCGCCCGAGAGGTCGCCCGCCGGGCGCGTTGCGACCCGCTCCAGTCCGAGAACGTCGACCAGTCGGGTCCGCCACGCGGGGTCGGGCGGCGGAGCCATCGATCCGAACACGTCGAGGTTCTCGCCCACGGTGAGATCGGGGTAGAACGTCGGCTGCTGGAAGCTACAGCCGAGGGTCGCGTGTGGCCGGGTGACGGTCCCTTCGGTGGGGCGGGTCAGACCAAGCAGGAGAGCCAACAGCGTCGACTTGCCCGAGCCGTTGGCTCCCAGCAGACAGTGACAGCGCCCGGTTTCGACCGTCAGGTCGACGCCGTCGAGCGCGACGACATCCCCGTAGCGTTTGACGACGCTCTCGACGCGGATGGCAGCCACGGTCAGGCCCTCCGCTGATAGACGACGACGCTGGCGATCAGAAAGAGCACTGCCGAAAGCGCGAAGCCACCGAGCAGCAGGAAGCGGTCGCCGTACAGCGCCAGTGGGTTGCCTTTCAGTGCGGTGCCTCGGTGGACGATCGTCGCGTAGTGGATCGGGGACAGGCGCGCGATGTCGCGGCGCATCGGCGAGAAAAAGCCCGCCGGATAGACGAGGTTCGAGAACGCAAGCGTCCCGAACAGCAGCGTCGCGTTGATCATACGGCCCACCGTCGCGAAGCGTGTCAGGAACATGACCCCGAGCGCGACAGCTGACAGCGACAAAAAGGTGAGCAAGACCGCCGCGAGCGCGCCGGGCGCGAGCAGGTCGACCCGAAAGTCGAGATAGTGGGCGACCCCCTGGAACGCGACGACGGGGACGAGCGCGAGCGGGCAGAAGACGGCGTACTTCGCAGTGAGCAGTCGCCACAGCGACGACTCGACGCGAATGCGCTGAAAGACACGCTGCTCGTCGGCGACGACGCGGGGCAGGTAGACGAACGCGTACACCATCGTCAGCAGGACCGTCCCGACGCTGACGAGGAACTCGGAGAGGGTCCGGTCCTCGCCGATAGTGGTCCGGGAAACCGTCGTCTCGGCCGGGAACGTTCCCCGTAGCTGTCCCGAGAGAATGCTCGCGATGGCGAGCGAGGGCTGCTCGTAGGGGACCATCTCCGCCTCGACGACCATCTCGATTTCCACCGCCGCCGTCTCGTCGAACAGGCCATGTGGGACGACGAAGACGGCGTACACTTCCTCACGGGCGAGTGCGCGCTCGGCCGCAGAACGCGAGTCGTAATCGTGGGGCCGCGAGAAGAACGCGGCGACACCCCTGACGGCGTCGACTTCGTCCTCGGTGACAGCATCGCTCTCCGGGACGACGGCGATGGGCGTGTCCCGCGGGATGACCTGCTGGAAGGCGACCGTCGAAAGCGCAAAAATCGACGGGAGGACGAGCAAAACGAGGACGAGGACGCCGGCGTTGTGGCGAATCCAGCGCGCCTCTCGGGCGAGCAGCGAGCGCAGCGCCACTGACTCACACCCCACTCCGCTTCATTGGGCTTTCGTTTTTCGTACTGATAGAAATGGCTTGTGTCACGACCGATTACCGGGCTCGCCCCGGTCCAGTTCCGGTGTTCGGGCGCGTGATCGACGCCGGCGAACGGACGGTTTCTTATAGCCCGCGGTCCGTGTGCTTGGACAATGAGCGGCAACACTCTCGAGGAGGTGAGCGGTCGATGAGCGACTCGCAGGACGAGGTTCGAGCGTACACAGTCCGACTCGAACTGGTCGACGAGCCCGGTGAGTTGCTCCGGGCGCTGCATCCGATCGCCGACAACGGCGGCAACCTCCTCTCTATCTTCCACGAACGTGGCAACATCACGCCACGGGGACACATCCCCGTCGAAGTGGATCTGGAGGCCACGCCCGAGCGGTTCGAGACGATCGTCGAGGCGCTGCAGGACGCGGACTTCAACATCATTCAGGCAGGTGCGGAACGCTACGGCGAAGCACTGACGATCATCCTCTCTGGGCATCTGGTGAACACGGACCTCTCGCACACACTCTCACACATCCAGGAGACGACCGAGGCGACAGTGACCGATCTGGCGCTGTCGGCCCCCGAAGGCACCGAAGACATCTCCAGTGCCCGTCTCCGCCTCGCGACCGAGGAGGGCAAGGCGGCCGACGCACTGGCGGCAGTCCGGGCGGTCGCAGCCGAGAAGGACCTCACCGTCGTCGAACCACTGACGGCAGGAGGAAACGCATGAAACTCGCCGTGCTCGGTGCCGGTGCAGTCGGGCGCTCGGTCGCGGAACTGGCAGCCGACTACGGCCACACGGTGACCGCGCTGGCCGACTCGTCGAGCGCCGTCGTCGACGCCGACGGGATCGACGTGGCGGCCGCACTGACTGCCAAAGACGACGAGGGCAGGGTCGGGACCGACTCGCCCGAAGCGGCCCTCGACGGCGAGTACGACGCCCTCGTCGAGGCCACGCCGACGACGCTGGGCGACGCCCAACCCGGCTTCGGCCACGTCGAGACCGCACTCGAACGGGACCGCCACGTCGTCCTCGCGAACAAAGGCCCGGTCGCCGAACGCTACGCCGACGTACGCGCACTCGAACGCGAGAGCGCCGGGACGGTGCTGTTCGAGGCGACCGTCGGCGGCGCGATGCCCGTCCTCTCGACCATCGCCGACTTCGACCCCGAACACATCACCGCCGCCCGCGGCGTCCTCAACGGCACCGCGAACTTCATCCTCTCGCGGATGGCCGCAGAAGGACTCGGGTACGAACACGTCCTCGCGGAGGCACAGGACCTCGGTGTGGCCGAGGCCGACCCGACCTTCGACGTGGAGGGGACCGACGCCGCCCTGAAGTGTGTCATCGTCGCTAACGTCCTCGCACAGGGCGACCGGGAGTACACCCTCGACGACGCCGAAGTCGAGGGGATCAGTTCGATCCCCGGCAGCGCGCTCGAACTCGCACAGGAAGACGGCCGGACCGTCCGCCTGATCGGCGAAGTCGCCGACGGCGAGGTCCGCGTCGGACCACGACTCGTCCCCGAGAACGCCGCCCTCTCGGTCTCGGGCACGCGCAACATCGTGCAACTGGAGACCGAACACGCCGGCCGCCTCAACATCTCGGGCCGCGGCGCGGGCGGTCCCGAGACCGCCAGTGCAGTGCTTGCAGACGTTGGCCGACTGCCCGAGCGGTAACGCAGCGTCCCACTTTTCGAGCAGGCAACGACACACCAGTAGTCCAGCGACCGACACGAACGCCGGCCAATCCGGGGACGTGACGGGGCGCGGCCCGTGTCACCGCGTGCCAAATCGCAAGAAGGCGTGGGGATGGGCTAGGAACAGTTTCGAAATCGTTTTATGAACTACCGCGTAAAGACTCCGATATAGCGCCTCTGCGCGTGAGATACAACAATGAGCGACCGACACCAGAACCTGGCCATCATCGGCCACGTCGACCACGGGAAGAGCACGCTCGTCGGCCGACTCCTGTACGAGACAGGATCGGTACCGGAGCACGTCATCGAACAGCACAAAGAAGAAGCAGAAGAGAAAGGCAAGGGCGGCTTCGAGTTCGCCTACGTCATGGACAACCTCGCCGAGGAGCGAGAGCGTGGTGTCACCATCGACATCGCCCACCAGGAGTTCAGCACGGACGCCTACGACTTCACCATCGTCGACTGTCCCGGCCACCGTGACTTCGTGAAGAACATGATCACGGGCGCGTCCCAGGCCGACAACGCAGTCCTCGTCGTCGCCGCCGACGACGGTGTCGCACCCCAGACCCGAGAGCACGTCTTCCTGGCCCGTACGCTGGGTATCGGCGAACTCATCGTCGGTGTCAACAAGATGGACCTCGTCGACTACAACGAGGGCGACTACAAGGAGGTCGTCTCCGAGGTCGAGGACCTGCTCAAGCAGGTCCGCTTTGGCACCGAGGACGCCAGCTTCATCCCGATCTCGGCGTTCGAGGGCGACAACATCGCCGAAGAGTCCGAGCACACGGACTGGTACGACGGCGACATCCTGCTCGAGGCACTCAACGACCTGCCCGAGCCGGAGCCGCCGACGGACGCACCGCTGCGCCTCCCGATTCAGGACGTCTACACCATCGACGGCATCGGTACCGTCCCCGTCGGTCGTGTCGAGACTGGGATCCTGAACATCGGCGACAACGTCTCCTTCCAGCCAAGCGACGTGGGCGGCGAGGTCAAAACCGTCGAGATGCACCACGAGGAAGTCCCGAAGGCAGAACCCGGCGACAACGTCGGATTCAACGTCCGCGGCATCGGTAAGGACGACATCCGCCGCGGCGACGTCTGTGGCCCGGCCGACGACCCGCCGACGGTCGCGGAAACCTTCCAGGCCCAGATCGTCGTCATGCAGCACCCGAGCGTCATCACCGCGGGCTACACCCCGGTCTTCCACGCTCACACCGCACAGGTCGCCTGTACGATCGAGTCCATCGACCAGAAGATCGACCCGTCCTCCGGCGAGGTCGCAGAAGAGAACCCGGACTTCATCCAGAACGGCGACGCCGCGGTCGTCACTATCCGACCCCAGAAGCCCCTCTCGATCGAGCCATCCGGCGAGATTCCGGAACTCGGGAGCTTCGCCATCCGCGACATGGGTCAGACCATCGCAGCCGGTAAGGTCCTCGACGTGGACGAACGATAACGCATGCCCCAGCAAGCACGCGTCCGACTGGCCGGTACCAGCCCCGAAGACCTCGACGACATCTGCGGTGACGTTCGCGAGATCGCGAACAAAACCGGCGTCGAACTCTCGGGTCCGGTCCCGCTGCCGACCAAGACGCTCGAAGTTCCCACCCGAAAGTCCCCCGACGGTGAAGGGACCGCGACGTGGGAACACTGGGAGATGCGCGTCCACAAGCGCCTCATCGACATCGACGCCGACGAACGAGCACTGCGCCAGCTCATGCGGATCCAGGTCCCGAACGACGTCTCCATCGAGATCGTCCTCGAAGACTGACCACGGGCCACCACGGCTCGCTTCCGCACTGTAACCAGCGTTCGGCTGTCCGACAGTGCTCCGTACTGTGTGAGGACCTCCCGAACGCCACTCTCACGCGCAGGACTTATCCCAGTGCGCGATTGAGTGGCTGACGAGGGCTCGTAGATCAGTGGCAGATCGCTTCCTTCGCAAGGAAGAGGCCCCGGGTTCAAATCCCGGCGAGTCCATTTCTCTTGCTGACGTCGCCGAAATCAACGACATAGCGCACACAGGAGACCATCGTCACACAGAGCGATCCCTCCTGCTCGACGGCCCGATGGTGAGCGCACGGCACAGATGGTGATCAGTGACACAGAAGACCGGAGATATAGCGGAGTTTCCTCGGCGGATCGGCGAGCGGGCAGAGCGGCATCCGCCGAGCAGAGCAGGTGACCGTCGGCGGTGGTACTCATAGAGAGGCGATAGCGGTGGTTCTCAGGTGTCGAGGTCGGGGTTCCATTCGGTCATCGCGGCGACGAACAAGGCGGCCCCGAAGAGGGCGACGAACGGGCTAAGTTCGAACAGTGGGGCCACCAGCGGCAGTAGAGTCAGGATGGCACCGCTCTGACCCACCAGATCGACGACGAAGGCGAGCACGCCCGCAACGACGAAGAGAAGGCCGGTGACGGCGACAGAGAGCCAGACGAGGGGCGGATCTTCGGCGGCGCCGTCGAGGTCGATGTCAGAGACCATTATTGGAAGGAGAGTAGAGCAGTACCTATTCCTTGGGGTTCCGACGCGGTTCAGGTCTCGACACCGTAGAGCCACTTCGTCCCGTAGAAGACGAACCAGGCCATCCAGATGCAAAAGACTGCCAGCCAGACGCCGTACTGGAGGACGGGGTCGGGAACGAGCAGGTACGCCAGCGTCAGCAAGACGACGACGCTCGCGCCAGCGGCGTAGTCCCAGCGGCCGAGTGGTGGCGGTGGTTCCATTCGTGACCGGAGTCGTTAGTATGGCTCTCCTTACTGCGAGATACCGTACGTGTCGCCAGTCCAGTCGCGTGCGGGGTGATCGTACACGGGCTGGTCGCGGTCGAGCGCGTCGAGGCGCTCGCGATCCTCGGGGGCGAGGTCCCAGTCGAAGAGCGCGGCGTTCTGTCGGACGCGGTCGGGCGAGGAGGACTTCGGCAGGACGACCACGTCCTGCTCGACGGCCCACTTGAGGACGATCTGTGCGGGGGACTTCTCGTACGTGTCGGCCAACTCCTGTACGACAGGGTCGTCAAAGACCTCGGTACGGGCGAGGGGCGCGGCCGCTTCGATCACGGTGTCAGTCTCGCGGCAGTACTCGACGAGGTCGGGGCGCTGGAAGTAGGGGTGGAACTCGATCTGATTGACCGCGATGGGCACGTCGCTGATGTGGTGGGCGGCGCTGAGTTGGTAGGCACTGAAGTTCGACACGCCGACGTTGCGAATCAGGCCGCGGTCGTGCAGGGTGGCCATGGCCGAAAGTGTCTCGCGCAGCGAGATGGCGGGGTTGGGCCAGTGGATCAGATACAGATCGAGATACTCCGTGCCGAGTCGGTCGAGCGATGCCTCACAGGACTCGATCACCGATTCGTAGTCGAGGTGTTTCGGGAGGACCTTCGAGGTCAAGAAGAGGTCATCGCGGTCGTACTCGGCGATGGCGTCGCCGATCTCGCGCTCGTTCTTGTACCCTTCGGCGGTGTCGACGTGGCTGTAGCCCGCGTCGAGACCGGCCTGAACCGAATCGCGGACAGTATCGCCGTGGATATTCCAGGTACCGACGCCGACGAGTGGGAGTTCGTCACCGCTCGAGAGTTGGCAGGTAGGATGGGACATCGTTTAGCAAGGGAGTACACGTGGTGTTAATCGTTTTGTTGCCGGGGAAGAACGTCGGGTAGGCAGCGTTCGACGAGCATCGTGCCCGGAGTGACGTTCACCGAAGTGAAATTGCCAGTGTCGGAGTCACTCCTCGGCATAGGGCCAGTTGGGGTCCCGGGGAGCGTCGTCGGGGCTCGAAGTCTGATCGGCCGCCTCGGGCAGACAGGCACCGTGTTCCGCGAAATTCGCGCGCGCGTCGCTGAGCGAGACGTGGTTGGTGTCGCTGACGTACTGGTCGTCGCCGAACTGGACCGGGTCGTCCAGCCAGTGACACACCGGACAGACCTCGTACGAGCCGGGCTGGCCCTCGGGGAGTGTCCGATACCCACAGCACGGGCAAAAGCCCAGTTCACGGGACGCCGGGTTCCCGGGTGAGTCGGTGGACATACCCCGCGGTATGTCACGACACACCAAAGAACTATGGGATCGTTCGTCCCGATGCCGGCCGGCGGTTCGCGAGAACAGCCCTACTCGTCGTCGGCGTCGACCTTGTCGGCGTACTTCTCTAGCTCGGCGGCCATCTCGCGGGCCTGCGCTGGGGTGAGCGTGACGGTGTCTGCGTGTGGCTCGACGGCGTCGATCTCGGTGTTGTCGATCTCCAGTTGAATCTCGACGGCGTCGGGATTCGTTCGGGTGTCGGTACTGACGTTCAGAACGGTGTAGGCGGACTCCTCGAAGCCGTGCCCCTCGACTGTTCCCTCCAGCAGGTCGAAGGTCGTGTACGCGTTGACCGTCATGATGCGATCGACCATACCGGATTCACACGCCCGTCGGACTTAAGCGCGGAGTTCTGGCTCGGCGTCACTGCTGTTCGATGAGTCGGCTGAACGCTCTCGGTCCGCCCTCGTGTCGAAACAGCGATCATCAACGGAACGCTCTCACCCTGCTCTACAGCACCTGTTTCTGCCACCCACAACTGAACACCCTCGCCCGTTCGTCCACCAGGTGACGCAGTGCGAGCGCGACGGAGCGCGCTCGTGAGGGAGTCCGCCACTCCTCCCCGGATTCGCCCTGTCGGGCGAATCACGCTTCCTGACCGCACCGCAGAGGCCGTGAGCGCGTTCCATCGCGCGAACACGGGGAAAGGCCGGATCGCGGTGACGAAGCAGTTGTGGTGCTGTCCTGGCGGAATGAAAGGGCGAGCCACGTCTCGCGTCGAAGTGGAGTCGCTGGGCGGCCCCTATCAGAGCGATGCGAGGCGCGAGCGAAGCGAGGGCCTCGAAGTGAACGGGAGCGAAGCGACACGTGAACAGCGTGAGCGAAGATATGTCGCCCAGCGACCGCGAGCGTGGCGAGGGCTTTCAGTGCTCGCTGCTGTTGTTGAGTGCGAGCCCGATGATTGCTACCGAGCGTGGCGAGGGTTTTCAGTGCTCGTGGGTCTCGCTGTCGCTCGCGGCCGATGAGAGAGCACAGAGAGAAGAAGTGTCGATAGAAGCGAGATCGACTAGTCGTCAGAGGGGAGCGGTTCGTCGTTGGCGTCGGTCGGCGCAGGCGAGGACTGCATGTCGCTGTCCTCGACGTAGGGGTACCACGTCATCTTCGTGTTGCCCAGGTACGGGTCGTCGTAGCTGGTCTCTTCCGGATCGGCCAGATCCTGCAGCGTCTCCTCGTCGCGGGCGGCGACGAACTCGCGGAAGGTCTCCTCGCCGTCGCGCTGGTCCTCGAAGGCCGAAAGCAGGTTCTCGATGTAGCCCGGGACCTCGTCGGCGGCGACGCGCATCTCGACCCAGTCGGCGAACTGGGGGTTCTCGCCGAGACCGCCGCCCAGACCGATGTCGAAGGCCTCGACTGGTTCGCCGTCCTTGCGAGTCTTCATCCCGCGCAGGGAGATGTCTGCGATCTGGGGCTGGGCACACGAGGCGGTACAGCCCGAGAGGTGGATGTGGAAGTCCTCGACACCTTCCGGAAGCTCGACGTTCTCTTTGAGCCAGCGGGCGTAGCGGACCTGTCGGTTCTTGGTCTCGACGATCGACAGCGAGCAGAACTCCGTGCCCGTACAGGCGATCGAGCCACGCATGAACGGGTGGGGGTCAGGGGAGTAGTCCTCCAGCAGGTCCTCGTCGAGGAACGCGTCGAGGCGGTCGCTGTCCACGTCCGTGACGATGATGTTCTGGCGCTGAGTGAGTCGGACTTCACCCGATCCGTACTCGTTTGCGAGGTCGGCGAGTTCGTACACGTCGTCGACGCCCATCCGCCCGACGAGGACGTCCAGCCCGACGTAGTAGTTGCCGTCTGGCTGTTCGTGGACGCCGACGTGGTCGCCGTGCTCGTTGCCGCCGGCGTTGTAGGTGTACTGGTCGCGCATGTCTTCGCCAGCGGTGTGGAGTTCGAAGTCGACGAACTCCTCCTGGAGGACCTCGCGCATCTTCTCGGGACCCCATTCGTCCATGAGGAACTTGATGCGGGCGTTGAAGCGGTCGTCGCGGTCGCCGTACTCGCGGAACAGTGCAGACATGCCGTGGCCGATGTCGGCTGCCTTCTCTGGGGGCACCCACACGTCGATGTCGCGGGCGAGGCGTGGCTCCTTCCGGGAGAGACCGCCACCGACGCGGATGTTGAAGCCGAGTTTCGTCTCGCCGTCGATCTCCTTTTCCGCGGGTTCGTAGGCCAGATCGTTGATGTCACCCTGTCCACAGCCCTCGTCACAGCCGGTCACGGAGACCTTCCACTTGCGCGGGAGGTTGGCGTAGTCGTCGTCACCCTTGAAGGTCTCGTTGAGTTCCTGTGCGACGGGCCAGGCGTCGATGTGTTCGTGTTTGTCCTTGCCGGCGACGGGACAGCCGACGATGTTCCGCCAGGAGTCACCACAGGCCTGCTGGGTAGAGAGACCGACAGATTCGAGCTTCTCGAAGATTTCGGGGATGTCTTCGAGTTTGATCCAGTGAAGCTGGATCGACTGGCGAGTCGTCCAGTCACAGTACGCCTCACCGAACTCGGGGTTCTCGGCCGGTCCGCGGGCGTACTTGTCGGCGACTTCGGCGATGACTTCGAGCTGGCCCGGCTCGATGACGCCGTTGGGTGTCCCGATCCGCATCATGAAATAGGACTCCTGACCGGAGCGCTGGTGGTACAGGCCCCACCACTTGAAGCGCTCGAACCAGGCGTCCTGTTCGTCCTCGGGGATCGCGTCCCAGCCTTCTTCGGCGAACTCCAGCAGATGCTCCCTGATCTCGTTCCCGTACACCTCGTCCTTCCAGTTCTCGACTTTCGTGGGCATCGGTAGTGTATCCACTCCTAGAGTGGCTCCCATATACAACACGCCTTCTCGTCAAGGCTCCCCACCTCTCCCCGTAACCGGAAATTGTTGCCCCCTATTCGGGATCGGTCACACGGCGGCGATCGGCCGGGATGTGGACGCTGTCGTGGACGACGCCGTAGAATTCCCCGGATTCGGGGTCGATGACGCGCCCGACTGTCAGCCAGTCGGTGACGCCCTCAGTTCCGCAGGCGATACAGCGCCCGGCGATGCGAGCCTCGATATTGGGGTGGTCGACGCCGGTGTCGACGAACCCCTCGGCGAGGAAATCGGTCGTTTCACACCCACAGAAGTCACTTTTTGCCAGCAACCACAGGTCGCTGACGTTCACCTCCCGGGAGTCGTTGACGCTGATCCAGGCCCCGTCGTCGAGCTGGTGAACGTCGGTCGTCATTACATGTCATTAGATTCGCCGACCACCTGAGTCGTTCGGCGTCCCCAAGTTTCGCCGGGATCGGACCGAACCCGTTCCCCTACTGCGGTGCATGCGTGTCGATGACAGTGTTCGTTCCAGCGCCGAGACCGTACAAGATACCTGCATCGGTTGCCGGCAAACGGGAGTGCTGGTCAAGATTACAGGGGAGGGCGGCTTTAAGGAGGTATGTGCGTAACAGGTGGATACCGAAAGAGCGCGTCGCCCGGCGGCGCAACGGATCATCAATGACCAACGCACAACAGAATTCACGTGAAGATGCAGACGCCAGAGCAGAAGAGCCAGCAACCGACCACCTCGACGATGTCGAAGACGGATGCGGCTGCACCGAGATCTGGGAGCACCTCTCGGAGAACCGTGACGACGCCGCGGCGGACGACTGATCACGCCGACGCATCCGATGCCAGTTTCGTCTGGCATCGACACCAAAGTCGGTGTGGGCGACTGATCACGCCGACGCATCCGATGCCAGTTTCGTCTGGCATCGACACCAAAGTCGGCGTGGGCGACTGATCACGCCGACGCATCCGATGCCAGTTTCGTCGGTCGTCGACACCTGAGCCGGCGTGGACGACTGATCACGCCGACGCATCCGATGCCAGTTTCGTCGGTCGTCGACACCTGAGCCGGCGTGGACGACTGATCACGCCGACGCATCCGATGCTGTTTTCGCCCGGTGGCAACGCCAGAGTAGACGAGTCAGTGACCGGGCTGTCGTGTACCGGAAACACACAGCGGACCGGACGCTTTTATCGGATCGTTCCCAACGGTAAGTGATGACTGCCGATGGCCAGGATGGCCCGAGCCACGCCGAGCGCGAGTCCCCGGTGGGCAAGCCCGTCATCCGGGGCGACCCCACACTGACCGGTCAGCGCGCCGAGGAGGCCGTCGAGTTCGACCCGGACGACCCGGAGAGCCTCGAACTCGCCGCTCGGACAGTGCGCGCCTTCTCAGAGAACACCGCCGGTGCCGACGACAACGTCTACATGCTACGGGGAGCGGCCGCCTGTGCGGCGCTGGTCCGGGGCGAGGGATCGTACAAGGCCGCCGCCGAGCGCGCGGGCGGTGACGCCACCGTCTCTTTTATCCGCAAGTGGTCCCGGGTACACGACCTCCCGAACTCGATCCGCCGTCACGTCGCGATGGGTCACATCGCGCCGACGGCGGCCAAGCACATCGCCCGCGTCGGGGGCGAGGCACGCCTCCAGTTGGCCTGGGCGATCCTCGACCACGACATGACAGTCCGGCAGGTCCGCTCGGTCGCCAGTGACGTGAACAACGGCCAGTCGGTCGCACGCGCACTCGAAGCCGAGGGGGTGCGCCTCGGAGAGCTATCGCTCGAACTCGATCCCGAGGTGTACCGAGAACTGCGCCGCCGGGCAGCGATCGACGGCCGGTCACCCGGCGAGGTCGTCAGCGAACTGCTGGACGGACGGCTGGACTGAGACTGGGCGCACGGGACGGCGTGTGAGAGCCGTTACTCGTCGCTTGCCTCGTAGGTGACGTGGACCTGTGCCGAGACGGTGACCGATCCGGTGTCGATAGTCGTACTGGCATCGCTGGCCGTAGCGGTCTCGGTCGCGGCGAGTTCGTAGCCACCGTAGCGGCGCTCGACGGTCGTGATCTTCCGGGCGCTGTCGACGGTCAGGTTCGCACTCTCGGCCACCGTCGTCGCTTTCGTCCGGGCGCGATCCATCGCGGCCGTCAGAGCTTTCTCTTCGAGTTCGTCACGGCGGTCGGCCGAGAGCGTGAACTGGACGCCGTCGACGCGGGTCGCACCGTTGGCGACGGCCGTGTCGATCACCGTGCCGGCGTCGTCGGTGTCGTTGATCGTGATCTCGAATCGCTGGCGGGCGATGTAGCGGGTCTGGGGGTCTTCCCCTTCCTCGCGCGGTCGGCGGTAGTCCTCGCGGATGTCGTACCCGCTGGTCGTCACCGTCGCACCATCGATCTCCTTGAGGGCGTCGCGAAGCGTCGTCACGTTCGCGGCGAGTCGCTGACGTGCCGTCGCGGCGTCGGGACCCGTCGCTTCGACGCCGACGCGCACGACCGCCTGATTGGGCTGGGCGCTGACCGCGCCGCTCGCGGAGACGTCGACGGTTCTGTTGCTATCTACTGACGGTTGCTGTGGCGCTGCCGAACTTGGATTGCCATCTGCGCCGAGCGCGCCCGTACAGCCGCTGAGAGCGAGCAGTACGGCGAACACGGCGACGATCGGAAGTGTGCGTCGCATACACTGTCACCGACAGCACCCATCCTAAAAGCCCTCGTGGACGGTCAAAGCATGTTTTGAACGATCTACTGGGCGTGCTCGACGGTGACGAATCGAACCTCGGTATCGACGTTCCGGCCGGCGATTCGATCGGCCATCGCGTCCAGTTCCCCGGTGATGTCGGGCGGTGGGTCGTCCGGTGGAACGCCGACGGTGACGACGACGGAACTGGGCTGCTGGAAGACGGCCGTGTTGGTGTGTTCGACATCGATGGCGACCACCGTCGCGCCAGCCTCGACGACGATCTCCTCGGCCCCGGTTCGCAGCTCCTGTTCGGTAGTGGCTCGCTCGAACGAATCGAGCGTGACGCCGCCGAGAAAGACCGACAGCAGGACGATTGCCGAGAACAAGACACCGATGCGCGTGATCGTCGCACTCTGAGCGTCGTCGGTCCGAAACCACTGACTCGGTCGATAGCCCTTGTACCACAGCACGACGAGCGCCGCGAGGTTGATCGAGAGGACGTTCACCAGCAGGAGGATCGCCGAACCGAGCGACACCAGCGGCTGGCCCCACGCCAGTCCGATGCCGACGGTCGCGGCGGGCGGAATCAACGCGACGGCGATCATCACGCCGACGAGCGCCGTCGAGACACCGGTCGAAAGGCTGATCACGCCCGCGACGCCCGCGCCGATCGCGACCACGAGCGAGAGGAAGTCGGGCGCGATACGCTCGCGGATCTCTGGGACCGTCGTCACGTCCGTGAGCGGCGGGATCAGGTGGACCGAGCGAATGAAGAAAGCAAAGAATCCCGCGCTGGCGACTGCGACCACCAGCCCCAGCACCTGCAGTTTGACCCCACGGCGGAACATGTCGTGGTCGTCGACGACGGTGCCGACACTCGTCGCCATCGCCGGCCCGATCAACGGCGCGATCACCATCGAGCCGACGACGACCGCTGGCGAATCGAGCAAGAGTCCGGCGGTGGCGATCACGGCGCTGACGACGGTCATGATGACGTACGTCGACAGCGCCGGAGCCAGGTCCCCTGCGCGGGCGGTCAGCTCTTCGCGGGCGATCCGGTCCTCGTCTTCCTCCTCGGCGTAGCGCTCCTGCAGTTCCTCGAACCGACGCGAAACGACGGTGTTGGCCTCCACGATCACCGTATACCCGTCCTCGTCGACGCCGACCTCACGCAGCCGTTCGAGAACCGGCTCGACGGCCTCGTTTGGCAACGGGAAGTACGCGACACCGGTGTACTCGCGACCGCTCGTCTCGTCGCTGACGACGTAGTCGATCCCCTCGTCGTCCAGCGCCCGGAGGATCGTCTCGCGCTTTCCCGCCGGTATCGTCACCTGTACGAGTCGCACGTCCCCCTCTGTGAGCGCGACCGGCAAAAGACGGTGGGGTCGCTGGTAGTGTTCAGATAAGAGACCAGGAGTGGTCGCAACAAGCCACCGAAAGCCCTCGCGTGTTGCGGTCCCGCGGCTCGCTGCGCTCCAGTGGGTGCTTGCGTCGCCGGGGTTCCCGCAAGGGCCGGCCGGTTCCACCGGCCGGCTATAACGTGGCGGCGCAGCCGCCACGCAACGCTCGCCCTTTCATCAACCAGGGTTTAGACGGCCGAA
The DNA here is from genome assembly GCF_058933345.1 of Halomicrobium sp. HArcht3-1. NCBI lineage: Archaea > Methanobacteriati > Methanobacteriota > Halobacteria > Halobacteriales > Haloarculaceae > Halomicrobium > Halomicrobium sp. HArcht3-1. Next base: position 256,901 of record NZ_JBZYDM010000004.1, on the reverse strand, counting down.
CAGCCGGGTCCTGGCGGATGAAAGGGCGAGGCGCGGTCGGTGGTTCTGCAGCGGCACTATCCGAACGAAGTGAGGATATCCGCCACAGAACCACCGAGCGGGCCGAGGGCTTTCGGTGTCTGCAAGTCTGAGACTGAGGTTGCTTCTCTGAACACTGCGGGGTCGCTCGGGCAAAGAGCCAAGAACGCGCCACTGAAATGACAACGTGATGCAGGCGGCAAGCGACACGGACGACTCGGTGCGCGCTCGTCTCGGAACGTGGGCCTGGCAGCGCCACGCGAACCCGTGGAGTGGCTGGTCACGCGTCGTCACGCTCCCGATGTTGATGTGCGGGATCTACGCGCGACGACCCCGCGTCGTTGCCGCCGTCCTCGCGTTCACCGTCGTCAACCCCGTCCTGTTCTCGCCGCCGGAGGACGCCGACGCGTGGATGACCCGGGTCGTGCTGGGCGAGCGGATGTACTACAATCACAAAGAGGGCCGCCAGGCGATCGACCTGCTGAACTACGTCAACGGACCGGTGACGGCCTACGCGGTGTACTGTGCCTATCGCCAGCGCCCGCTTCGGACCGTCCTCTGTACTGCCTGCTCGATGGCGTCGAAGTTCGCCTTCGTCGGCTTCGTCGCCCGCTACTACGAGCGCAATCGCGAGCGGTTCCCCGAGGACGTGCCGGCCTGGGACCAGCGGTCCTGAACTGCTCCCGCTCGATGCCCGTTTGCACCGACAGTCCAGCGGGCGTTGGCTCGCTTACCGCTCGATGCCCGTTTGCACCGACAGTCCAGCGGGCGTTGGCTCGCTCACCGCTCGATGCCCGTTTGCACCGACAGTCCAGCGGGCGTTGGCTCGCTCACCGCTCGATGCCCGTTTGCACCGACAGTCCAGCGGGCGTTGGCTCGCTTACCGCTCGATGCCCGCTGGACCTGCCTCGAACTCCCCACGAGCGGGTTCGGGGACGTACTCCGAGAGATCGGCATCGTCGAAGTCGACGCGCTCGCCGCGTTCGGCCGCGAGGTACGAGGCCGCCACCAGTTTCGCCACCTCCAGTCCGTCGTGGAGGTCCTCCCGTGCGTGCTCGCCGGCCCGGAAGGCCGAAACGACGTGTTCGTTCTGGTCTACGTAGCCGTAGGTCGCGCCCTCCTGTGGCAGGACGGGCATCTTCCCGCGGTCTGCGGCCTGCTTCTCGACGACGTAGCCCGCGCCCTCCGCGGCCCGATCCGAGAAGAACACGTCCGTCCCGGATTCGAGCGTGTTGATCGTCCCCGAGTACTCCGGCCCGAGCAGTTCGATGGTGATGCGCAGGCCAGAGCCGACGAAACACCAGGAGTTCGTTGCCTCGCCGACGACGAGGTCGCCCTCGGGTGTCTCGTAGAACACGCTCGCAGAAGCGTAGTCCTCGCCGGGCGAGCCGTGGTAGTCCACGTCGTACTCGTCGGCCAGTTCGGCGGTGTAGTCCTCGCGACCCCACTTCAGCGTCGAGATGTCACAGGTCACTGCGATCGGTTCCAGATCGTCCTCGCCGGGCCGGCTGAGGAGGTGTCTGTTGACCTTGTGGGAGTGACACATCATATCAGAGAGGACGCCACCGCCCTGTCGCTCGGGGTCCCAGAACCACGACGAGTGGGGACCGGCGTGTTCCTCCGCCGAGCGTGCGAGGTACGGCCTGCCCGCGCCTTCGGCGGAGTCCCAGAGTAGTTCCTTCATCCGGTCGACGCCGGGCATGTATACCTGATTTTCGAGGTAGGCGTGGTTGAGGTCCGTCCCGTCCACGAGGTCGACGATTTGCTGGGCTTCGCCGACCGTGCGAGCGAGGGGCTTCTCCATGGCGATGCCCGACAACTCGGCTCCGCCCTGTTCGAGTTCCTCGACGATGGCTTCGACCGTCTCGACCCGGGTGTGGTTGGGCGAGGTGACCCACACCGCATCCACGTCCTCGTGGGCGACCAAGTCGCGTACGTCCCCGGTCGCGATTGGGTCGCCACTGCCCGCCTCGCGGCAGGCGTCGGCCACGTCTTCGGCCTTGCTGACGGTGGGGTTCATCACGCCCGTCACGTCCGCGTCGCGGATGCGCTCGAACGTCGCCGCGTGGAACTCCCGTGTGATGAAGCCAGCACCGACGAACCCGACACCCAGTCTGTCTGTTGGCATAGCACACGGTACAGTCCCGGTCGACAAAAAGTTGCGTTCGAGCGGGCACCCAAGTGGCCGTTCGTCGGCGGTCCTACAGGTCGATCGAGCGCGAGACGGAGTGGTCGGCCACTTCCTCGGCGGTGACTTCGCGACCGAGTTCGTCAGAGAGGTAGATGCCTTCCATGACGAGCATCGAGTTCAGGGCGATCTCGTCGGTCGGAATTTGCTCGACTTCCCCGCGGATAGCGGCGACGAAGTGATCGTACTGATTCGGGCGCTCGTCGACCTCGTAGCCGCTGTCGCCCCGGATCAGCCCGTGGCGGGTCTCGAAGCCGTCCACGTCGATCTCGACGGTCGTCTCGTAGTCGTTCATCGTCGTCAACAGTTCGAGGGGGTCCAGCGCGATGCCGCCCTTGCTGCCGCTGACGACGGTACGCTCGTCCGGCTGATAGGCGTGCCACGCGGCCCGGACTTCGAGCCGTGAGCCGTCCGCCAGTCGGGCCGCGCCGGTGCCGGCGTCCTCTACGTCGTGGCCCGATTCGTCGAGGCGTTCCTGATAGAGGTCGGCGTTGTCACCGGTCAGATCCTCACTCAGGCTGTCCTCGGTGTAGTCGAAGACCTGTCCGTTGACGCGCTCGACCGCGGGGTTGTCCAGCAGGTACAGCAGTCGACCGATCTCGTAGACCCCGATGTCGAAGACGGGACCGCCGCCGGCGGATTCCTTCGAGACGAAGGCGGGCGTGCCGTAGCCGTCGACGTAGGGCCGGCCTCGTCGGCGAGAGTACACCGAGCGAGCGAACGACACATCGCCGAGGTCCCCCGACTCGATGAAGGTCTTCGTGGCCTGCGTCTCGGGTGTCAACAGTTGGAGGTTCTGGACCGCGAGCAGTTTGCCCGCGTCCTCGGCGGCGTCGACGATGCGTTTGGCGTCGATGTAGCTCCCTGCCAGTGGCTTCTCACAGAAGACGTGCTTGTCGGCCTCGAAGGCCGCGACGGCCATCGGTTCGTGGAGATTGTTGTGGACACAGATGTTGACCGCGTCGATTTCGGGGTCTGCGAGCAGCTCCTCGAAGTCACCGTACACGTCCGGGATCGAGTACTCGTCGGCCAGTGCCTCGGCCGCCTCGGTGTCGATGTCCGCGATGGCCTTGACCGTCGCGTCGTCGACGGCCGCGTACTTCGCGACGTGTTCCTGTCCCCGATTCCCTGCGCCGATGATGCCGATTGTCACTGAATCCATAAGTGGTCGTCCGAGGCTGACTGACCGTATAGTCAGCCCATGTTATCCTTATGCAACCCGACAGAGAGCATAAATCCATCGGTGAGAAAACGAGACGAGACAGGGACAGACAGGGGTACAAAAACAACCCGTATTCACATTTGATAATTGATAGCTTGGTTTTATGTTAACTGTCTCGTTCAGCACTGATAAGATGGATTTGCAGCCAGTTACCCCCGCGATGCAGAGCGGTTCGAACGAACGGGAGCGACCGACGACAGAAAGCTGGAGGAGGTATTGTTACCAATGAACAATGAAAGTGCGAGCACGCTCCTCGTTGCCCTCCTGGTCATCGGCTCGGTACTCGCGCTCCCCGTCGGGCCAGCCACGGCGGCGGTGCAGGACGATTTCGAGGTCACGACTGACGCCGCACAGTCAGACGGAGAGATTACCGTCGACGGGAACCTGAGTGCCGCCGGCAAGGTCACGTTCCTGATTCAGGACCCGGCCGACGGTGACGTGGCGACGGTGACGAAAGACGTCGCCAAGGACTTCACGGTCACCATCGACCTCAGCAAGCAGAGTTTCAAGGGTGGTGACAACAGCCTCGACGAAGGGACGGCGACGGTCCTCGCCCAAGAGGCAGATAGCTTCACCAGCGCAGAACAGAGCGACACCTTCGTCGTCGACGATACCAAGCCGAGGGCGACGATCGACGATCCCGGCAACAACGCTGATCGACAGAGTCAGCCCACGGTTTCCGGCACGGCCTCGGACGATACGGCGGTCGATACGGTCGAAATCGTGATCGAGCGAGAGAGCGACGGCAAGTACTACGACGGCAGGTCGTTCGTCAGCAGTGAGCAACGAATCGCGCTCAGTGGAACGAGCGACTGGAGCTACGACACGGCCGCGAATGGCATCAGCACTGATGACACCTACCAGATCAGTCTGGTCGTGAACGATACCGCCAACAACACCAGAGAGACGGTCGTTCCCCAGCCCGATGGCTCGACGACGGAGATCACGTACACCGTCGACAGCACGGCCCCGAGCATCGGCACCGTCAGCGTCACCGACGAGTCCGACGGTGACGGTACTGTCACCGCGGGCGACACGGTCGGCGTCACCGCCGACGTGACCGACGCGACCAGCGGCGTCGACACGGTCACCGTCGACGCGAGCGCCCTCGGCGGCAGCGAGACAGAACCGCTGGCGCTCGACAACGGCAGCAACTACACGACAACGGTGCAGGTCGACGAGCCGGAAGCCACCGACGGGTCACTGGACATGACCGTGACCGCGACGGATGCCTTCGGGAACAGCCAGGATTCGACGGTGTCCGATGCGATCACGCTCGAAACGAGCGTCGACAACGTCACATCGCTCTCGATCGAACACGACTTCGTGGGCATCGTCCGGGACGACGACACCGGCGTGACGGTCAAAGGAAGTGGAATCACCGACCCGCGAGGGCGGACGATCAACGGCCCGACGACGGTCGATATCGAGATCGCCGGGGAAGTCGCCGGAACGGCGACGGTGACCAGCGGCACGTTCGAAACGACGGTCGATCCGGTCGCGAACCTCTCGAATGACACCGCCACCGGTGACGCGACCGTCGAAATCGCCGGGACGCGTGACGACGCCGCGACCGCCACTGTCGAACTCGTCCACGAGGCACAGAGCCTCCAGAAGGGGTATCAGGTGCAGTCGACGCCAATGGCACTCGACCGAGACCCGGTGTTCGAATCGGTCAACCAGGCGATCACCTACGATCCCACGGTCGGACCGAACAGTAGCGAGTGGGTGACGCCGGCGATACAGGAAGCCGGCGAAGGGTACTACATCGAGGGCGCGAGCGACGATGCGAGAATCGGCTACGTGTTCGACACCAGTGTCTCGGCGGGTGTCGACGCGCGAACGCTCCACGAGGGTTTCAACCTCGTTGGCGCGTCCCACGACCTGACAGCGACGAACAGTAAGCAGATTTCGGACGACCTCGGCGGCGCGGTCTCGGTCGACGGGAACAGTAACGTCGAGGCGTGGGTTCGTGACAGTTCGGTCGAGCTAGACAAATCGACGAATACGTCCGCGTACGACGAAGTCGCCGGGACGAAAGACGTGACAGCCTACACTGCCTACTTCGTCTACATAGAGAACAGCGAGGAGTACCGCAACGTCGAGGTGAGACGGTACGAGCCGGGTAACAGGACCGAATAAGCCCACAGGAGACAATCGATGAGTAAGTCGTGGTACGAGTTGCTGGTAGTAGTACTGCTCTGTCTCGCCACAACGGGTCTCGCGGCGGGACAAGGAGCCCCGAGTTCCTACTACGGGGCTGCAGTGACGGAAGACGGGACGAGCCTGCCCGATGGTACGACGATCGTCGGGGTTGTCGATGGAACGGTCGAAGACGAGATCACCGTCCGTGATGGCACGTACGGCGGCGCCGATCCGCTGGACGAGAAACTGCGAGTCAGCGACACCAGTGGGCCGGTCAGCTTCTACGTCGAGACGGCCGACGGATCGTGGATCGAGGCGAACAGGACGGACCAGAACCCGACATCGGGAACCACGCAGTTCGATCTCGCGTTCCCGAACGGCACCGCTTCAGGAGGGTCGAGTTTCGAGATCGAGCGCTTCCAGCCGGGGGACACGACGGTCAATCAAAGCGAGACACTCACCGTGAACACGACAGTGGGAAACGCTGTCCAGAAGGGGACCGAAACCGTCTCACTGTTGATCGATGGGACGACACGGGATCGCAAGACGATCACACTCGACACTGACGAGTCACGCCAGCTCTCGTTTACGCTCGATGCGAGCACGGTCGAGGTGGGAAATCACAGCTACGGCGTCACCACGGACGCCGACGAACAGACGGGGACACTCACGGTAGCGTCGAGCGATTCGTCGGTCGTCGTTGACAGTCTCGATCCAAGCAAAAAGGCAGTCAAAGAGGGAGCCAGATTCGATCTCTCGGCGACCGTGAGCAACGAGGGCGTCGTCTCGGAAACCGAGACCGTCGCGTTACGTATCGGCGGTGAGACGGTCGCCGAACAGACGGTATCGCTCGACGAAGACGAGACCAGTACACTGACCTTTGCCGATATCGACAGCGCACGGTTCGGCCCCGGAAGCTACACGTATCGCGTCACGGTCGAGAACGACGAACGGGCCGGCAGACTCACCGTCGAGCCGACCAGCGCATTGATCGTCGTCGACAGTCTCGACGAGACTGACGTGAGTGTACTGGCCGGTGAGGCTGTCGACCTCGCGGCAACGGTCCGTAACGACGGGTCAGAATCGGGTTCTGACACTGTCTCCCTGATCGTCGACGGCGAGACGATCAAAACGTCGTCCGTGTCACTCGACACCGGGCAGAGCGAGACGGTGTCGTTCACCGACATCAACAGCTCACAGTTCGGTCTCGGCACCCATACATACGAGATAGCGACCGGCAACGACAGTCGGGACGGATCGATCACGGTCGAAAGTGACCGGCCCGCAGCGCCGACGTTCACCGTCCTCGATCTGGACCCCGAGCGCACGACGACCACGGACGACGAGCGCGTCGAACTATCGGCACTCGTCGAGAACAGGGGACGACAAGACGGGAGCCAGCGTCTCCAGTTCCTGGTCGACGGCGAGGGCTACTTCAGTCGCTCGCTCTCGCTGCCTGCTGGTAACCGGACGAACGTCGTGTTCACCATCGACACCGCGTCGCTTGGGACCGGTGAACACAGTTTCACGTTCGAGACGGCAAACAGCACGGGGAGTGGCACACTGAACATCCGGGACACTACGCCGACGACAGCCACACCGACGACCGCTGAACCCATCGCGGACACAGCGGATACGACCGCGACGGACACCGCCACCGGCGATGCCACGGCGGCAGTCGAAACGACGACCGACGGGCCGACGGCGACCGCTGAATCGACGCCTGTCGAAACGACGGCCGACACGGCCACCGAAACGGAGTCCCAGACCACCGAGAGCAAGGCACCGACGACCGCCGCCTCGACGACGACACAGTCTGATACGTCGACGAGCGTCGAAACAGTGACCACGACCACCGGAGGCGGCGGGAGCGGCGGTGGACTGGTCGGACTCCTGCAGTCCGCCGCTGTCGCAGTTGGTGGCCTGGTCGTCGTCGTGTACGTGATCCTGAAGGCGATGGCGATCTATCTGGGCTATTGATACGGACGATTGTCGCGATGTCCCAGTGAGCGTCTCCCCCGTGGCGACGCTCACCGGTACGCAACGACAACCGTCGGTATGAGACCGGGCGGCCAGCCAGACACTTTCCTCGACCGTGAGCACACAGGGCCGGCCGGGAGAGCGTCGCCGCCGTCACCGACCGCTGTGGCTTTGATACGGAGCATTGTAGCCGTTTTCCCGATCGACCGCACGACATCGTGCGGTCGACCGGGAAAGATCTACAATAAACCGTATCAGGCTCGACGGACTACCAGTGGTATGTTCGAAGAACGACCGAACCGAGGGAGCGAAATCGTCCTCGTGGGCCGGTCGAACGTCGGCAAGTCGACGCTGATGCGCGAGATCACCGGCCACAGCGTCGCCACCGGCCAGAGTCCCGGCGTCACCCGCAAGCCCAACCACTTCGACTGGAACGGCCCGGACTTCATGGTGACCGATCTGCCCGGCTTTGGCTTCATGAACGGCGTCCCCGAGGAGGTGCGCGAGCAGATCAAGACCGACGTGGTCCAGTACGTCGAGGAACACGCCGACAAGATTCTGGTGGGCATCCTCGTCGTCGACGGCAAGGCCGTGATCGATATCATCGACCGCCACTCCGGTCCCGACGAGATTCCCCACGACGTGGAGATGTTCCACTTCCTGCGGGAGGTCGGCGTCGAACCGGTCGTCGCCGTCAACAAGATGGACAAGGTCGACGACGAAGAGGAGCGCCTGAACGACCTCTGTGATCGGCTCGGCCTGTACCCACCCTGGCAACAGTGGCAGGAGACTGTCGCCCCCATCTCGGCGAAACGTGGCGACACCGACGCGCTGAACGACGCCGTCCGCCATCACCTCCACGAGGCCGGCCGCGACGACCTCTTTCAGTTTTTCTGAGAGCATCTTTTCCCGCTCGGGTTCGCGCAGGGCGCGAACCGCTCACGGGTCGTTCCTCCCCGTTCGCTTTCGAGGCCCGCCTTTGGCGCGCCTCGCACCGTTCGGTCGCGCGAATGCGTACAACACGACAACCGAATGGCGCGCGCTGTCGCTCGCGCTCGGCGAGCGGCAAAGTTGTGCGAGCAGGGCGAGGGCTTTCAGTGGTCGTCGACGGCATCAGCCGCTGTAACTGCTAGGGGTCGAGTCGGACGGCCGAGACGTTCTCGACGGTGGCCCGGGCCAGTTCGTCGGGCTGGACGCTACAGACGGTCAGTCCGACGTAGATCGAATCACCAAGCGGGAGGCGGCGCTGGTCGAGTGCCTGCCACGACTCGCCGTCGGTCGAGGAGTAGAGTTTCAGCGTGTCCCCGATGCGGTCCAGACGGTACCACGGTGCGTCGAGATCCGGTTCTTCGAGGTGTCGGGTCGTCCCGTCCTCACCGTGTGCCGTCCGCCAGTCGATCTTCGTGCCGTGAGCGTCGGTGCGGCCGATGTGGCCGTACGAAGCCGCCTCGTCGAGGCTGTCCCTGACCATCAGTCCCGCAGTACTCCACTCGTTGGCCCCGTCGAGGTCGACGAACTGGCCCTCGATCCGGACCGGTCCCGTGACACGGCCACAGCGGAAGTGAAACTCGTTCCACTCGCCGTAGATGTTCTTTCCCGAACCGGACACGAGCCACCGGTCCGGTGCTCCGTCCGTCCTCGAATCGCCCGCGACGTTGCTGTTACCCACGTCGACCCCCTCGGTCAGGGCCACCGTTTCGCCGGTCGCCCGCGCGATCGAGGGGTCGGCCACGACGAGCGTGTTCCTGAGTTCGATGCGAGCACCGCCGGCCCAGCTTTCCGTGATGGTCAGCTCCCAGTTTCGCTGCTCGGCGATGTCGGTGACGATGCTGAGACCGGTCCCGGTGCCGGTCTCGCTCGTCGTGTAGCCGTCCCGGACGACGCGCTCCCGGTCTTGCAGGGGAATCCCGGGACCGTCGTCTGCGACGTACAGCCCACCCGACTCCAGTGGCCCGATGCGAACGGTCGCGTCCGGGCCGGCGTGGTCGACTGCGTTCTTGAGCAGGTTTTCGAGGACCGGCCGGATGCTCGACCGGGGTGTGTTGACGATGGCGTTCGAGCCGAACGCCATCTCCAGCGACGCCGAGTCGAAGCCGACGAGATCCCACACCTCCTCGATCAGCGCCGGGAGCGACACCCCGGCGGGCCGGCCGACGCCCGATTCGTCCGGCGAAAGCGCCCCACCCTCCAGAACGATCTTCGAGAGGTCGTCGAGGATTTCGTCGATCCGCGTCACGGCTCCCTTCGCCTGTTCGAGGCAGTCGTCGGTGCCGGTCTCCTGTGCGAGCGCGATCCGGCCGCTCGCGATCTGGATGGGACTCTTCATGTCGTGTCTGATCGACCGGACGAACTGTTCGAGTCGTTCGTCCTGTCGTTCGAGGCGCTTGCGTCGCTTGACCGTCTCGGTCACGTCTCGGGTCCACCCGACCAGCCCCACGACCTCGCCGTCGTGTTCCCACGGGAGCTTCGTCGTCCGCGACCAGTGGGTGCCGTCGGGCGTCGTGTAACTCGCCTCCTTGTCGTAGATCGGCTCGCCCGTCTCGATGACGCTGCGGTCGTCCTCGTAGGACTCCACGGTGTTTTCGGACTCGCCGTACACGTCGATGTCGGTCCGACCGATGAAGTCGTCGGGACTGAAATCGCCCGGCGATGCGGACTTGCGAACGTGGCGAGCGTCCTGATCTTTGGCGTACACCGCGCCCTCGACGCCGTCAAGTAACGTCCTGAACATACTGCTCTCTGCGATCTGGTTCCGGCGGCGGTCGTACTGGTCGATCGCTGCGGCGACGCGGTCGGGCAACTCCGACGCGTCGAGGACGATTTCCGCCGCGCCGGCCGTGGTCGCTCGGGCCTCGGTCCGTCCGACCGAGCCACCGAGTGCCACCAGAATCGGACGGTGCTCGTCGGCGTCGTGCAGGCGCTGACACGCAGCCACGACCGTCGAGTCGGTGGGTTCAGCCGCGATGACGACACATCCGATATCCCGTCGCTCGGCCAGCGTCTCGCGTGCGTCACGCACGCTGTCGACGATGAGCACGTCGCTGATCGGTCCGTCTGACGACCGTTCGAGTACATCGACCGCGGCCTCGCGAGCGCCGACCACGAGCACCGCAGTCGGATCGATCAGTAACTCACGCATCGTCTCCTGCTTCGCGTAGTCTCTCTGCCAACACGTATTACTTTCCCGTATTCATTTCAGAGATTCCAAAGAGTTAAAAATAGTCTGCTACGGGCAGCCCGTGCGAGAAGACAGCACGGCACCCGAACCCGCCACGGGAGGTGCCGTCGTTAGCGATGCCCAACGGCGCTGTGGCTCGGCGTGCGGGCTGGGCGACAAGTAGGTCAGTTCTCAGGCGACGTTGAATCCCTTATCGCGGAGGAAGTCCTCGACGCGCCCCGTGTGATTGCCCTGGAGTTCGATCTGACCGTCTTCGACGGTCCCACCACAGGCGAACTTGGACTTGAGATCAGAGGACAGGCTGTCCATGTCCACGTCGTTCGGATCGAACCCTTCGATGATCGTTACCTCCTTACCGTAACGACGCTCGTCGATGCGGATGTTAATCTCCTGAGACTCTTTAGCCACGTCTTCGCAGACGCAGAGTTCCTCAGGGAGGCCGCACGTCGAGCACACTTCCGACATTACAGTTCGCCTTACGAAATGACCGTATTAAATACTGTCGGGAGGTGTTTCGTACGCGTCAGTCAGCGAACCATCTCGTCGACCAGACGAACGGCCCGGTCTGCCCGTGTTTCGGAGGCTGTACCGGCGTAGCGGGCGCGTTCGCGGATCGTCGCGACCTCGCGCGCCCGGTCGTCTGCGTCGATGGCGTCGAGGTACTCGCGAACGGTCTCGTCGGGGCGGCGCGTCCGGTCGTGTTCCCTGCCGAGATGGTACACGAGTCGGTGAAACGCCCGCTCGATGTCGGTCTCGGGGTCCGTGCGGGGCTGGTAGTAGAGCCACAGGGTGCGGTACGCGCGCTGGCCGACCTTGCTCCGGCGGACGCCGATGGCGAGGCCGACGACGGCGAGCAGGCCGAGCGCGGTCTCCTGACGCGATGGGAGTGCCCCGCCGACACCGCCACCGGCGTCGGTCGTCACGGTGGTGGTCCCAGTGAGAGTGGGACCGGACGGGCCGTCCGCCGCCCCTGTCCCGTTCGGTCTCGGACCGGGGCGGGTGACCTCGTCGGGCCGCCCAGCGAGGTTGACCGTGGTCGTCTCGTTGTCCGGGTTCAGCGGCCGGGGGGTCGCCGTCGGCGTCGGTGACCACTCCTCGTCGCCGGTCTCGTTCGTGTCGACGCCGGTCCGATTGAGTTCGCGGGCCGACGCGACGTTCTGTTGTTCGACCGCTTCGCGGTCGCCGGCGGGCGTGGGATCGAACTGGACCCAGCCATACCCCTCGAAGTACACCTCGACCCAGGCGTGGGCGTTCAGCCCGCGGACGACCCAGCGGTCCTCGGCAACGCGCTCGCCGGGGGTGTAGCCGACGGCCAGTCGCGCCGGGATGTCCTGCGTGCGAAGCATCGTCACCATCGTCGTCGCGTAGTAGGTACAGTAGCCCGCCGACATCTCGAAGAGGAACGCGTCGGCGATGTTCCCCTCGGGTTCGCGTACGTCGAGTGAGTACTCGCGGTTGTTCTGCAGCCAGTTCTCGATGGTCAGCGCGGTCTCGTAGGGGGTCCGGGCGTTTGCTGTCAGGCGCGCCGTCCGCTCTCGCACCCGGTCCGGTGTGCTGTCGGGGAGACGCGTGAAACTCTCGTTGATCCGCGTGGGATAGGCCATCGAACTGTTGTTGAGCTGTGTCGGGGACGCGGCCGGAACGGCGCTGGTCACGCGATAGCTGTCACCGGCCGCAAGCGCCTGCTCGGTGGCGAGCGTCCCGTCACCCTGGACCAGCGTCGCGGGGTTCCCCCGTGTACGGATCGGTTTCCACGCCGCCGGCATCACGTTCGCCCGGGTCTCGGCCCGAAATCGCTGGTCGACGAGCCGTGTCGGTCCCTGCGGCGACTGTAGCTGGCCGCCGCCGTAGCTGCGGCTGTTGAGCGTGCTGACCCATCCATCGCCCGTGTAACGGTCGAAACTGCCGATCCGCCAGTACCGTGGCTCGCTACTGGTGACGGTAAAGCGCACGTTCGGCGAGAGACTGATCGGCCCCTGAACCGTGAGTTCGTCGTCGGACTGGAGCAGACTGGCCTCCAGCGTGTCGGCCCCGCCGCCGCCGAAGTCCACCGAAACACCGGCTGCCGCCGGAACGATCGACACGAGAGAGGGGACGACGACCATCAGCGCGGCCGTCACGAGGATCGTCTCTGCGTCGACGATCGGTTCGCCCCGCCGGTCGAAGTCGCCAAAGCCAAGCGCCGCGGTGCCGGCGATGACGCCCGAAAGCGTCACGAGGAGTCGCGCGTCGCCGGTCAACACGAGAAAGGCGAGCGTCGCGCCCGCGACGGCGACGGCCAGTGCGTACCGCCGACGCATCGCGAAGTACCACGTCAGGAACGTCGGTGCGGGCGTGACCGCGATCACCCACGTCCGAATGTTCGCGATGCGCAACAGCGTGTTCCCCGTCAGCAACGACAGCGTGTCCGTCAGCAGGTCACCGATCGCCGGTCGGCCGGTCAACTGCTGGACGTACCACCAGAGACCGACCGCAAGCAGGATCACACCGATGCCGACGGCAACCCGAGCCGAGAGAACGCGAGCGAGGATCGTCGCGGCGAGCAGCGAGACCGCGACGACCGCAAGGAAGCGAGCGGGGACGCCGACCACGTCGATGAAGAAGTACAGTTCCTGTAAGGCAGCGGTGAGCATCGCGGCCACGGCCAGCAGCGCCGCCACGCGCGTCTGGGCACCACTGCCGAGTCGATCGCGAAGCCCTCCGATGTCGGCGGTACTCATACGACCCCCTCCGCGACGAGTGGGTTGTCTCGCGTGCGCGTCAGCGATCCCAGATCGTGGTCCCGGTCGCCCAGCGTAACCGTCACGCCGGTCGCGTCGGCCCTGATGCGTACGTCGGCGTCGTTCCACCGTTCCTGTGGGACCTCGCCGGCAGACGCCCGCGCGAGCAGTGCCAGTGCCTGCTGCTGGTGCGTCTGGCCGTATCCGTCGTCGAGCGTCCCGTTCGGGACTGTCAGTGCAGTCGTCAGTCCAGCGCGGAGCGCGCCGACCAGCAGCGTCGCCGCCGCAGTCGCCATCTCGTCTTCGTGGCCCTCGGTCCCACGGGCGGCGATGGCGACGCCGTCGTCGCCGACCGGGTCCGTGAACTCCGTCACTAGCAGGTCGTCGCGTTTCGCACTCGACTTCCAGTGAACGTCACGCAGCGAGTCGCCGGGGACGTACTCCCGGATACGGTCGAACTCGCTGCGCTCGCCGCTGTCCAGTCCCAGTGACCGAGTGAACGTCGCATCGCCCAGTTGGTAGACGGTCGGATAGACGACGACCTCCGTGCGCGCTGGGACCTCGTGGCGCTGTTCGACCAGTCCCAGCACGTCCCGGATGGCGACCGTCGTGCCGGGAATCTCGTGGACGCCGCGGCGCTCGTAGGCCAGTTCGTAGTTGATCGTCGCCGGGAGCGTTCGCTCGATGCCGGTCGTCGCGTCGAGTCCGTCGGGTAGCTGTTCGGTGATCGCGGCGACGCCGCGTCCCTCGACAGTGAGGGTGACGGTGCGGGATTCGCCCGGGAAGCCACGTCGTGGCTGACTGCGCTCGACGGTCGGCGTGCCGGTCCGTCTGACCTGCAGCGCACCCGCGACGACGGCGATCACGATCGGTGCGGCGACGGCGTTGAGCGAGCGCGGCCCCGAAAGGTAGGCCAGCAGGACGGCCGCCGTGACCACCACCAGCGCGGCGATTCCACGGCGTGTCAGCCTCATACTCACCCTTCGACGGCGATGGTATCCAGTGCCGTCCGAACCAGTTCGCCACCGGTCTGTTCGGCCGTATCGGTGCGAATCCGGTGGGGCAGGACCACCCGGGCCTCTGTCCGCACGTCGTCGGGGATAGCGTACTCGCGGCCGTCCAGCACGGCCCGGGCCTGTGCGGCCCGCAACAGCGCGATACTCCCGCGTGGACTGACGCCCAGTTGCCCGTGTTCGCGAGTGTAGCGCGCCAGTCGGGTGGCGTAGTCTCGCAGGGGTGCCTCGATCGTCACGTCCGAGACGGTCTGTTGGGCCTGTCGGAAATCGTCGAGGGTGGCGACCGGTGAGAGACTCTCGATGGGATGGTCGCTGACGACTCGTTCGAGCATCGCCGACTCGTCGTCGGGGCTTGGATACCCGAGGTGGAGTTTCTTCATGAAGCGGTCGAGTTCCGCCATCGGGAGGTCGTAGGTGCGGTTCTGCTCGACGGTGTTCTGGGTCGCGATCACCGTGAAGGGGGTGGGCACGCCGCGGGTGGTCCCGTCGACGGTGACCTGCTCTTCTTCCATCGCTTCGAGCAGGGCAGATTGGGTCTTTGGCGGCGCACGGTTGATCTCGTCGCCCAGCACGACGTTGGCGAAGATCGGTCCGGGCTGGAACTCGAAAGTCTCGCTCTGTTGATTGTAGACGTTGACGCCGGTCACGTCCGAGGGGAGTAGATCGGGGGTAAACTGCACTCGCTTGAAACTACCGTCGAAAGAAGCGGCCACGGCTTTGGCGAGCATGGTCTTGCCGACGCCGGGCACGTCTTCGAGCAGGACGTGGCCCCCGCCGAGCATCGCCGTGAGAATGTGTTCGATTTCGTCGTGGTGACCGACGATGACCCGTTCGACGTTCTCGATCACCTGCGTCGCGACTCGGTTGGCGTCACTGAGGGCGGTGTCTGACTGTGACCCTCGTGTTGTGTCCGTATCTGTCATGGATTGCGGTCCGACGCACGCGCGCTTCGTTTCACGACTCGGGTGTCCGCCCGCCACCGGGACCCCATTGCACCACCGCGCGTGATTCCAGTCGTAGCCCTTCCTAAGGGGCCACAGTATGTAATACTGCTGCCCGTTACCTCGTCACAAGCACGACCGCCTACCACTCCTTGCAGTCGGGACAGACCAGCCCCTCGTCGCTCTCCCAGCGGTGGGCCACGACCGTCCCGCAGGCACTGCACACGTCGCCGTCCGGCGACCAGGCCGCCGTCGAGACCGCTGGCTCGGCCGCCGTCGGCGGGACCCGCTCGGCACCGTCGGTCCCGGCAGCGACGGTCGCGCCAGTACCCTCGTCGGTCGACTCGTCGTCACTGTCGTCCGGTGGATCGATGGCGTCGTCCGTGGCCGTCTGCTCGGGCGGGTCGTCCTCGCCGGTGTCGCCGACGAAGTCCGTCAGCGAGGCGTCTTCGTCCATGGCCTGCCGTTCGGTCGCTCGGCTCTTGTCACTGTCGGCGGTCGATCCAGACAACTCAAGTGCGTGCCGTCGAAACGAGGGAGCATGGAAGAAGCAATCAGTCTCGCCGGTCTCGTCGACAACCTCGTGACTCACTTCACGGGCGATCCGCTGGCACTGATGATGGCACTCTTTGGCGCGCTGTTCGTCGCCGGGGCGTCGGCCGCCTTGGGCTACCTGTCGCTGGGTGCGGCCATCGACCTGCTCATGCCCGACGTATCGAATCAGTCGCCGCCCCGAGCAGGGAAATAGCGTCCTCGGGGTCCGGCCCGAGCGGTGACGCGAAGACGACGCTGTCGGCGTATTCGAGCAGTTCCTCGGTGCGCTGGGCGACCGTCTCGGGGGTGCCCGCGAGACAGAACGCGTCTAGCATCGCGTCGCTGACGGCCGCGCCGGCCTCGCGAAAGTCGCCGGCAGAGATCGCAGCACCGACTTCCTCGGCCCGGTCCCGGTCGAGACCGTGGCGTTCTAACACCGGCGGCGGTGAGCCAGCGGCGATGAAGGCCACGGGAATGCGGGCGGCCTCGCGGGCCGCAGTTTCGTCTTCGGCCACGGAGACGCTGGCGTAGGCCGCCAGATCGAACTGGCCCCGGTCGTCCGGTCGCTCTGATTTCCCCTTCTCGACCTGTTGGGCTGCCCATTCGAGATCACGGGGATGTGCGCCGTTGTACAGCGCGCCGTCGGCGTGCTTGGCAGCCATCCGGGTCATGTGAGGACCCTGTGCGCCGACGTACACCGGGATCGATCCGGCGTCGTAGTTCAGCCCGGCGTCGTGGGCCTCGAAGGTGCCGTCGTGGTCGACGCGCTCGCCGGCCCAGAGTCGCTGTGCGACCTTGAACGTCTCCAGCACGCGCCGGAGCGGGCGGTCGTGGTCGAAGCCCAGATTCGTGAGCGTCGACTTGTCGCCGGGACCGACGCCGAAGAGGGCGCGCCCGTCGCTCATCTCGGAGAGGGTCGCGACCCGCGAGGCAAGCGTCACCGGATGGGTCTCGTAGGGGTTGGCGATACCGGGACCCAGCAGTAGCTCCTCGGTCGCCTGTGCCATCGACGCGAGCGCCATGAACTGATCGCGGTTGTTGTAGTGGTGACTGGCGAGGGCGGCGTCGAAGCCCTCCTGTTCTGCGGTCACGGCCATCTCGGTCAACGTTTCGACTGGGTGCTCGGGGGTGAGTTCGATCGCGTACATGGGTTAGTCGTACTGCCACTCGCGGAGGGCTTGCCGCACGAAGTCGGTCTCGGGGTCGCGAAAGAGCGCGTCGCTCCCGTCGTGGTCGCCGAAGTCGAAGTCCCGCACCACGGCCACGGGCGTGCCCCCGTCACCTTCGCCGGTGACGAGGTTGGCCGCGCCGGCGAGTTCGTCGACGACCGACTGGACGGTGACGCCCAGTTCCCGGCCGTCCCGGTCGGACTCGCCGCGCCAGTCACGCGACGCGGGGATGCCTGTCCACCCCAGCGCGACGCCGCGCTGACCGTGACGGAAGGGTCGCCCTGAGGTGTCGGTGACGATCACCGCGGGGTCGGCGTCGAGACCGGCGCGGATGCGCTCGGCGCTCGCTGTCGGGTCCTCGGGCAACAACAGCAGGTCGGCGTCGGGGACGTTCGAGCGGTCGATGCCAGCGTTGACCGTCGTGTGACCGAAGCGTGTGGTCGCGAGCAGGAACGGACACTCCATGCACAGTTCCTCGCTCTCCTCGATGACGGCCTGCGCGAAGCGCGGGTCCTTTTGCTCGTCGGTCAGGTCGCCGATTCGCTCGGCGATCGCACGCGCGCGCTCGCCTGCCGGGAAGTCGGCCATATCCGCCTGTCGCCCCTCCGCTTTCGAGACGATGGTACTGGCGACACAGACGACATCGTCGTCCCGGAACTGGGCTGCCTCGTCGAGCAACGCTGCCAGATCGTCGCCGGGGCGGACCTCTGGCAGTCCGTCGACCGCGAAGACTTCCATACCCCACCGTGGGGGGCGGTGGGAAAAAGGACGCCGAAAGGGGACGGTGCTGCCACCCCGTGCAATCGTTGCCGGTAGTCGCCGACTGTACCACCGAGACGATCGGCTGTCCGTCTGTGACCGGTCTCGCCACCCCGGTGTAGTGCGTCCGTGGGCGAGCGGACAGCAGGCAGTGAGACGTTACTTCGACGGCGTCTCGGAGGCGACGGGGGCCGGTTCCTCGGTCCGGCCGGCGGCGGAACGCGCCACAGGGAGCAGTCGTCCGAGCGCGACGACGACCCCGAGGGCCAGCAGCGCGACAGTGGTCGCGAGCGGTGCAGACAGGAACGCCAGCACACCAGCCACGACCGCGAGATAGCCGAGCAGGCCGGCGAGCGTGGGGTCGGATCGGGCAGTCGGCGGCCGGGCGTTCGGAGCGGTGATCGACGGTTGCATCACAGATAGAGAGAGGCCCGGCATCGCCATAAGAGTAATCTGAATGATATTTCTGTAACGGCAGTTACTGAAGATTCCTTCACCGCCGGCGGTCGACAGTTCAGTCGTCCGAGCGCTCGACGGCCACGACCTCGACGTGCTCGTCGACGACGAGCGTCAGGGTCTCGTCGTCGGCGCGGTAGGTCATCGTCGCGCGGAAGGGATCTGCGCTGCGGAGCGACGACTGATCGGGGCTGACTGCGCTGTACTCCCAGAACGGTCGGTCGCGAACGTCGATCCCGTGGTCGTAGAAGAAGGCGACGACCGCCGGTTCGCCAAGCAGCGACGCCCCGAGGTCAGACGTGATCTGGGCACCGCAGCGTTCGCACTCGTACTGAACGAACGGCATGTCGTGGAACTGTTCGTGTGGCAGTTCGTCGGGGTCGAAAAGCTGGTCGACGACCGCAACGGTCGGTGTCACACGCCCCTCACAGGACCAGCAAAAGCCGTTTTCGACGTGTTCGCGGATCGCCGCGAAGTAGCGCCCCGTCACGGCCGGGATCGCGTCCCGGTCGTAGCCCACGAACACGCCCGGCGGGACGCCCGCACGAGCGGTAACAGGGCAGTCGGCACACTCGACGCGGACGGTCTCGTCCTCGTAGTACAGCGTCCGCTCGCCGCCACAGGCCCGGCAGGGTTCGGCCAGCGGGATCGGATCGATCGATCCCTCCATCGTGTAGGCGCCGGTCTGGATCGCCCCGACCGTCTGTTTGCCCGCCAGCGTCAGCGTGTAGCCGCCCTCGGTCTTGCGAACGAACCGGTCCCGAAGCTTGTCGAGGTGGTAATTGAACTGGCCCGAATCGCGCACACCGACCGCATCGCGGAGTGTCGAGAACGTCGCCGTGTACTCGTCGGCGTCCCACAGCGCCAGCAGGATATCGACGCGCGTGCCGTCAGCGAGAGCCTTGAACACGGTCCCGGGGTCGGCCGTCTCCACGATACCGGGGTCGCTCATGGCGGGAGGATAGCGGGGCGGGCGTATAGGCATGGCGGGGCAGACGCTGGCCGCGGGACGAACCACCGCAGCCCGCGGCCCGATGGTCGACGTGTTCACCGCGGCAGCGGCGCTTTCGACGAACGGGGCCACTGGACCCGAACGGCTGCTCATACGGATTACTGTAGCGAGTTACCGGTGATCGTCGTCACGGGGGAGACGATCACCGGTACACAACGACAATAAACCGTATCAGGCCTCGATGACCTCGACATCGATCCGGCCGTCCGCGACGGTGGCGAGCAGCATAGTCGCGCGCGCGGCCGGCGACGCGCCCGTCGCCGAACCGGGGTTGAGGAGCCTGACGCCGCCGTGGACCGTGTCACGTACCTCGTGGGTGTGACCCGCGACGCCGACGGCGTCCGCGTCGGCGTCGGCGTTGGCTCGGACAATGTTTGCAACGCGGTCCTCGTAGCCGTGCTTCGAGCCGGTGCCGTGGGTGAGGACGAACGTGACACCGCCCAGTTCGACCGTCGCGACCTCGGGCAAGCCAACGTTCGGGTCGGTGTTGCCACGGACCGCGGTCAGTGCCTGCGCGAGATGCCGAACGTCCGCGACGGCCCCTTCCGAATCGAAGTCGCCGGCGTGGAGAACGTGATCTGCCGTCCCGATGCGCTCGCGGAAGGCGTCGGGAATGTGACTGGCACGGGAGGGGATGTGCGTGTCGCTGATGATGGCAATCTCCATGTGCTAACTTCGAGTGGACCGGTCGAAAAGGTCGTGGTCGGCGCTTGCCCCAAGCTTTGATTCCCATGCCGGACGACGTATCGGCATGGACGACCGGGCCGTCGTCACCTGCTTCCTGCGCCATCGCGGCGACGTGCTGCTGTGTCGCCGGAGCGACGCCGTCGGCTCGTACGCGGGGCTGTGGGGCGGCGTCGCCGGCCACGTCGCCACCGACGAGGGCGAGACTCGCAACCCCGAGGCGGCCGCGCGTGCGGAGATCACCGAGGAGACCGCCATGCCGGCCGACGCCGTCACGCTCGTCCGGGCCGGCGACTCGTTCACGCTGCCCGACGACGGTCTCGGCGTGCGCTGGCAGGTCCACCCGTTCCTGTTCGACGTGGCCGAACGGGGACGGTCCGACCCACGCGCCGTCGAACCAAACCGCGAGATCGCCGAATGGGCGTGGGTCCCGCCGACAGCGATCCTGCGCCGCGACTGCGTCCCGGCGCTATGGACGGCCTACGACCGGGTCCGCCCGCGCGTCGGGACCGTCCAAGAGGACCGGGCACACGGGTCCGCGTGGCTCTCGGTGCGCGCGCTCGAAGTGCTTCGCGACGAGGCGGCGCTTTCGGTCGCCGGGCGTCGTCGGGACCGAGAGCGCCGGGAGTGCGACGGCGACGACTGGCCGGCACTCGCGGCGCTGGCCGAGTCGCTGCTCGCCGCCCGGCCGTCGATGGCCGTCGTGGCGAATCGCGTCAATCGTGCGATGGCCGACGCCAACGAGGCGGCGACGCCGGCGGCCGTCGAGACCGCCGCCAGCGACGGCATCGAACGGGCGGGACAGGCCGACGAGCGAGCGGCAGCGACCGCTGGCGACAGATTGCCCGACCGGATCGCGACGCTCTCGCGGTCGGGGACGGTACTGGCAGCGATCGACGAGACCGCACCCGAGGCGGTGCTGGTCGCCGAGTCGCGACCCGGCCGCGAGGGGGTCGGCGTCGCCGAAGAGTTGGCCGACGAGACGGCAGTGACGCTGACGACCGACGCCGCCTTCCCGGCCGAACTCCGGCGATGGGACGCCGAGGCGCTCGTCGTCGGGGCCGACCGCGTCCTGCCGGACGGACGCGTCGTCAACAAGGTCGGAACCCACGCCAGCGCGCTCGCGGCGCGGGCGGTCGGGATTCCCTGCTACGTCGTCACGGCCAGTGACAAGGTCGCAACCGACGACAGCGTCGACCGGGAGGAGCGGGCGGCGACGGAGCTATACGACGGCACAGCACCGCTCTCGGTCGCGAACCCGACGTTCGACGTGACGCGCGCGGACGCGATCACCGCGATCCTGACCGAGCGGGGTGCGCTCACCGGGGACGACATCGCGACGGTCGCCGCACAACACCGACGATCGCGGCGCTGGCTGGACGGGTGAGAGTGTCGCTGCCACGACGGCGCGGTCGTTCGACAGACGGACCACGACTCCCTTGTCGCGCGGGTACGTACTGTCGCGTATGATCGACCCGACGCGTTCCCGGCGCGAACTGCTCGCCAGCACCGCGACCGCGCTCGTCGCGCTCGCCGGATGCCAGAGCGAGTCGTCGGACCCGGAGCCAGTGACCCTCGACGGCAGCGAGAACTGCGATCAGTGTGGCATGGTCGTCGGCCAGCACCCCGGACCGGCCGGCCAGACGTACTACGAGGACAACAGCCCACCGGGTCACGACCCGCCGGCGCGCTTCTGTAGCGCCGTCTGTACGTACCGCCACCGCTTCCAGACCGAACAGCAGGGCTGGACGCCGACCGTGACCTATCTGACCGACTACAGTCGCGTCGACGCCGCGGTCAGCGACGAGGGCGGCGCGGCCGTCGTCGCCAGACACCTCGACGCGGACGCGTTCACGGAGACGGGGGCGCTGACGGTCGTCGTCGGCAGCGACGGACAGGGTGCGATGGGACCGGCGCTGGTCCCGTTCGGCGACGAGGCAGACGCCGAGGCGTTCGTCGACGACTACGGCGGCCAGACGATCCCGGCGACCGATATCTCGCGGGAAGTCGTCGCCCGCGGGTGAGCCACGCACACTGGCTCGGCGAGACCCGGCCGGCGACGACCGCTCACCGAAAGCCGGCCCAGAGCGTCGCCACGGTGGCGCTGCCGGCCCACCAGAACGCGAGGCTCGCGAGTGCGACGCCCGTCGGCACGAACCCGGAGCGGGCCTCGAAAGCGACGTACAGCACGTGTTCGAACACGAGTCCGCGGTAGGCACCCGACGGGAACAGGCCGAGCACCGTCCCGAGTGTGGACTCGGTCACGAGCCCGGCGTCCAGCGCGGCCAGTGTCGTCACGTCGGTGCCCGCGACGACGAACAGGAGACCGAACAGCCCCAGCAGGATCGCCCGGCGGCGGGCGTTGGCCGCGGCCGACAGCGCGACTGCGACGGCGAGCGTGACCAGACCAAGGACGGCGGTGAGTGCGACGAACCGGACGTACAACAGCGGCGAGTCGACACCGCGGTGGCTCGCGAGCACCGTCGTCTCCGGTCCGGCCGTCGTCGCGACGTGGACGCCCAGTGCGAACAGGGGGACGACGATCACGGCCAGCAGCGCGACGGCGCGGCCGGCGTAGACGCCGGCGACGTAGGTCCACGGCGAGAGCGGATACGTCTCCAGAACCGCCGGCTCGCCTCGGCTGGCTGCGTCGGCGAGCGAGCGATACCCGATCGCGACCGCGACGGCGGGCACCAGCACCTGAACGACCACGAGCAGGTCCACGACCGTCGGGACGTACCCGCCGGTGGGACCGCCGCCCGCACGGGCGACACCGAAGACGGCGACGGCGACGGTCACCAACAGGACGGCCGTGACGCGCGTCCGAACCAGCCCGCGGACCTCGCGGGCGAAGACAGTCCAGAACCGATCCAGTGCGGTCGTCACGTCTCGACACCTCCGCCGACGGCGGCCGTCGGATCGGCCAGCAGATCGGCGAACGTCTCGTGCAGCGGTCCGCCCGTCCGCTCGCGCAACTCGGCCGGTGTGCCGGTCGTCGCGACGCTGCCGGCTTCGATGACGACTACCTGATCGGCGGTCCGCTCGACCAGCGGGAGGGCGTGGGAACTGAGGACGACAGCCCGCCCCTCGGCAGACAGCGAGTCGATCACGTCGAAGATCCGCTCGCTCATCGCCGGATCGAGACCGCTCGCCGGCTCGTCCAGCGCCAGCACCGGCGGGTCGCCGGCCAGTGCCTGTGCGATCCCCAGCAGTCGCGTCATC
Source organism: Halomicrobium sp. HArcht3-1 (assembly GCF_058933345.1). Classification (NCBI taxonomy): domain Archaea; kingdom Methanobacteriati; phylum Methanobacteriota; class Halobacteria; order Halobacteriales; family Haloarculaceae; genus Halomicrobium; species Halomicrobium sp. HArcht3-1. Next base: position 233,657 of record NZ_JBZYDM010000004.1, on the reverse strand, counting down.
CCGCCCGAGAGCGCTTCGACCGGTCGATCCGGGACGGCCGTGAGACCGACGCGTTCGAGGAGTCGGTCGGGGTCGTCGTCCACGAGCGCGGCGTAGAACGCCGCCGTCTCGCGAACGGTGTCGCCCGGCCGGAACGTCGGGCGCTGGGGCAGATAGCCGACCTGCCGTCGGGCATCGCTGTCCGCGTAGGTGACATCGCCCGCGGTGGCGCGTTCGATCCCGAGCAACACCTCCAGCAGGGTCGTCTTGCCCGAGCCATTCGGACCGATCAGGGCCGTCACGGCGTCGCTCGGGACGGTCAGTGAGACCCCATCGAGGGCGGTCACGTCGCCGTACGTTCGGCGAACGTCGGTCGCGCGCAGTGGGGCGTCCGTCACGTCGATGCACCTCCGTCGGTCGTCTCGTTGCGTGCCATAGCGAGGAGTTCGGGGTTCGCAGGGTCGGTCAGCGGTGCGGTGTCGACGATACTCGCGGAGCGAAAGCCCGGTGTCGTCCCGCGCAGCGCCCGCAAAGCGCGGACGCTCGGGGCCTCACGCAGGACGACGGCCGGATCGCTCCGGTGGAGTCGTCGGTCGATCGAGTCGGTCGGAGAGTACGGCCGGGCCAGCGTCGGGCCGTCGCCGGTGAGGTCGTACGCGCCGCTCCAGTAGTTGCCACGGCCCGCGTGCGTGTAGATGCGAAGCGGACCGGGGCCGGTCGTCGCGGGGCGGTCGTTGTCCACGAAGTCGTTGGCGACGACCCGATTCGAGGGGACGACCGTCGAGGCGGTCACGCCGATCTCGTTGCGGTAGAGGACGTTGTGCTCGTACAGCGACTGACCGGCGTTCGTCGACAGCCCCCGGTTCGTGTCGACGACGACGTTTCGCGCGATGTAGCTCTGTGCGCCAGCGGTGAGGATGCCGCTGCCCGAGTGGCGCACGTCGTTGCCGACGATGGCGTTACCGGTCGGACTCGTCATGACGACGACGCCGGCGTACTGCTGGCCCCGCGCTCGGTTGTCCGCGATCAGCGCGTCGGAGGTGTACATCAGATGCGTTCCAAAGCGGTCGTCGCGGAACGTGTTCGACCTGACGACCGTCCCGTCGGCGCGGTGGAGATACACGCCGTCACGGCCACCGTCGAACGTCGAGTGCTGCACGACGACGGCGTCGTACATCCCAATGACGCCCATGAAACCGTCGCGCCAGTAGTCGGTGCCGTCGACGGTGACGTTCTCGACCACTGCGCCGGGGGTGCGAACGAGGACGACCGCGCTGGCGGGCGTCTCGACGTGCAGATCGGCGACGTACGGCATCGAGACGTTGGTCGCGGCGACGGCGGCGTCGCTCTGCCCGTAGCTCTTTCGGACCGTCGCATCCCAGGAGCCTGACGTGTTGACCGGGTCACCGAGCGTCGTGTTCCCGACGCCGGTGATGTCGACGCCGACGAGCGCGACCCGGTCGGCCGTCACCGTCACGACCGTGCCGTCGTCGCCCCCGTCGAGCGTGGCGTTCGCACCGCGAAGCGTCAGCGGCTTGTCGACGGTGATCGGGCCGTCGTAGCTCCCCGCGGGGAGTCGGATCGTCGTGTTCGCCGGTGCGCGGTCGATGGCGGCCTGAACGGTGGGGGCGTCGCGGCCGACGACTATCGACACCGGTCGCGTGCGCAGCGCCCGTGCGGCCCCGACCTGCTCGTCGGCACGCTCGTGTCTGGCGTCGACGCGCTCACGGACCGCTTGGGCGGCGTCGTCGGGTGCCGGACGCTCGCGGACAGTCGCCCAGTCGACGACGCGCCCACCACAGCGGCCGGTGAACGCGACGGCGTCCGATCGGTCGGCAAAGGGCACGATCACCGGCCCGGCGGGGCTTCGGGCATCGCTGTCGACGACGTAGTGTGCGTCGGCGGCGGGCACCCACGACGGTGACGCAGACGTGTGGAGCAGGCCGTCGTCGTCACAGCGGATCGAGACCTGGCTGTAGTCCGAGACCGACACCGAGAGCGGGTAGCCGAACTGTCGAGTGCGGTCGGGCGCGTCGAGGGCGGCCGCGGCCTGATCGATGCCAGCGTAGCCCACGACGTACCGGAACTGGGAGTAAAACACCTCGGCGCGCGGGACGCTCACCTCTCGCTCGCGGACGACCTGTTCGGTCTCCATCGTCAGCCCGACCTCGACCGTCTCGTCGAAGGCCACCGGATCGGGCCGAGCGCTCCCGACATCGGCCGTGAACGCTCCGGCCACGACCAGCGCGGCCAGGACCACGCCCCCGACCGCGAACCACTGCCACATCGTCAGGTCGAATCGGCCCATCTATCGTCCGGTACTCGGTACGCGCCCAAACGTCGTGTGGTTCACCCGTCGAACCGTCACGATCGGTCGGCCGCGGTACCGTCGAGCAAGCGTCGTCGCGCGCTCGAATCGATCATGTCACACGCTACGACCGCCGAAAGGCGGCCTGGTACGACGGTCGAACGCCGCTCACCTCGGTCGGTCGTGCGGTCTACACCTGTCCGGCGAACGTCGCCAGATCGACGACGAGGATAAAGAGGACGACCAGCGCCGCGATCAGCATGATCACCTTGAGGTACCACGGGAGTCCGTCGGCGTCGGCTGCTGTCTCGCTCATAGCCGGTCGTACGTGCCGAGACTACCTGTATCCTCTGGCGTCGAGGCTCACTCCTCGATTCTGGGGCCGGGCTTCCAGGTGTTGCCTTCGAGGACCACCAGATCGTAGCGTTCGAGCACCTGCATCGTCTCGACGACGGCCGCGGCGTCGTACTCGGCGGCCATCTCGCCGGGCAGTTCGTCGGCGATCGCACTGCGTGTGCCACCGCCCATCCGCTTGACGGTGTCAAGCAGCGTCTCCAGATCGGACGAAAGCGGCGCGAGCGCGTCCGGGCGGCTCTGTTCGGATTTCAGTTTCGACACCACGTCCTCGTACTGGCCCGTGATCTCCATCGATACGGCGACACCGTCCGCGTCTTGCTGCTCGTCTTCGGACATACTGGCAAGCGAAGGGCAGATGCGTCAAAAGTGTTTCCACAGTCGTCCAGCAGTGGCGGTTTCGACGGCAGGTACGCACGCCCCGTCACTCGAACGCGAGATCGACGGCGAAAGTGTCGTGTTTTGACGGTATCACGACGGTATCGAGATGATCGAACTCACCCGCTCGTGTCCGCAGCGGTGTCGAGGGAGTTGCCCTCGACGTTCTCTGTGGTGATCGAATCGACGATCGCACCGTTTCGGATGGCCGCTCGAAGCCCCGTCTCGGCGACGTTACCGCCGTGTTCGGCCGTTCGAACGAGACTGTCGAGGACGCGAACGAGCCGATAGTCCGTCCCATCGGCGTCGAAGTGCTCGCGTTCGATCACTGTGGCTTGCTCGCGAACTCGGTCACGCGCCGCCAGCGCCTCTCGGGCGGTCTGGACGCCGGCATCGTCGATGAGGACCTGTACCGCGTCCTCGACGACGGCGCGGGCGTCAGCACCGAGATCACAGAGCGAGTCGACAGTCGCTGGGTCCGGCTGCTCGACCGCCGTGGCCGCCGTCGCGATCCGCTCTGCGTGGTCGGCGACGCGCTCCAGTTCGCGAGCCGCGATCCACAGTTCGAACAGTTCCGGCCGGCGCTGGCCGAGCGCATCGACCTCGTCGAGACGGTCGATACCGCGACCGAAGTGACGGTCGACCATCGCCGCCAGTCGGTCCGCCTGTTCGTCTCTGTCGGCGAGGTCGCCAGCCCCGCCGTTCGAGAGCAGCCCCGTCGCGTCGCGGTGCATCGACAGGGCGACGAACGACAACTGACGGACCGACTGTGTGATCGACACCTCGCTGGGATCGAGCATCGTCTGGACGGTCACCTGCGTGGTCGACTCCTCGGCCACGGTAACGCCAGTCATGTTCCGGGCGACCGCCTCGATCCGCTGGCGCTGCTGGCTCTCGAAGCCGTCCGTCGTCTCGAACCGGATCGCGGAGACGCCGGCCGCGTAGGCCGCCCGCAGCGTCTGTTCGAGCGTGTCGGGCGACTCGTCGGCGACGGTGACGCTGATCGGATCGGTCGCGTCGTCCGGTTCCCGTGCCTCGACGACCAGCACACCGTCGACGTGCGTGTGAAGGTCGACGGTCGATCCGGCGTCGAGGTCCTGTGCCTCGGCCCACGCCTTGGGCAGTGACACGGTGTAGGTGCCGCCGCCGACGGTCTGGATCTTGCGCGAGTCCATGTTACCCGAACTTGCCGGTGATGTAGTCCTCGACGCGCTGGCTCTCGGGGTTCTCGAAGATCTTGTCCGTGTCGTCGTACTCGACGAGTTCGCCGCCAGTGAGGAACACGGCCGTCTGATCGGATATCCGGGCGGCCTGCTGCATGTTGTGAGTGACGACGACGACGGTGTAATCTTCCGCGAGTTCCTCGATCAGATCCTCGATCTTGGCGGTGGCGATCGGGTCCAGTGCGGAGGCTGGCTCGTCCATCAACAGCACGTCGGGATCGGTCGCCAGTGCACGAGCGATACACAGCCGCTGTTGCTGCCCGCCGGAGAGACCGAGTGCGTTGTCGTCGAGGCGGTCGCTCACTTCGTCCCACAGCGCCGCCTGTTTCAGCGTCCGCTCGACCAGTTCGTCTTCTTCGTCGGTGTCGTCCCGGCCCAGCAGGCGCGCCAGCAGCCCTTTGTTGATGTCACCGTGTTTCCGCGGGCCGTAGGAGATGTTGTCCCGGATCGACTTCGGGAAGGGGTTCGGTGCCTGAAACACCATCCCCACGCGCTTGCGAAGCTCGACGAGGTTCGTGCCGTCCTGATAAATCTCCTCGCCGTCGAGTGCGACCGACCCGTCGATCCGGGCCGTCTTCACCCGGTCGTTCATCCGATTCAGACACCGCAGGAACGTCGATTTCCCACAGCCGGAGGGACCGATCAGCGCCGTCACGCTCTCGCTGGGAATGTCCATCGAGACGCTCTTGAGCGCGTGGTCGTCGCCGTAGTACACGTCGAGGTCCTCGACGGCTAGCTTCGGCCGGCCCGCAAAGTCGTAGTCGCGCCACTCCGTCTTGACCTCTTCTTGGGACTCGCCGCTGGTGGTCAGTTGCTCGCTCGCTGCTCCGGTCTCGGCTTCGGTCTGATCGATTTGTGCATCACTCATGGTGTAGTTTCCTCCTGAAGTACAGTCTGCTGCCGACGCCGATGGCGTACAGCGCGATCACCACCAGCAAGAGTACGAGCGCGGTCCCCCAGCCGAACTCCTGGTTCGTGAAGATATCCTTGGGGAACACGCCGGCGGTGATCGTCGAATAGAGTTGGTAGGGCAGCGCGCTGGCCGGCGACAGCAGCGCCTCGTTGGTGATAAACGGTGGATTCGGCGTCAGCTGGAACGATCCCAGCACGTTCGGCGTGTTGCTCGGGTAGGGCGCGCCACCGAACACGAGCAAGAGCGGGGCGGTCTCACCGGCGATCCGACCGACGCCCAGGATCACGCCCGTGATCGTGCCGGGCATCGCCGCCGGCACCACCACCGACCGGATCGTCTGCCACTTCGTCACGCCAAGCGCCGCGCTCGCGTCGCGATATTCGTCGGGGACGGCCAGAATCGCCTCTCGGCTCGTAATCAAGACGAGCGGCAGGAGCATGAACCCGAGCACGAGCTGGCCGACGATGATCGAGTTGCCGCCGCTGATCCGTGGCACGAGGAAGGCCAGCCCGAACAGGCCGAAGACGATGCTCGGGGTCGACCACAGGCCGTTAGTCGCCACTTCGACGACCTGGGTGAAGCGGCCGCGCTCGGCGTACTCGGTGAGGAACACAGCCGCGCCGACGCCCAGCGGGACCGCGAAGAGGACGGCGCCGAAGACGAGCCACAGCGTCCCGATCGTCGCCGGCAGTACACCGGGAATCTCGACGAACAGTCCGCCCGTGACGTTCGTCAGGAACGGGAACGACGGCCACGGCAGCGACAGGCCAAAGAGCGAGAGTGTGCCGCCCAGCAGCGACGCGCCGGTGAGCATCGTCTTCAGTCCGTTGACGACAATGAAACCGATCAGCAGCAAGAGGACCGCGAGCATCCCGAAGACGACGGTGCCGATCAGCGCGAACGCGCCGGCTTCCCGACCTTGCGCGCCGAAGCCCTCCTTGGCTTTCGCCCCGCTCCAGGCGGCAAGCAGGGTGCCGAAGATGACGACGACGGGGACGAGTTCGCTCCCGGGGAAGATCGCCGAGGACCACTCGGGTTCCCAGGTCCAGCCGGCGTTGATCTGACCCAGCGCGATCGCCCCGCCGAGCAGGGCGAGGATCACGGCGACTGGAACTGTCGAGCCGATGTCCTCGCGGGGGAGAACGCCGGCGACGCTGCCGATCGCGCCGAACAACAGTGCTGCCGGGATCCAGACGACGGTGCCAGCGCCGAGGAACGTCGTGGCGACGAGCGCGCCGAGCACGGACCACAGCAGGCCGAAGACGACGCCGACGGTGAAACCGGCCGTGTCAGAGGGCGTCGTGTCGAGGGCTTCCAGTCGAGAGGCGACGCCGATAGCGACGAGGCCGACGGCGGTAATGAGCAACCCCGCGCCCAGCAGTTTGAGGATCGACACGCCGCCGACGGTGGCGGTCTCGTCGATCCACTGGAAGATGAGTGCCCATGAGGCGACGAAGGCGACGAAGCTCACGCCAAGGATGCCGTAGGCAGCCAGTTCGCTCGTGGTCGATTCCCCGCTCTGGAGTGCCGTGGACTGGACGTTGCTCATTGGTCACCTCGTAGTTTCTTCTGCATGCGCCACTCGACGAACTGGGACGTCACGGAGAGGACCATCACCATGAAAAAGAGGACGACGCCGCCGGCGAACAGCGCGCTCATCTGGAGGCCACTGGCGTTGCCGCCCTCGAAGGCAATCACTGTGGTGAGTGTCTCGCCGTAGCGGCCGAACACGTCGATAAAGGGAGTCGGGAAGCCCTTGGTGTGGGAAAGCATGACCGTCGCGGCCATGGTCTCACCCATCGCACGTCCGATTCCAAGGAGAATCCCAGCGGAGACACCGGAGAGAGCGGCGGGGATGGTGACTGACTTGGTGGTCTGCCACTCGGTCGACCCCATCGCCAGCGACCCACTTTTCATCGATTCAGGAACGGTCGAGAGGGCGTCTTCAGCGACGGTGACGATGGTCGGCAGCGCCATAATGCCGATCATGATGCCGGCGGCGAAGTAGTTGCCAATCGTTGGGGTGCGAAATTCGGTGTAGAGGTATTGATTGACGATCGTCAGGCCGATGAACCCGTACGTGATCGAGGGGATACCGGCCATGAGTTCGATGCCGGGCTTGACGACTTCGCGGACGCGGGTTGGTGCCATCTCGGAAATAAACACCGCGCCGGCGATGCCCAGTGGCGCGGCAATGATCGTCGCGATGACGGTCGTGATCGCCGTCCCGACCATCATCGGGGCGAGCGACCAGATTCGGCCACCGTTCCCGCCCCACAGCGAGTCGACTGGCTGGGTCTTGAAGAGGAGATCGAGACCCATCTGGCCGACGACCGGGAGCGAGCGCAACAGGAGGAACGAGATGATTAACGCCAGAATCGCAACCGTGATGATCGTCGTCAGAAACGTCAGTCCCTTGGCAGCCTCGGCCTGGTAGCGAACCCAGCCGTAGCCGATCGTCGAAAGAAAGCCGATGGCGGGGAGGACCGTCCACTGTGAGCCGAGGAAAAAGAGCAAGAAGGTGAGAAGGAGCCAGAACGCGACGAGACCGTGCATCAGGATTGCTCCGTCCTCGGTCCGGGACCGGTAGTCCCGCGCGCGTTGTCGTAAGTCAGCGCCGTCGAGCAGTACTTGGAGCATCCTTGAATCGAGTAGTGCGTTCGGGGTAATTGTTAGTTTCTGTTCGGCCCGACTGCGGGAACCTCACTCGTAGTTGTCGGGGGAGACCTTCTCTCGCTGGGCTTCCAGGCGGTCCTCGGGGAGCTTGAAGTAGTTGTTGCCGGCGACGAACTGCTCTTGGCCGAAGTCAGAGAGGACGAAGTTCAGGAAGGCCGCTTCCTTGCGGGAGGTGTCCTCCCACGTGTAGGCGTGCAGGTCACGCGAGAGCGGGTACTCTTGTGCGCCGAGGTTGTTGCCGTACTCGTAGAGTGTTCCGTCGATCTCGAGGCCGATCGGCGGCGTTGCGCCGTCCGGCTCGACGAACGCGAGCGCGATGTAGGCGATAGCGTTGTCGGCCTGGCCGATTGTCTGCTGGAGTTGCTGGTTCTGACCGAAGCGCTGGTCGGGGCTGATCGACGCTTCGGGGTCGCCGTAGACGTTGTTCCGGAATGCGGTGTCGGTCCCGGACCCTTCGGCGCGCCCGAGCGCGAGGATCTCGCGGTCCGGACCGCCGACTTCGCTCCAGTTGGTGATCTCTTTCCGGTAGATCTGCTTGAGCTGATCGAGCGTGATCGACTCGACGCCGGCCTCCGCGATCTCACGGGAAACGACGATCGGCTGGCCGTCGACGCCGACGACGTGGTCGGTGAAGTTGTCCAGTTCCTCGTCGCTGACGTCGCTGCCGGAGAGTTCTGCCTCTGCCGGAGCGGAGGAGTTCCCGAGATCGACGCGCTCTTCCATGACTCCCTCGATACCGGTCCCGGAGTGAGACAGTGCAATCGAGACGCGGAAGGCGGGACTCGAGCGCTCGCCCGTCGCTTCGTAGCCGTAGTGACTGGCGAAGTAGTCGGCCAGGCGCTGGTCGGTCTCGTACTGGTCGGCCCACTCCTGGGGCCAGTAGTCCCCGTCACCAGTCTCCGGGTTTGAATTCCAGTAGCTCGCCCCGTCATTCGTGATCGGGAACACGGTCGAGGAACCGTCGCCTGTCAGGACACTCGTGTCCGTGCCGTCCGAACTCGATCCCCCATCGTCAGTCGATTCACCAGTGCTCCCGGAGTTCTGTGAACAGCCAGCGAGCGCCGCCGCGCCCGCTGCCCCTGTGCTTACCACGAACCGTCGACGCGAGAGCGTTCCGTTCGAGTCCGCTGTCATCATCTGAACCGTACTCTGGGGTGGGTAAATATCCTACTATGAAGAATACAAATAGATACGTAATCTATATATCTATATATTTGGTACTGAGATGCACGTATATTTTCTTGGGGTGAACAACGAATATGAACGGGTAGCCGTCTCACGGGTGACAGGTTTAATCGGCGATTTATCGGAGTATCTGTAGTTGAAAGCAGCTTTTAGCTGATCGAAGCGAACCACTGCGAACGATATAGGGATCACGCGACCGTCGCTATATAGTTCCCCATGGGTTTATGTTGGAGTAGGGTCGATGGGGCGACATGGAGACGCGAAAGGTGCAGGTGACGGGTGGCTCGACGTACACTGTCTCGCTGCCCAAGGAGTGGGCTACTGCAAACGACGTGAGTGCCGGCAGTGTCGTCGAGTTTCACGCAGAAGAAGATCTCCTCTTGCTCTCACCGCGACGTGAGAACGACCGAGTGGAGGGAACACTCGACATCAGTGGACTGGAAGAAGACCACGAACTGACTCGGGCCGTCATGACGATGTACGTCAGCGGCTTCGACGTGATCACGCTCGAAACAGCGCGCATCTCGGCCGAACAGCGCCGTGTCATCCGTAACGCGGTGCAGGGTCTCGTCGGACTGGAAGTGATCGAGGAGACTTCCGACCGGGTCGTCCTGCAGGACCTGCTCGACTCCTCGGAGTTGTCGGTTCACAACGCGATCACGCGGATGCAACTGGTCTCGCTGACGATGCTCGAAGACGCCATCGAGGCGCTGATCGAGGACGACGACGACCTCGCCGAGGACGTGAAACAGCGCGACGAGGACGTGGACCGCCTCTGGTACATGGTCTCGCGCGTGTTCCGCACCGTGCTTCGCAATCCGACGGCCGCCACGGACATCGGCTTCCCTCGCGAGACTGTCTTCGACTATCAGTCCAGCGCCCGACAGCTCGAACGCATCGCCGACCACGCGACCAAGATCGCCGACCTCTCACTGGAGATCGATGCCATCAGCGGCGAGACCGCAACGAAGCTCCGAGAGCTACAGGGTGAAGCCGTCACCGTGCCCGAAACCGCGATGGAGGCGCTGCTCGCCGACGATTCCGGCGAGGCGACCGAACTCGCAAACGAGGCCCGAGGGAACATCCGTGCCGTCGACGATCTCGCCCGCGACGTCGACAAGCAGGTCCGCGAAGCCGACCCACAGAGCGCACAGGTCCTTGGACTCGTCGTCGACTCGCTCTCGCGGACGGCGGACTACGGCGGCAACATCGCCGAGAGCGCCCTCCAGAAAGCAGCACCGCGGCCGTGAATCACCACCAGCCTATTCGCCGCCTTCGGCGGCTCCGTGAGACAGGGCGGAGCGCCTGTCAAAACGTCTCGATCTCGCGCTGCTCGACCGAGTGAATTGGGCAATTCACCGGGTCCTCCGGACCGCTCGTTCGCGTGAATGCTGGTCTTTCAGTGGTCAGTACAGTCTGGCGACTGACCAACTGCCAATAATACTGGGAGTGTTTGAACACCGTGCTTGGTATGCCATGTCGCAGTCATATGTGAGCGCCGTTCGACAGGACAAGTATATGAAAGCTACGCAGTCCGGTTTTGATACGGCTATTGCTGCTCTTGCAGACCCCTATCGACGACAGTTGCTACTCGCACTTCTCGATCATAATCCACAGGATGATGAAGACAACGACCCGCTTGATTTGATTGCCGAGAATGGTGAGCCAGACGTACTTGAAACCGAAATGGTCCACAAACATCTACCGAAACTCAAAGCGATGGGATATATCACGTGGAACCGTAGTGAGAACGATATTAGTAAGGGGCCAAAGTGGGACGAAATCGAACCGTTACTTGAACTAATCGACAACCACCGAGATGAACTCCCGGATGGCTGGATTTAAAACCGGGATATCGATCATTCCCCAGATTACTGAGCAGCAGCTGCAATCAACCGCGGATCACTCTCTCACTCGTCACCGTAGTGTCGCCGCAGCACCGAGGCGGCACCTTCTGCCGTCTTTCGGTAGGCACGATCACCGTCGGGCGTCCGAACGGCGTACGCGTAGGTCTTGCTGTCGGGTTCGTACCAGTGCTCGCTGTACTGCTCCAGTGGCCCCATCACGCCGCCGTCGGCCTCTGGAGTCGTCCCGTCGGTGTCGAACGCAGGAGTCGTCGAACCGTCCGTCGCCGTCTGGGATTCCTCCGTCTCGGTCTCTGCCGTCGCTGCGTCGTGGTCCGTGCCCGTCACGAGCAAGTCGCCCTCGACCGGGTACGGACTCGTCAGCCCCGGGACCGGATCGTCGCGTTCGGCGGCTTCGAGCGTCTGCGCCATCAGTGTCGCCTGTGTGCTGCGCTCGGCTTCGTCCGGCCCCGGTCGACGCTGTTCGTAACTGCCGTCCGAGCGCATCTCCCACACCTGACGGTTGTCGGCAAGCGTCAGTTCGAGGATGAATTTGAGCTGTCGCCGGATCGTCGGGTCCTCGACCGGTGTGACCGCCTCGACCCGGTAGTCGAGGTTGCGCGTCATCCAGTCGGCACTGCCGATGAAGTAGCGCGGCTCGCCCCCGTCGTCGGCGCGTGCGCCGTTCTCGAAGTAGAAGATCCGCGAGTGTTCGAGGAAGCGCCCGACGACGCTGTACACGTCGACGTTCTCGCTGACCCCCTCGATGCCGGGACGCAAGCGACAGATGTCCCTGACGATCAGGTCCACGTCGACGCCGGCCATCGACGCCCGATACAGTTCCTCGACGATCTTCGGGTCTTCCAGTCCGTTGACCTTCGCGACGATCCGGGCCGGCCGGCCCGCCTGGGCGTGCTGGGCCTCTCGCCGAATATAGCGGGTGAACCGCTCGCGCATCGTCACGGGTGCGATCAGGAGCTTTCGGAACTGCTCGTCCAGCGAGGGACCGGTGAAGAAGTTGAACACCTTCACGAGGTCCTGTCCGATGTCCTTGTCCGCGGTCAACAGTCCGAGGTCGACGTAGCCTTTGGCGGTCCCGGAGTGGTAGTTCCCGGTCCCGACGTGAGAATACAGTTCGACGCCGTCGTCCTCCTCTCGGACGACGAGCGCGGTCTTGGTGTGGGTCTTCAGTCCGATGGTGCCGTAGGCGACGTGGATGCCGTGTTCTTCGAGCGTGCGGACCCATTCGAGGTTGTTCTGCTCGTCGAAGCGAGCCTTGAGTTCGACCATCACCGCGACTTGCTTGCCGTTCTCGGCGGCGTCGATCAGCGACTGGATCACCTGCGAGTCGCTCGTCGTCCGATAGATCGCCGCTTTGACCGCCAGCACGTTCGGGTCGGAGGCGGCCTCGTCGAGGAACGCCTGCACGGTCTGTCTGAAGTCGTGATAGGGGTGATGGAGCAGGATGTCTGTCTTACCCACCTGCTCGAAGACGCTCTGCTGTTCGGTCGTGTGCTCGCCGATCGTCGTTCGGTCGGTGGCCGTCAGTTGCGGATGTGGCTGGGGTGTCCACTGCTCGCGCTTGAGGTCCGGCCGGTCGAGATCGAGCAGCATGTCGAAGTCGCGGTAGTCAAGTGGCCCCTCGCGCTCGTAGATCTCCCGGTCGTCGAGGTCCAGTTGCTCCTGCAGCGTCGAGAGTGCGCGCGGGTGTGCGTCTGCTTCGATCTCCAGTCGGACGACAGAAGCGAACCGCCGCTGTTCGATGACCTCCTCGATCATGTCGATGAGATCCTCTGCGACCTCCTCGTTGCGTCGCACTTCGGCGTTGCGCGTCAACCGAAAGAGGGCGGTGTCGACGATCTCGACGTTGGGCAAGAGGAGATCGAGATTCTCGCGGATGATCGCCTCGATACGGACGAATCGGCCGCTGTCGTCGATCTCGATCAGGCGCGGTCGGTTCGGCGGAATCTTCACACGCGTGAAGGTGAGTTCGTCGCTCGGTGATTGCCGGGTCATGATCCCCAGCGACAGCGACCGATTCGAGATGAAGGGGAACGGATGGGCGGGATCGAACGACAGCGGGGTGAGCGTCGGCAGCACCGAGTCCTCGAAGTACCCGCGAAGTTCGTCACGCTCGCTCGCCGCGAGGTCGTCGTAGTCGACGATCTCGATGCCGGCGTCGGCCAGCGCCGGTCGCACCACGTCGCGGTAGCAGGCCGTCTGGGCGGCGAACATCGGTTCCATCCTGTCGTGGATCGCCTCCCACTGTGCCTGTGGCGTCCGTCCGTCCGGCGTCCGGTCGGTGACGCCGGCTTCGATCTGTTGTTTCAGTCCGCCGACGCGCTTCATCACGAACTCGTCCATGTTCCGAGTGAAAATCGAGAGGAAGCGCACGCGTTCGAGCAGCGGGGTCCGGTCGTCCTCTGCCTCGTGGAGTACCCGCCGCTGGAACGCCAGTTCACTCAGTTCGCGATTGAGATACAGCTCCGGATCTTGCAGATCCACGTCGGCGTCCGGTTCGAAGGGTTCGATCCCGATATCGTCGGTCGCCAGCGTGTCGTCGCGGTCGGCCTCGTCTGTCATCTCAGTTCACCACGGTCGGTTGGGGATCGACGATGCTGTCGTCGCTGCGTTCGACGTACGTCGCGGGCGGTTCGACCGAGACGAACTCGCCGGTCGAACAGCGATAGGCCGTCAGTTGCCCGCCGTAGACACAGCCAGTGTCGAGGCCGACGGCCCAGGGGGTCGCGAACGGACGGGCAAGCACCGTGTGACCGAAGAAGACGGTCCGGCCCGAGTCGCGCTTCTCGAACCAGTACGGTCGGTCGTAGCTCCCGTCGGGGACGAGCGAACGGTTGTTCAGCAGTTCCTCGACGGTGTGTTCGGCGAGTGCCTTGCGGTGGTCGATCCCCCCGTGGACGACGAGGGACCCGTCCCAGGAGATGACCAGCGGCATCGACTCGACGAAGGCGAGGTCGTCCTCGGAGAGCGAATCGATCGATTTCCGGCCGTCGATCAACTTCTGTTCGTTGTTACCCCGGACGCTGACGAGGTTGTCGCGTTCCCGGACGAGGTCGAGCGCGGCCTTGCTGTCTGGTCCCTTCCGCACGAGGTCGCCGACGAAGACGAACAGGGTCCGACCGTTGTCGAACTTCGCCAGCAATCGTTCGAGCGTTTCGGCACAGCCGTGGACGTCGCCGACGACGTACACGTCGTCCCATCGGTCCACGTCGATCCGTCGGTGCTGGTCTGCGACTGTCTCCCGAAACGATAGGTTTGCTGTCATAGGTGAATCCGTTATGCGGACTGCCGTTGTTCGTACGCGTCAGGACGAGAGGGCCTTTGTAACGGGTTTATAATACTTCTCGATAGGGATATGTACTGGTATAGAATTGTATTGATAAGCGCTCTGACCCGTTCGAGTGGCGTCGTTCGAGCGCTGACATCGCGTCTCGCTGGCACTTGGGCGACCGACACGTCCGTTACCGGTCGGCGACACTCCCCAAAAGGGTCGCTAAGAGCTGTCGGGGACACTCACGAGCGGTATCTCGGTCTCGGGAGCAGACGCTCGCCGGGACGAGATGTGCGACCAGTGGGTCGCGACTGATCGAGTGTGCCGAGTCGTTACTCGACGAGAACGGCGTTGACCTGCCCGTCCTGACCGGGGCGGGAGGTGACGCGTGCCTGTCCTTCGCTCGTCTGGATGATCGCGCCCTTGGTGATGATGTTTCGGCGGGCGTAGTTCGGGTCAGACGCGTTCTCGACGACGTCCTCGATGGTCGCCTCGACGACGGAGTCGCCGTCTGCGACGCTCGCCACGTCGGACGTGACGGCGCGGAACTTCTCCGTGTTGCCGCGTGCGTCGACGGTCTTGAGTTGCTGATCGCCGACGGTCGTCTCGGTGGACTCGTTGCCCAGTTCGTACTTTCGCTTGTTTCGCGACGGGCGGACGCGGCCGCCGGTTCGCTTGCGTGTGGAGCGTCCCTGATCTTTCATACGGAATCGATGGCACAGCGACTACTTGAAGCGTTCGATGCCGACTCGCCGGCGACCGTCACGCTGATACGCTCGCCGCTGCCACGGGAGAGCGATGAGTCTCCGTCGTGCCGTCGCCGCACCGTTCGCCACCGAGGGCAGCGACCGACTCGGCGAGAGCGAGTTCGTCGTCGCGCTGTCGCTCGACCGAGACTGGTTCTCGCCGGATCAGGCAAAGCGTCTCGTCGACGTGGCCGCAAGTGAGGGGCTGATACAGCAGGACGACGGCGACCTCGTGGCGACGTTCGACCCCGCCTCGGTGTCGATTCCAGAGGAGTTCGCTCCGGAGGAGTCGATCCTGCGGGCACGCTCGACGTTCGAGCGCGTGCTCGATGCGATCGTCCAGCACGGCGGCCAGAAACAGGAGGCCGTCGCAGCGATCAATCGACTGCAAGGCGACCTCGGCATCACCCTCGAAGCCGCCGCCGTGGTGTACGCCCGCCGGCAGGGCGTCGACGTGAGCGAGTTCGCCGAGCACGCGCGGGGTGAACTCTGATGGTCGAAGACAGGATCACGAACGGCAAGCGGATCGCACAGTTGCTGGCCTCGGAACTGACCGGAATCGAGACGCCGCCGATGGACCGCGTCGAAGTGGTCGACGCGACGCCGGATGTCGAACCGTCGCCCGAGGGCACCGAAGCATACGGAATCGCCGTCGACGGCGACCGGATCGGAACGGTGACCGTCTACCCGGACGCGGCAGTCCTCTCGATCCGTGGCTCGCGACCGGCTTCGTTCGAGCCGTCCGATGGCCTCGCCGTCGAGCGTGACGACGACGGTCTCACGGTTCGAATCGAGTTCGGGGCCGCAGTGAAAGGTGCCGTCGACCTGCTGATCGAGACGCTTCGATAGGAAAAAGCGCTCGGCTGATCGAACCCTGAAGCGCCCGGATCGTTATCGGGAGACCGGTTTTTCGACCAGCGTGCGCGAGGTCCAGGCGATAAAGCCGGTGAGGATGAGCACGGACCCAAGGATGGCGAGCGATGCGGCCGCGAGCCACACACTCATCTCGAAGCCGACGACCGGCCCCAGAACCGCGACGGTGATCGGCGAGAAGACGACCAGCAGCGAGCCGATGGCGACGATGCGTCGCTGTTTGTACGTCAGGTCGATACCGAGGGTGAACAGATCGGATTCGTCGTCGGATTCGGGTGCGGCAAGCCCGAGCGAGAACAGCGGGACGCCGACGAACACGAGGACGCCGGAGACGACGGAACTCCAGAAGCTATCGACCGTCGGAATGCCGAGCAAGGCACCAAACAGCACGAGCGAGAAGCCACCGACGAGTCCAACCGGGCGCAACCGCGTGTCGTCGAGTACCGCATCGAGATCAGGGAGCTGTTCTGCGACGTGCTCAACGTCGAGCGAGCGGTCCATGCCGGGGGCACGAAACCCAGTGGCTTATAGCCGCTGGATTATTTATCAAACCTGGTAATCGGACCCACCGTCGTCGAGAAAGTCACGCGAACGGGGCTTACTGGCCGAGTTGGAAGGAAACGCTTGTATCGGTCGCCCTCGCGTGCACGTGCATGAGCTTTTTCGACCGACTCGGCGAGCGCATCGCGGCCGTCGACAGCGTCGTCTCGGTTGGGCTGGACCCCGACCCGGATCGACTGCCCGATTGTGTCGCCGACGCCGATCTGCCCCGCTGGGCGTTCAATCGTCGCATCATCGACGCCACTCACGAGTACGCCGCCTGTTACAAGCCCAACGCCGCCTTCTACGAGGACGCCGACGGCTGGCGGGCGCTCGAAGAGACCATCGCCTACGCCCACGGCAAGGACGTGCCCGTCCTGCTGGATGCCAAGCGCGGCGACATCGGCAACACGGCGCGCCAGTACGCGACAGCGCTGGACCGCGCCGACGCGATCACGGTCAATCCCTACATGGGCGGGGACTCGCTCGCGCCCTTCCTCCAGCGCGAAGACAAAGGCGTGTTCGTCCTCTGTCGGACTTCCAACCCCGGTGGGGCGGACCTGCAGGACCTCGAACTCGCCGCGGGCGGGCCGCTGTACGAACGCGTCGCCGAGATCGCGTCGACGTGGAACGAGCGGGGCAACGTCGGGCTCGTCGTCGGCGCGACCAACCCCGACGAACTCGCCGAGATTCGCGACGTGGTCCCCGATCTCCCCTTCCTCGTCCCCGGAGTCGGCGCACAAGGTGGCGACGCCGAGGCGGCCGTCGAGCACGGACTGGCCGAGCGAGGCGAGCACGACTCGTCGCCGGACCACGCACAGTCCGGTGTCGACGTCGGACTGGTCAACTCCTCGCGCGGGATCATCTTCGCCGGCGAGGACGCCGGTCGCGGCGAACCCGACGAAGACGGTTACTTCCGGGCTGCGGGGCAGGCTGCAAAGCGACTCAAGGACCGCCTGAACCAGTACCGGGACTGAATTAATATATAAATCTTTGGGCCACGTTCCGCCCGAGAAACTGTGGTCTCATTTATAGGGTGGTGTGGTGCCACAGTTCGGATGCAGCATGACGACCCATCCCGCTCGAACTGGTCTCCGGCGCTTCTTCGGCGTCGCAACCGACGAACAAACGTATCGCAACCTCGCCTATCTGGCGCTGACGTTCCCGCTGGGCATCCTCTACTTCACGCTCCTCTGGGGCGGCGGCGCGGCGGGCGTGAGCACCCTCCCGATCCTCGTCGGGGCACCGATCCTCGTGGCGGTCCTCGCCATGGCGGTCGCCGTCGCCGACATCGAGACGCGACTCGCGCGCGGCCTGCTCGGTGCCGACGTATCGATGGACACGCCCAGTCCCAACGAGGAGACGCTCACCGAGTACGCGAAACGGTTGGTGCTCTCCCCCCGGAGCTACCTCGCCGTCGTGTACCTGCTCTCGAAGTTCGTCGTTGGCATCGCCGCGTTCACGGCGCTGGTCACGGCCGCAACGCTGTCGGCGGTCCTGACTGCCGCGCCCCTCGTCTACGACCACCCCGGCGCGGCGTACAACCTCGGCCCGAACGTGGTCATCGACACCCTCCCCGAAGCGATGGCCGCCTCCGTGGCCGGCATCCTGCTGGCGTTCGTCTCCCTCCACGTGTTCAACCTTGCCGCCCGCGCACTCGCCCGTTACACCGAGTTGCTGCTCGGCGCGGGCGAGGCGTAAGGTCCCGCTGACGCTCCCCTCCTCACCCGATCCGCCCTGCCGCCCGGTCCCCACTGGCGCGCTCGGCGCTCACCCGTCAGAACTCGTAGGTGTCGACGCCGTCGGGCATCTCGTCGGGATCGGTCCGCTCTCCGGGCTGGTTCCCACGCTCGCCGAGGCAGGCCGTACAGATGTTCTCGGTCTCGCTGAAGTGCTTGGCACACACCTGCCGTCCACAGAGGTGACAGCCGTACTCTGCGGTCGCGTTCTCACAGATTTCACACAGGCCGGTGACGCTCATGCGACAATGTAGCACGCCCGGCGGCGAGAGGCTTACGGTGGTCCACCCCAAACGTCAGGTGTGCAGTACGACCGTCTCACTACGGGTCTGGCAGCGGTTCTCGGTGGATTGACAGTCGTGTTGACGGTGCTTGCGGTGGTGTCGAACCCGGCGGTCATCTTCGTCGCGCTGGCCTTTGGCGCGGCGACGTACTTCGTCTATTATCACGCCAGCGGGCGGATGGCCTCACGCGTCTACCGACGTGTCGAGCGACAGGCCCGCGTCGACGGCGGCCGTCGCCGGACGGGTGCCGGTCCGCGTGAGGAGTGGGAGCCACCGCGTGGTGGCGCGACCGCACGGGAGGCCGCCGGTGGAAGTCGACGCGCCCGGCAGGCCAGACAACGCGCCGAGCAACAGCGCCAACAGCGTCGCAGACGGGCCGGCCAGCGGACAAACAGGGCACCGTCGACCAGCGACGGACCGACCGCGGCCCAGGCGTACCAGCGCCTCGGCCTCGATCCGAGCGCCGACCAGTCGACGGTGAAGTCGGCCTACCGCGAGAAAGTCAAAGAGGTCCACCCCGACACCGACGGCGGTGACGAACAGTCCTTCAAAGAAGTCAAGGAAGCCTACGAACGCCTGAGTGACTAGTCTCGCGGTTTCGAGAGCGCTCGGGGAAAAGATGGGGTCCTACTGGAAGCCGATGCGGCCGCCGCCTTGGCTGGGCTGGGGTTCGCCGCCACCCTTGAATTCGTCTTGCATCTGCTCGTAGTAGTCGCGGATGTCGTCGGTGATCGTCGGGCGCACGCTCTCCATGGCCTTGCGGAAGTGGCGCATCTCGACCATCTCGGCGTCGTCGTCCTCGCGCAGGGCCTCGATGGCGGCCTCG
This sequence comes from Halomicrobium sp. HArcht3-1, assembly GCF_058933345.1. NCBI lineage: Archaea > Methanobacteriati > Methanobacteriota > Halobacteria > Halobacteriales > Haloarculaceae > Halomicrobium > Halomicrobium sp. HArcht3-1. Next base: position 214,497 of record NZ_JBZYDM010000004.1, on the reverse strand, counting down.
CGCCCGATTGATTCGAGGTCGGAGCCGACGAACCCGCCGGTCATCTCGGCGAGTTCGCGCAGGCTCACATCCGGCGACAGCGGCGTGTCGTCGGTGTGGATCTTGAGGATCTGCTCGCGGCCCTCGACGTCGGGTTCGCCGACCATGACGAGACGGTCGAAGCGCCCCGAGCGGATCAGTGCCGGATCGATCATGTCCGGCCGGTTCGTCGCGCCGATCACCATCACGTCCTCCATCTCTTCGAGTCCATCGAGTTCGGTCAGGAGCTGATTGACGACGCGCTCGGAGACGTTGCTGCCGACCTCGCCGCCCCGACCGGGGGCCAGCGAGTCGAGTTCGTCGAAGAAGATCACCGTCGGGGCGACCTGCCGGGCCTTGCGGAAGGTCTGGCGGATGGCCTTCTCGGATTCACCGACCCACTTGCTGAGCAGTTGCGGGCCACGCACCGAAATGAAGTTCGCGTCGGTCTCGTTGGCGACGGCTTTCGCCATCAGCGTCTTTCCGGTGCCGGGCGGGCCGTACAGCAACACGCCCGAGGGTGGTGAGACGCCCATGCGCTCGAACTTCTCGGGGCTGTTCATCGGCCACTCGACGGACTCTTGGACCTGCTCTTTGGCGTCGTCGAGACCGCCAACGTCGTCCCACGATATCTTCGGTAGCTCCACGAGGACCTCGCGCATGGCCGACGGACTCACCTCGTTCAAGGCCCCGCGGAAGTCCTCACGCTTGATGATCATCCGGTCGATCAGGCTCGGCGGGATGTCCTCCTCGTCCAGATCGATCTCGGGGAGGTAGCGCCGGAGCGCCTTCATCGCGGCTTCTTTGGTCAGGCTCTCGATGTCGGCACCGACGAAGCCGTGCGTTTCGGTCGCCAGCTTCGAGAGCGCGACGTCGTCGGACAGCGGCATCCCGCGGGTGTGGATCTGGAGGATCTCCTCGCGGCCAACCTCGTCCGGGACGCCGATCTCGATCTCGCGGTCGAAGCGACCGGGGCGACGCAGTGCCGGGTCGACCGAGTCGACGCGGTTCGTCGCGGCGATGACGATGACCTGTCCGCGCGATTCGAGGCCGTCCATCATCGTCAGCAACTGGGCGACGACGCGGCGTTCGACCTCGCCGGTCACGTCCTCGCGCTTGGGCGCGATGGAGTCCAGTTCGTCGATGAAGATGATCGAGGGCGACTCCTCGCTGGCGTCCTCGAAGATCTCGCGTAACTGTTGTTCGGACTCACCGTAGTACTTCGAGATGATCTCCGGGCCGGCAATAGAGAAGAAACTGGCAGAGGTCTCGTTGGCGACGGCCTTGGCGAGCAGGGTCTTCCCGGTGCCCGGTGGGCCGTGCAGGAGCACACCTTGCGGTGGCTCGATCCCCAGTTTCTTGAAAATCTGAGGGTGTTTCATCGGTAGCTCGACCATCTCGCGGACCCGCTGGATCTCACTGGAGAGACCGCCGATGTCCTCGTACGTGATGCCGCCGCCGGTCTTCTCGAAGCCGCTGATCGGCTCTTCCCGAAGCTCGACTTCGGTGTCTTCGGTGATGAGACAGACGCCCTCCGGCTCCGTCTCGACGGCGATCAGCGGGATCGCCTGCCCGGGCGAGCGCATGAATGGGTGGTTCGTGCTCGACATGACGGGCACGATATCGCGCTCGACGACCGGCCGCTTGAGGATCTGGCGCTTGACCATTCCCGCCGCGTCAGAGCCGAACTGCACGCTGGCTTCCTCGGGCGGTGCCAGTACGAGTTTGTCTGCTTTCTCTGCCTCTGCCTTGCGGATCGTGACGCGCTCGCCGATCCCGACATCGGCGTTCTGGCGCGTGAAGCCGTCGATACGCACTGTGTCGGTGTTCCAGTCCTGTCGATCGGCACGCCACACTTTCGCAGCCGTCTTGTCACTTCCCTCGATCTCGATGATGTCGCCGGGCGAGAGCTTGAGATGCAAGAGCGTGTCCGGATCCAGGCGAGCGATACCGCGCCCCGAGTCGTTCGGGTACGCCTTCGCGACCTCCAGTTGAACCTCGTTCATAGTTAGTCTGCGGGGATACCTGAAGTCTGTTGTCGCCGGAGATATGCTTTATGCTACCGGCGGTCCCCTGTTCGTCCGGCAGGTACTTATGTCATGGATTACCACACCACTCTCGACCGGGTTTCTGGGCCTGTGCCTCGACGGTATCCACTGCATGGTACAGCTTGCCGTGGTGGTAGCTTTCATAGGGCTGGCCGCGAAAGCCGCAGATATGGTGTTTCTCGTTCCGTACGATGGATCGTCGCCGGCCCGTGCAGCACTCGACCGCGCAGTCGAGTACGGCACGGCGCTGGATCGCGATGTCGTCGCAGTCAGCTACATCCCGACCGGCAACAGCTACGCAGAACGCCGCCAGTGGGTCGACCCCGACGACGAGTTCCCCTTTGAGACGGTCACGCAGGACCTCGAACGCAAGATCGAGGAGGCGACCGACGACACCGAACTGCGCTACACCGACGTGAGCGCACACTCGCCAGCGGGCGGATTCTCCGAGGAAGTGCGCCAGACCGCGAGCGACGTGGACGCGACTGTCCTGTTCGTCGGCGACGACGAGGAGTCGGTCGTCGTCCCGGTCGGTGACGCGACCGACGAGAGCTACGACGTACACGTCGTCCGGGGTTGATACGGAATATCGCCGCAGTTTTCTCGGTCGACCGCCCGCCGTCGTGCGGTCGATCCGGTAACGATCGACAATAATTCGTATAGGACGCTTCGCGGCGTTTTTCTTGTGGCGTCCCGATCGTCCCACTATGCGAACACTCGCGTTCGACGGCCGGATGGGCGCAAGCGGCGACATGCTGCTGGCTGCCCTGCTGGCCGCCGGTGCCGACCGGGACGCACTCGCCCCCGTCGAGGCGGCGTTACCGGTCCGGTACGAAGTCACCGAGACGATGGAACACGGGATCGGGGCGACCAGCGTCGCAGTCGTCCTGACCGACGACGGGCCGTCGAAGGTGCCGGCACAGGACCACAGCCACGGCGATGGTGCTGGTCACTCACACAGCCACGACGATGGTGAGGGCCATTCCCATAGCCACGGCGACGGTCACGATCACGGCGACGGCCCAGGTCACGACCATCACAGTCACGACACGCCTGCCGAGGGACACGGCCCGTCACGCTCCTACGACGAAGTCTGTGAGATCGTCGAGGGGATGGATCTCCCCACTGGCGTCGAGCGCGACGCACTGTCGATCTTCGAGATCCTCGGCGCGGCCGAGGCGTCGGTCCACGACACGACGCTCGACGAGATGCACTTTCACGAGGTCGGGGCCGACGACGCCATCGCCGACATCGTCGGCGTCTGCCTGCTGCTGGACGATCTAGGCGTCGAGCGCATCGTCACGACGCCGCTCTCGGCCGGCGGGGGCACCGTTTCGATGAGCCACGGGACCTATCCCGTGCCGGGACCGGCGGTCGTCGAGATCGCTCAGCGGGCCGACTGGTCGCTCTCGGGCGGGCCAGTCGAGGCGGAACTGTTGACACCGACCGGTGCGGCGATCCTCGCTCACGTCGCCGAGGGCGTCGACACGCTCCCGGAACTTCAGATCGAGGCGTCGGGCTACGGTGCCGGCGGCTACGACTTCGAGGACCGGCCGAACGTCCTGCGGGTGATCGTCGGCGACGGTGGCGGCGGGCTTCGACGCGACGAGATCACCGTACTGGAGACGAACCTCGACGACGCGACGCCGGAGGTGCTGGGTGGCCTGCAAGAGCGCCTCCAGGACGCGGGGGCGCGTGACGTGTCGATCCTGCCGGCGACGATGAAGAAGTCCCGGCCCGGCCACCTCGTGAAGGTGATCTGCAAGCCCGAGGACAGCCAGCGCGTCGCCCGCCGACTCGCCGAGGAGACCGGGACGCTGGGCGTGCGCGAACACAGCGCGGGCCACCGCTGGATCGCAGAGCGCGAGATCGTCACCGCGAGCGTCGAGATCGACGGCGAGTGCTACGATGTCGACGTGAAAGTCGCCAGCGACACCGACGGTACCGTCTTCGACGTGAGCGGGGAGTACGACGATGCCCTCGCCGTGGCCGAACGAACGACTGTCCCGGTTCGCGACGTGCTACGCCGAGCGGAAGACGAGGTTCGGTAACGCCGTCAGGGCTGTAGGCGCTGTCTGTGCGTCGCGAGTGAGTCGTCCAGTACTGTCTTTCCGATCGCGACGATGCCAATCGCCGCGAGGACGAACCCGATGATCTCCGTCAGGAACCCGAACACGCCAAACAGCGGCTGCCAGACGACGGGTGGGAGCAGTGTAAAGAGGAAGAAAAACGGTTCGAGCACGTTCCAGCGACGAAGGACCAGTCCGACGAAGACGACGCCGTAGAGGACGAGCAGTTTCCGCTTGACTGCGTACCGGAGTGTCGCACCGAGTGGAGGGCGCATGATTCGGCGCTGTTGTGGCTGTCGGAAATGGATTTCGAGTTGCCGATCACCGTTTTACTCCTCGTCGGACGACGCTTCGCCGCGGTGTTTCGCCAGCGCTTCCTCGATGGTCAGCTGGCCGTCGGCGACCCGCCGGGCAAGCCCCTCACCGATGGCCCGGTTCGTGTCGCTTTGCTCTCGTGAGCGCTGCTTGATCCGCTTGAGTTCGCCCGCAGTCGGGTCGATCTGCCGGGATTCGATCTCTTCGCCCTCGATACGAGCGATGTTGACCGCGGCGAGTACGTCGCCCATCCCGCGCGCGCCGGTCCCGAGATACGGCGTCGTCCCGGTCTCGTCGACCAGTTCGACGGTCACGTCGTCGAGATCGTCGATGATCTGAGACCCGAGCAGTCGCGCGCCGTCGCCGATCCGCACCAGCGGGTCGACCGCGTCTGCGATCTCCTCTTCGACGGCCGCGGCGACCTGATCGGTCGGCACCTGAAACGCCGCGACGATCATCTCGCCGGAGCAAACGGCGATCCCCGGCCGCTCGCCGGGGTCGATCCCGACGATCAGTTTGCCGTCGCCGCCACGCAAGAGCGCAGCGACCTCGTCGACGGCCCGGCGTGGCTCGTCGGGATCGGCCCGGACCACGTCGACGCCTACCGGATCGTAGGACTCTCCGGTGGCGGTCACGACGATAGTCGTCCCCTCGGGAATCTCGTCGCCGGGTTCGATCGTGGTGAAGGTGAGGCCGCGATCCCGTAGCTCTCCGACCACCCCGTGATACACTTCGAAGTCTGCCGTGGCGACGACGATCACTAGCTGTCTGTTGTCGGTGTGTATGCAAGTATTTACTGTCGGGCCATCAACAGCCGGATATGTCGAACGCCGCGTCCCGTTCGGTCCCACCCCTTCCGCTCGACTCCCCCGACCCGGAGTTTCGGCTCGCCGTCGGCCTGTACGTCGCGTTGCTGGTCGTCCCGGTCGTTCTGCTCGGCGCGGTCACGGTCGGCGTCTCGGACGCAGCGACGCTGTACGGCGTCTTCCTCGTCTCGGGTATCGTCGTCACCGGCGGCGTGACGTGGGCGGTCGGGTCCGTCGAAGGCGGTGCAGTTCGACTCGGAGGGCGTTCCGGCAGATGGCTGCTTCCCCTGCCCGGGATCGCGTTCTCTGTGGGCTTGTTCGTCCTCCAGCCGGCCGTGGGCGCGGTGGCCGTCGTCAGCTTCTTCCTCGGTGCTATCGCTGCTCTCGCTGGAGTCCTGCTCGCGGTGATGGCTCGGAGCCGGTACATCAAAACCCTCCTCGACACCGTCGGAGCCGACTGCGAGTGGACCGCCGGCTGGCCTGCCGACGCCAAGCGTCGCCGCGACTGGCTCGCTGCCGTGTTGATGATCGCCGGGGCCGCCAGCTTCGCCGGCGGTCTCGCCATCGAGGCGGAGTTCTGGTTTCCGGGCCAGTTCCTCGTCGCGGCCGGAGCCGCGATCACAGGCTACGGCCAGCAACAGGACTACGCCGTGACACCGTCCGGTCTCGTCGTCGAACGTGGCGGTTTCCGGCGCTTCTACGTCTGGGAGCGCTTCGACAGCTACACGCGAACCGGCAACGCGATCGTCTGTCACCGTCCCCGGCGTGTCGATTTCCGATTCGCGCTCGACGATCTAACGGCACCAGACGCGGTCGCGCGGGCGCTCGGTCGATTCCTCGACCGGCGCGAGGTCGCCAGCGTTTAGACGGGGCTGCTCGTAGTTCTGCTCGTGAGCGAGTACGTCCCGACCGGCTGTGACGAAATCGACGACCTGCTGGGTGGCGGGTTCGAGCGTGGCGCGGTCACGCAAGTGTACGGCCCACCGGCAGCGGGCAAGACGAACCTCGCACTCAGCGGTGCCATCGAGGTCGCGGCCGCCGGCGATTCGGCGCTGTACATCGACACCGAGGGACTGTCGGCCGACCGGATGGAACAGATCGCACAGGCCCGGGCGGACGAAACGGGCGCGTCACTCGACGATGTCGCCGAGCGCATCGTCGTCTCGGAGGCCTACGACTTCGAGGAACAGGAAGTCGCGGTCCAGGACGCCGAGGACCTCGCCTCGCAAGTCGACCTGATCGTGCTCGACAGTGCGACGGGGTTCTACCGACTCGAACGCAACGATCACGACGGCGGCGAGGCGCTGCGGGACGTGGCCCGACAGATCACGCATCTGCTGTCGCTGGCCCGAAAACACGATCTCGCGGTCGTCTTCACCAATCAGGTCTTCTCCGATCCCGAGAGCGACGGGACGCGTGCCTTGGGCGGGCACACGCTGAACCACTGGTCGGGTGCGATCGTCCGTCTCGATCGATTCCGTGGGGGTAACCGCCGGGCGACGCTGGAGAAACATCGGGCGAAAGCGGCCGGCGACACCGTGCAGTTTCGTATCACTGAAACGGGGCTTGCGGGCGGACAGGACCGCGAGCGGTCGCTCGATTGAGTCGGCCGACCGTTCAGTAGAACAGGTCGGCGTCCTCCACAACCATCTTTTTTCCGTTCGGGTTCGCGCGATACGCAAACCACTCACGGCAAAAACATGGGTGAAAAAGCGACGACTCGGCCGCTGGCCTCGTCGTCGTGAACCGCGCTCGCTCCGCTCGCGCGGATGCTGGTGTGACTCGGGTCAGTAGATCAGATCGGCGTCGTTCTCCACCATGTACAGCGTCCGAGCGGCGATGTTGACCGCGTGGTCGCCGACTCGTTCGAGGTCCCGAATCGTCAAGAGCAGACGCGACACGTCGTTCATCAGCTGTTCGATCTCGTCGTCACTTGCGCCGTCGCCGACTTCCCGCTCGATCAGGTCACGGACGACGGCTTCGGAGGCCTCACCACAGAGGTCGTCGATCTCGTCGTCGCGCTCGGCGATCTCGTAGCAGGCATCGATGTCCTCGTTCGCGTAGCCATCCATCGCGTCCTCGATCATCTCCAGCGTCAGATCTGCGATCCCCTGGATGTCGACCTCGGGGAACATGTCCCGGTCGGCATCCAGCGTGTATTCGCCGAGGTTCGTCGCGAGGTCACCGACCCGTTCGAGGTCGGTGATGATCTTGAACGAGGCAGCGATAAAGCGCAGGTCGCCGGCGACTGGCTGCTGGAGTGCCAACAGGTCGACACAGTCCTGTTCGAGTTCGAGATACATCTCGTTGATCTCGTCGTCGCCCTCGATGACCTCCCAGGCGAGGTCTTCGTCTTTCTGTTCGAGCGCGTCCAGTCCGAGGCGAAACCGCTCCAGCACGACTTCAGACATGTAGAGAACGTCTTCTCGAAGCTCTTCGAGAAGCTCTTGATACGATTCACGTGGCATGGAGGGTCCTGCGCCGTTCGCCCGTATCAGCCTTTCCCTTCTCTCAATATCGGCCTGTAGTACTCAATATGTGGCTGTCCCACAATGGGGGTCAGTAGATCAGTTCGTCGTCGTTGTCGATCATGTACAGCGTGCGGGCGGCGATGTTGACCGCGTGGTCGCCGACTCGTTCGAGGTCCCGAACCGTCAGGAGGAACCGCTGGGTGTCGGCCAGCAGCACTTCGAGTTCGTCGGCCGTCGCCTCGTAGTTGACCAGAAACCGCACGAGATCGTCGGCGGCCGCCTCACACCGCTGGTCGAGGTCGGTGTCGTCGGCCGCGATAGTTCGACACTGTTCGGGGTCTTCCGCGACGTAGGCCTCGATGGCGGCCTCGACCTGTGCGATCGCCATGTCGGCGATGTCGGCGACCGGGACGGCAGTGAGCCGTTCGTCGTCGGCCGACTGGACGTAGCGCCCGAGGTTGCTGGCGAGGTCGCCGATCCGTTCGAGATCGGTGAGGATCTTGAACGTCGCGGCCACGAGACGCAGGTCGCCGGCGACGGGCTGCTGGAGTGCGAGCAGGTCGATACAGTCACTTTCGAGTTGCAGGTATCGCTCGTTGATCGCCGCGTCACCGTCGGCGACCGTCGCTCCGAGCTGCTCGTCGCCCTCCGCGTATGCCGTTGCGGCGTCGCGAAGCCGCTCGACGACGAGAGTACCCATCGCCTCGACGGCGGCTTTCAGGTCGTCGAGTTGGTCCTCGTAGCTGTCCCGTGTCATCCGTGCGTTCCTGCAAGTCCGACGACCACAATACTTCGGGTCCGTCGCGAGCGACTACTCCGCACGGACGCCGAGTCGGTCGGTCAGTTCGTACAGATCGCCGACCTCGTGGGTCGGTTCGACCGATAGTTCGAGGTCAGTCCGATGGTCCCGGCGGACGAACGCCGAGTCGATCCCGGCACGCTGGGCGGCGACCACGTCCTTCTCGCTGTCGCCGACGTACAGCGCGCGCCGCGTCCCCAGATCGTCCAGTGCCTGCTCGATGTAACTGGGATCGGGCTTCTTGCGGTTGGCCCCCGATAGCGTCGGCACGCGTCCGTAGGCCGTCTCGAAGTGCTGGCCGAGGTCGTGATGATCGAGGATGAACTCGATGGTGGCGTGTTGATTGTTGCTGACGACGCCGGTCCGGTGGGGGAGTGCGGTCACCGCGTCGATGTCGTCGTACAGTGCCTTCTCGCCGCGCCGGATCGCCTCGCGCTGGAACTGGCTGGCGATCGCTTCCCGGCGCTCCCAGAACTGTGCCGGATCGATCCCGTACTCGCCCTCGAAGCCGTCGTCCGGGACGGCGTCCGCGGCGACCATCTCGCGGGCCACCGCCTCGTCGACGGTCACGTCGAACTCGGCGAACGCCTCGTGGACGGCCTCGGCGAGCAGTCCTCTGTCGGTCGGCCTGATCAGTACGCCGTCGTTGTCGAAGACCACCGCGTCGTACTCTGAAGTCATTGTGGTTGTGGGTCCGCTATCGAGTCGAACGGTTCGGGATCCACCTTCATACATCGCGCGATGTCGGCAACCGACTTCGTCTCGAAGACGAAGTAGTCGGCCGGGACCGTCTCGACGATGGTTTCGTAGTCGGGCAACGGTTCGTGCTGGTCGCTCTCGCCGTCGTTGTCGTGGAGGTGACAGACGGTGATCCGGTCGCCAAAGCGGTCGACGAAGTCCCGCCAGTGATAGCCGTTGACCTTGGCGTGGCCCACGTCCAGTGTGATCCCCAGCGACTCGGGCAATACGTCGACCCGTTCGACTGCGGCTTCGAGATCGGCGGGTGTCGTCGTGTGCCGGCGCTTCGAGTCGTTGATCGGTTGATTCTCCAGACACAGCGGGACGCCGACGAACTGGGCGTACTCGGCACACTCCGCCAGCGAGCGCTCGGCGTTGGCGACGGCTTTCTCGCGGACCCAGCGGGGGTAGCGATCCGGGACTGCTCCGCCGTGGACGACGACCGCGCCGGCCCCCGCTGCTGCCGCGTCGTCGAGGGTCTGCTTGACGCGGTCGACCGCAGACTCGCGGGCGGCGTCGTTGAAACTCCCCATGTTCCAGTCCCGGAACGGGGCGTGGTAGGTGATCGAGACGCCGTACTCGTCGGCGAGGTCGCCCATCTCGTTCGGTGAGGGGGCCTCGGGATGGCCTTCGAGGTACTCGCGCTTGAGTTCGACGTGGTCCAGTCCCATCCCGGTGATCGTGTCGAGGAACGCCTCGACATCGGTCCCGAAGCGCACGTCCATGGCCGCGCCGAGCGAGCTCATCGGCCACCCTCCGCGCGGTAGACCGGCCGGCCGGCGACGAAGGCCCGCTCGACGGTCGGGGTGGGTTCGGGATCGACCACGAGCAGGTCCGCGCGAGCGTCGGCTTCGATCCGGCCCCGGTCGGAGAGTCCCACGGCGTCGGCGGGGTTGGCCGTGACGCGTGCGACCCGTTCGGGCAGTGGCTCGCCGGTCTCGACGAACGGGGCGGCGAGCAACGACTGGGGGTGGTAGTCCGCGACGAGCGCGTCGACCACGCCTGCGTCGATGGCCGCGGCCGATTCGAGGTTGCCCCACTGGCTCTCCCCGCGGACGAGGTTGGGCGCGCCCATCAGGACGGCCATCCCGACCTCGGCCGCTCGCTGTGCGGTCTCCAGCGTGATCGGGTACTCGGAGATGTCGACGCCGCTCTCGGCGAGGCGCTCGACCTCGCGGGGGTCCTCGTCGTCGTGCGAGGCGGTGACGATCCCGTTTTCGTGTGCGCGCTCGACGACCCGGTCGATCCGATCCTGTAGTTCTGCCATGCCGATGTCGCCCCGCTGCTCGATCATCTCCAATGCCTCGTCCTCGCTGCGGTCGGTGGCGTCCCGGTAGTACTGGAGGAACGCCTCGACATCGCGGAACTGTCCTTTGCCGGGGATGTGGCTCATCACCGATACGAGATCGGCGTCGCCGGCCGCGATCACGTCCAGCACCGCGTCGACGCAGGTCGCCTGTGTCACCTCGCAGCGAGCGTGCAGGCGGTGGTCCGCGAGCAGGTCGTCCGCCTCGTCGATGGCAGCGGTGAGTTCGGCGGCCAGCTCCGGCGATCGGTCCTCGTCGGGGTCGTCCTCGAAGGACATCGCGTGGAACTTCGTCGTGATGCCGGCCGCGAGGTTGGCGCGGTCTGCCGCCCCCAGCGCGAGGTCGGTGTCCATGCGTGCGCCGGCCCGCGGGTGGAGATGCTCCTCGATGTCGTCGCCGTGGAGATCGATCAGGCCGGGCAGGACGAGGCGGCCGTCGGCGTCGACGGTGTCTGCCTCGGCGCTTGCTGTCACGGACTCCCCGACCGCGTCGATCAGATCGCCCTCGATGCGGACGCTGCCGTCGACGACGCTGTCGGGCGTGACGATCCGGCCGTTCTCGACGACGACCGCCGACTGGCTGGCCGGGCGCTGCTGGCTCACGCCACCACCTCCCCGACGTACTCGGCGACGGGCACGTGGCGCACGCGCTCGGCATCGTCGAGTTCGAGCACGCGGTCTGCGACCTGCTCGACCACGTCGCGGTTGTGGAACACGCCGACGACGGTGGTGTCGTCGTCGAGATAGGTCGAAAGCAGGTCGATGGCTGCCGCCCGCGTCTCGGGGTCGAGCGCGCTCGTCGGTTCGTCCAGCAGGAGCAGGCGTGGCTTCGGAGCGATGGCCTGCGCGAGGTTGACCCGCTGGCGCTCGCCACCGGAGAAGGTCGCCGGGTAGGCCTCCCAGAGCTGTTCCGGGAGATTCAGCGCCGACAGTAGTTTACGGGCCTGCTCGCGGGCGTCCTCGGCCGCCATTCCCTGTTCTTGCAGCGGTCGCGCGACCACGTCGACCGCGGGCACGCGCGGAATCTCGTCCAAGAACTGCGAGGCGTAGCCGATCTCGTCGGCTCGCAGGGCCATCACGGTCCGGTCGCCACAGGTCGCCAGATCGTCGCCGGTCGGGTGGTACGTGATCGATCCCGAATCCGGTTCGTAGGTGCGGTAGAGACACTTCAGCAGCGACGACTTGCCGCTGCCGGACTCGCCGACGACCGCGAGGAAGTCGCCCTCGGCGACGGTAAACGACACGTCGTCGAGACCGACGACCCGCTGGTCGCCCATCGCGTGAACGTCGAACGTCTTGTCGAGTGCATCGACTGTGAGTAAGGTCATATGACTGAGTTGATGAGGGTCTGGGTGTACTCGTGGTGCGGGTCCTCCATGATGCGGTCGGTCAGCCCGGTCTCGATGACCTCGCCGTGGCGCATCACGATGGTTCGATCTGCCAGCAGGCGCACGACGCCGAGGTCGTGGCTGACGACGACGGCGGCGACGTTTTGCTCGCGTTGCACCCGGCGGAAGGTGTCGAGCACGCGCGCCTGCACGCTCACGTCCAGCCCGGTCGTCGGCTCGTCCAAGACGATCACCTCGGGATCGGTCGCCAGCGCACGGGCGATCTGGACCCGCCGCTGCATCCCGCCGCTGTAGGTGTTGGTCGGATCGTCCAGCCGCTCGACCGGCACCTCCGTCGCAGCGTACAGTTCCTTCACTCGCTCGCGTACGTCGCCGAAGTTCCGCCAGCCAGCCGCAAGCAGTTTCTCGGCGACGTTGCCCCCGCCGGTGAAGGACAGATCGAGACCGTCGCGGATGTGCTGGTGGACCAGTCCGATCTCGTCGGTCCGAATCTCGTGGCGGGTCTGGTAGTCGGCGTCGAGCAGATTCCCGTCGTGGCCGTCGAGGGCAACCTCGCCGTCGACGTGGCCGTCACCGCTGGCTTCGAGTGCCAGCAGTTCCGCGACGCTGGATTTGCCCGACCCGGACTCGCCGACGATGCCAAGCACTTCGCCGGGTTCGACATCCAGGGACACGTCCGCACAGGCGACGACGCTGCCACACTCGGGGCACTGGTTCGTCCCCGCCAGATCGCCGGTGTGGTGCTTGCACTCGCCACAGGGATCGCCGTAGATCGTCTCCAGTCCGTCCGCTTCCAGCAGTGTCATCGGTCGTCACCTCCCGACTCGGCGGCCGGTTCCCCGGCCGCTCCGTCCTCACTGTCTGGCGTCTTGCGCCCCTCGTTCGGCGTCCCCGGTCCCCAGTCGACGCCGCTTTCGTCGAGGTGGTGGTCCTTCGGGATCACGGGGTCGTCCTGCCGTTTCGCACAGAAGCTGGTGTCGTTACAGGAGTAGAGCCGGCGGCCGTCGTCGGTCTCGACCTCGGTGAGGAAGGTGTCTGTCGACCCGCAGGCGTCACAGGACTGATCGGGGAAGCGCTCGACCTGGAAGGACTCGTCCTCGAAGGCAAGCGGTTCCACGTCGGTGTGGGGCGGGACCGCGTAGATGCGGGCCTCCCGGCCGGCGGCGAAGATGAAGAGATTGTCCGCGTCGTCGAGTTTCGGCACGTCCCAGCGCGGGATCGGCGAGGGGTCCATCAGGTAGCGGCCGGCGACCATCGTCGGGTACCGGCTCGAAATCTTGATCTCGCCCCACTCGACGACGTTCTCGTAGAGGTGGACCCACATCCGCCCGTAGTTCTTGTGGGCGTGCCGGCGGCGATTGGCGGCGTCGCTGCCGTCGACTTTCCGTAGCGGGTCGGTGATCGGCACCTGCAGGACGAGGATCTGGTCGTCGGTCATGACCTCCTCGGGGATGCGGTGGCGCGTCTGGATCACGTCGGCGTCGGTCGTGTCGCTGGTCGTCTCGACGCCCGCGGTGCGGTCGGCGAGTCGGCGGATGTTGGCGGCGTTGACGCTCTCGTCGGCCCCCTGATCGATCACTTTGAAGGTGTCGTCGGGACCAAGCAAGGAGAGTGAGGCCTGAATGCCGCCGGTCCCCCAGCCACGAGCCAGCGGCATCGGTCGCGAGGCGTAGGGCACCTGATGGCCCGGGATGGCGATGCCCTTCAGGATCGCCCGCCGGACCTCGCGCTTGGTGTGTTCGTCGAGGTACGCGAAGTTGTATCCCGACAGGCCGTCGTCACCGAGTTCGGCGACGGCGTCGTCGATGGAGTCCGATTCGAGGGTCGTGACGGCTCTGTTTTCAGTCATCTGCGGGTACCTCCTCAGTCGTGGCCGCGTCGGCTGTTCCAGCACTCTTCTTTCGCTCGCGGATCGACCGAATCCGATCCAGCGTGCTCTGGAAGGTGACGTAGTGGGGGAGTTTCAGGTGCTCGATGAAGCCAAAGGAGTCGATGCCATCGATCACGTCGAGCACGAACTCGGCCGATTCGGCCGGCTCCTCGCCGTCCAGCTGGATGCCGGCGTCGAGGATGCTCATGCCGATGGCCTTGCGCTCGTTCCGACCGAAGCAGAGACCGTAGCCGAAGGCGAACTGCGGGTCGTCGCGCTTGGCGAAGACGGGCACGACGGCTTCACACTCCGTGACTTCGGCGCGGGTGACCGTCGCTGCCTCGCCGGTGTAGGGGTGTTCGATCTGGACCGGCAGATCGCCGGTGCGGACCTCGCCCAGGGTCGGGTGGACCTGGCCGTACCCGCGCAGGGAACTGTAGCCGAGCGCGGTCACCGCGCCGGTCTCGCCGCGGGCCAGTTCCTGCAGGACCGCGGATCGTTCGGCGGGCATCGTCACCGGTTCGCGGGTGGTGTCGACCGGCTCGTCGGGGTCGTCCCCGGGGTCGTGGAGCAGCCCCTCCTCGCGCAGCACCGAGACGACGTTGCGAAGCTGTTCGGGGTCCTCGGGGTCGAGATCCCACGATTCGGTCGGATCCTCACCGTCGTCGTCCAGTAGGTCGAAGTCGAGTAAGCGCTGGGTGTAGTCCTTCGTCGCGCCGAGGATCTGGCCGCCCGGCACGTCCTTGTAGGCCGGCGAGACCCGGCGGCTGGCGAGCATCTCGGCTGGATCGGCGGGGACGCTCTCGTCCCAGCGTTCCAGCGTCGAGCGGTAGGCTCGCAGCAGGAAGCCCGCTTCGGCGGTGTCGCCCTGTGCTTGCTTGACGGCGAGTGCGGCCAGTCGCGGGGCGAACAGCCCGCCCTCGCTCATCGCTTGCCCGACGAGGCGGCCGAACTGCTCGTCCGTTTGCTCGACGGTGATCTGTTCGTCGTCACCGTCGACGCGTTGCTTCTCGAAGAGATCCTCCGCGCGCTCGATCACGTCTTCGCTGGCTGTGACTGCGACGTACCCCATCTCAGGCCACCTCCAGCGTGACCGAGCGCGGTACCGCGGCGATCCGGTCGTCGGCGGCTAACACTGCGTCGACACCGCGCGGGTAGGTCGACTGGGCGTCCGCGAGGGCGCGTGCCTCGTCGGCCGGGAACCCATCGACTGCGACGGTCCGCTCACCGTCGACGCCGGGACCGCTGAGTCGGAGCGTCGTCCAGTTGGCCGTCCGGTCGTCGGTCGCCGCGGTCGCGGCGTCCGCGAGCGCATCGACCCGGTAGACGACGGTCGCACCGTCGCTGGGTTCTTCGAGCGTGCCGCGGTCGTACTCGCGGACTGCGCCGTCGGTCGGTGCCGTGGCGTGGACGACAGCGGCCTGCTCGGCGGGTGCCTCGGTCAGCCGTCCTTCGTTCGAAAGCGCCGTCGCGATTGCCTCGTCCGGCGTCGCGAGGGTGACCTCGTGGTCGACCAGCGTCGCGAGGACGGCGTGGTCGGCCGGATCGGCGTCGACCGACTGGATCGTGCCCGGTCGGCTCGTCGCGTCGACCAGCGCACGGAAGCACGCACGCGTGTCGTGGACCGGGTCCATCCCGATGGCTCTCACGTGTGGTCCTCCATCTCGTCGAAGTCGACGGCCGTCTGCTTGCGTCGCGCCCACTGTTCCCGCTGGGTCTGCTCTCGTTTTTCGGCGTCGGCGACGAGGGTCTCGATCATCGCCTCGGCTCGCGGGTGGTCGCTCTCGATGGCGGCGTCGACGACAGCCCCCGACAGCGCCGGCTTCTCGGCTTTGCCCGGTACCATCGCGAAGCCCTGCTCGCCGTCCAGTGCGACCTCGGCGGCCGTGACGACGACCTCGCCGAGATTGAACGGCTGGTGGTGTACTGGCTCGACGACCCGCTGCATCACTAGCTGTGGTGTCGGCGCCTGCAACACCTCGACCGTGGTGTCTTCGACGACCACGTCCGCGTGCGTGACGAGCGCCGACGGCTCGCAGGCCGCGATCAGTTCGAACCGCTCCGTCCGATCGTGTGGATCGACCATGTACTCGTCTGAGACGGGACAGAGCGACCCGTTAAGCGTTGGCTGCGTACTCTCCAGTCTCGTCGACCAGTGGTGGTCTCACCCACGTCCACTCTCAGACAGTCTGGACACCTATTGTGATCTCTACCGCCGACTGTTCGGCATAGACGATTTGGGAGGACTCCAGTGGCGTCCGGCTGCGAGAACGTGATCCGTCCTCGTTGCAGGAGTCCTGGCTCGGGGTGCGTACTCTCGCCAGCCAATGGTTATGCGAACCCTCTGGTTGGCTTCGTGTGATGACAGACGGTCAGTCTGCAACTGGTGGTAGTGTATCGACGAGCCGACGGGGTTTCATCGCAAAGACCGGCGTTGCTGCCGGTGCCCTCACGGGGCTCGCAGGGTGCTCGGCGATCGGTGGGACGCTGTCGGGCGGTGCCGAGGAGATCACGATGCTGCTGACGCCGGGGACGCCGGCTGACGCTCGCCGACGGTACAAGCCGGTCCAGAACCTCATCAACGGCGAGGTAGACGGCGTCGACGTCGAGATGCAAGTCCCGCAGGACTACTCCGCCATCCGTCCGGCCCTCCAGAGCGAACAGGCCGAAATCGGGATGGACGACATCACGCTGATCTCGAAGCCCGACCTGATGGACGTGTACGGCACCACCGTCACTGGTGGCTCCGCGTTCTACTTCTCGATGATGCTGACGAACCCCGACTCGGATATCGACGAGCGGACGGACCTCGAAGGCAACACCATGGCCTTCGCCGACCGACTCTCGACGAGCGGGTCGATCTTCGCCGTTTACGCGCTGAAAGAGGCGGGTCTCGACGTGGGCGAGGCACCCGACGGCGATCCTGTCGACTTCGACGGTAGCTGGTCGAACCACGACGTGGCACTCGAAAAGCTGGGCAACGGCGATGCCGACGCCGCGACGACGTGGGGTGGGAACGGCATCCCCCACCTCCCCTCGGGTACCGAAGTCCCACAGCGCGTCGACGACAAGAGTTCGTTCCTCGATACGATGGGAACCGAGGAGCCGCAGTTCCGACCGTTCTGGTGGTCCTTCCCGATCCCGAAACAGCCGATGTACGCCCGAAAGAGCTGGGAATCCGACAAGAAGAGTAAGATCGGTGAGGTCCTTCGCAACTCCGATCAGGACCTGATCGAGCAGTACTATCCCGAGGACTACAACGAGGAGGAACTGCCCTTCACCACGCTCGCGAACACGTCGATGGACGACTACCAGCCCGTCATCAAACG
Source organism: Halomicrobium sp. HArcht3-1 (assembly GCF_058933345.1). NCBI lineage: Archaea > Methanobacteriati > Methanobacteriota > Halobacteria > Halobacteriales > Haloarculaceae > Halomicrobium > Halomicrobium sp. HArcht3-1. The sequence goes on along the minus strand of NZ_JBZYDM010000004.1, from coordinate 197,379 downwards.
GCTGAACGACCTCGGCATCGAGCTGGGATAGTCGCCGACCGTTGCGGATCACCTTTTCATTACAATGAGCACACTCAAAGTAGAAAACCTGACAAAAGAGTACGGCGACGTGACGGCGGTCGACGACGTGTCGTTCGAGATCGAAGACGAGTTCGTCGTGTTGCTCGGCGAGTCCGGTGCCGGCAAGTCGACGCTGTTGCGCTGTATCAACGGTCTCACCGAGCCGACCAGCGGCTCGATTACGCTCGACGGCGACCCGCTGTCTGGGTCCCGGGCGGAGGTCGGGATGATCTTCCAGCAGCACAACCTCGTCGAGGGCGTCTCGGCGTACCTGAACGCACTCAACGGCTCGCTCGAACACGCCTCGACGGTCGAGAGCCTCTTCCAGTGGCAGGATCGATCGGACAAGCTTCGGGCGCTCGAAGCCCTGGAGACGGTCGGTCTGCTGGACGAAGCTCACCAGCGCGTCTCCCAGATGAGCGGCGGCCAGCAACAGCGCGTCGGCATCTCGCGGGCGCTCGTCCAGGACCCCTCGCTCCTGCTCGCGGACGAGCCAGTGGCGAGTCTCGACCCCTCCAGCGCCGAGACGGTGATGGGCTACCTGAAGAAGGCCGCCAGCGAGCACGAAGTGACAGCGCTGGTCAGCCTCCATCAGGTCAACATCGCCGCCCACTTCGGCGAGCGATTCATCGGTCTGCGAGACGGCCAGCTCCTCTTCGACGTTGGCCCGGACGAACTGACGCCCGAACTGATCGATCAGCTGTACGGCAGCGTCGAGACGGTCGGTCTCGCCGCCCAGAACGACGGCGACGACTCTGGCACCGAGCAGGCGGCCGGCGGCAGTGTCCTCGTCGACGACAGTGTCGCGGCCGACGGCGAGTCGACCGACGGTGAAACGGCCGACGACGACGAGGGGCGGAGGGTCGAAGCGTGAGTTCCGAGTCACCCGACGGTGGTCTCGCCGCGTATTTCGGCTTCGCCCAGCGCGGTAGTTCGCCCGCCGAAGAGAAGCTGACGGACATGAAGCGCCGGAAGACGATCCGCCGGCTCTGGACGGGGCTGGGGATCGTCGTCGGCGCAGTCCTGTTCAACTACAGCCTCGGCGTCGTCGGCTTTTCGCTCAATGAACTGTTCACGCAGATTCCGTTCTTCATCGAGGCCCTGTACGAGTACTTCCCGCCGACGACCTACTACGGAATTCCCTTCGTCGACGTGATGCAGTACGTCGAGTTCATGATCGAGGAGAGCCTCTTTCAGGCCTCGCTCGTGACCGTCTCGATCGCCTTCGCAGGATCGATCCTCGGCCTGCCGCTGGCGCTTTTCTTCGGCGTGATGGCGAGCGAGCGCGTCGTTCCCTATCCGTTCAACTTCATGTTCCGGGCGACGATGAGCTTCATCCGTGCGATCCCCGCACTCGTCTGGGTTCTAATCTTGATTCCGCTTGGCGGTGTCACCCCCTTCACCGCGACGCTGGCGATCATGATCGACACCGCCGGCTATCTCGGTCGCCTCTTTACCGACGAACTCGAAGAGATCGCCGACGGTCCCATCGAGGGGATTCGATCGACGGGCGCGAACAAGCCCCAGATCGTCTCCTTCGGCATGCTGAGTCAGGTGTTCCGGCAGTTTATCGCCTGGATCGCCTTCGATCTCGAACACAACGTCCGGGTCGCCATCGGGCTGGGACTGATCGGTGCCGGCGGGCTGGGACTCGAACTCGACATCCAGCGCAAGACGTTCAACTACACGGAGATGATGGCCTGTATCATCCTCATCCTCCTGCTCGCTGGCTCCGTCGAACTGCTGAGCCAGCGCGTCCGCTCGTACCTCCGGGACGACGAGGACGTGGAGACGACTGGCTTGCTCACGGCCGTCCTCCGTGCACCCAAGAAGATCATCGCCTCGACGGCGGGCCGACGCGAATGACCTACATCGAATCACACGGGCCGGATCGCGTGCGCGAACTCGGTCCCGAACCGACGCTGCACGACCCCGTCACGATCACCGAGAGCGAACTCGGCGCGTGGACGGAGGTTCGCCAGCACGCCCGCCTCAACGAATCGGCCATCGGTGATTACACATACCTGATGGAGCGGGTCCAGCTCGATTACGCCGAGATCGGGAAGTTCGGCAACGTCGCCGCCGACGTACGCGTCGGCCCGACGAACCACCCGATCGACCGCCCGACGGCCCATCACTTCACCTATCGTGCGGCGATGTACGATCTGGGCGAGGACGACGAGTCGATCTTCGAGTGGCGCGCCGACCAGTCCGTCGAGATCGGTCACGACGTGTGGCTCGGCCACGGCGCGCTCGTGCTGCCGGGCGTGACGATCGGCAACGGTGCGGTCGTCGGGGCCGGCGCGGTCGTCACGAGCGACGTGGCCCCCTACACCGTGGTCGCGGGCGTCCCCGCCGAACCGATCCGTCGGCGCTTCCCCGCCGAGGTGGCCGCTCGGATCGAGGCGACCGAGTGGTGGGACTGGGACCACGAGGTGCTCGGCGAGCGACTCGATGCGTTCCGCGATCTGGAAGCATTTCTTGACGCGTACGCGCCCGAATCTGACGCTGTCGGTGTGGCGAGCGACTGATCGGAGTTCCCGTGCACCTTCTGTTCTTATCGATGGGTGGCGAGTGAACCCGGTGTCGAAAACGGTGAAACCGTAATCTGCATGCCCGTCCGCTGCCCAGCGAGCGTATGAATGAGACCACGGCCGCCGACGGGGGAGCCACGCCGCCGCTGGTGGTCGACATCGACGGCACGCTGACCGGGCGCGACCAGGCGATCGACCCGCAGGCGATGACGGTGTTGCGCGAGTGGCCGGCACCGGTCGTCGTCGCCACGGGCAAGGCCTTCCCGTTCCCGGTCGCGCTGTGTCAGTACACCGGGATCGAGGCCTGCGTCATCGCCGAGAACGGCGGCGTCGTCTTCGTCGGCCAGACCGACGAACTCGTGTTTGGCGGCGACCCCGAGGCTATCGACGCTTTTCTCGCCGAGTACCGCGAGCGAGGCCACTCGCTTGGCTGGGGAGATGTCGATCTGGCGAACCGCTGGCGCGAGACCGAAATCGCCGTTTCGCTCTCTCAGCCCCGCGAGCCACTGGACGAACTGGCCGAGGCCCACGGACTGGTCGTGATCGATACGGGATTTGCCTACCACGTCAAGTCACCCAGCGTCGACAAGGGACTGGGACTCGCTGCGGTCGCCGAGGAACTCGGTCTCGAACCCGAGGACTTTCTCGCGGTCGGTGACTCGATCAACGACGTGCCGACGTTCGAACTGGCCGGCGAGAGCGTCGCCGTCGCCAACGCCGACGAGCACGCCGCGGCCGCGGCCGACTGGCAGACCGACTCGCCCTACGCCGACGGATTCCTCGAAGCGGTCGCTCAGTATCGCTGACGCCGTTCGGTGTCTGTTCTCGTGGCGTCGTTCGATGTCTGTCCATCGCTGGCTCGGCGCTTCCCGTACCGGCAGCATAATATGAACGGCCGTTCAGTCGTTCATACATGAGCCAGGATGTAACTCGACTCCGTCGGCTGATCGCGGACGAAGTCGGCAGCTGCTGTGAGGCGGACGTAGACGCTCGTCTCGACGAACTCGACGGACTGACCGACGCGGTCCCGCCCGAGACCGACGCAGACCTCGCGGCCCTGCAGACGCTGGGCGACGAGACACGGTATCTGATCGTGCGTTTGCTCGCTGCCAGCGAGGACGAACTCTGCGTCTGTGAGTTCTCACCGGTGCTCGACGTGAGCGACAGCGCAATCAGTCACGCCCTCTCGGACCTGACCGACGCGGGCCTCACCGCCCGGCGGAAAGACGGGAAGTGGCGCTACTATCGGCTGACCGAGCGGGCAGAACGTCTCGTCGACGCACTCGACGCGACGCGAGGTGACGAGCGATGAGCGACGACGCTGCTGGGAACGACGGCGCCACTGAGAGCGATGGCGCTGGCGAGACGACCGACGAACCGATCCGCGTCGCGTTCGTCTGTGTCCAGAACGCCGGCCGCAGCCAGATGTCGACGGCCTTCGCCGAGCGCGAGCGGGCCGATCGCGGCCTGGACGACGACGTGGCGATCATCACCGGCGGCACCCACCCGGCCGACCACGTCCACGACATCGTCGTCGACGTGATGGCGGAACTGGATTTCGACCTCGCCGAGCGGACGCCCCGCGAGATCACGACCGCGGAACTGGAATCGTGTGCCATCGTCGCGACGATGGGCTGTTCGACGCTTTCACTGGACGCCGAGGACGTGGACGTGCGCGACTGGGCACTCGACGACCCAGACGGGCAGGACCTCGATCGTGTGCGCGAGATCCGGGACGACATCGCCGAGCGCGTCGCGGCCGTCTTCGACGAGATCGAAGCCGAACTGGCCGAGCGCCGCGCCTGATCGACGATGAGTGGGGGACTCGTCTCGATCGAACTGGTCGTGGTGGCGTTCGCCGGCGGCGCGTTTGGCGCGGCCATCGGTGCACTCCCGTCGTTCTCGCTGGCAGGCTTGCTGGTGATCGTCGGCGAACTGTACACACTCGTCCGTCGGACGGGCGATGCTGGGCTTCCGGCGGTCGACATCACGGGGAGTATCGCGTTCGGACCAGTGCTCGGCCCCCACGTCGCGTTCGGGGGCGGTGCCGCGGCAGCGGCCTACGCAGCAAAGCAGGGGTACTTCGAGACGGACTTCGACTACCATCCGGCGAAGAACGTGGTCCAGGGGCTTGGCAGCAGGCCCGACGTGTTGCTCGTCGGTGGCGTCTTCGGCGTCGCGGGCCACCTGATCGCGACGCTGTCAGGGGCGTTTTCGATACCGACCGATCCCGTCGCGGTCGGTGTCGTACTTTCGGCGCTACTGCACCGAGTGGTCTTTGGCTACAGCCTGCTCGGCGCGCGACTGGGCGACCTGCTCGACATGACCCCGTACGCACGCGCTCAGCGTGCCGCCGGAAACGACGTGCCCGGCGGTGAGGGCGACGCCGTCACCGACGGTGGGACGGCAACAGGGGGCTTCGCGGTCGAGCCGTGGCTGCCCTACCAGTATCGGTGGGGACACGTGCTCGCGCTCGGACTCGTCGTCGGGGTCCTCGGAGCTTACGTCGCCTACGTCACTGCCAGCGCTTTCCTCGCGTTCGGCATCAGTGTCGTCCCACTCCTGTTGATCAACGCCGACGTTGCGAAGATTCCGGTGACGCACCACATCACGCTCCCCGCGAGCACGGCCGTGCTGGCGAGCATCGACGCACCGTTGGCGGCGACGACGCCCGCCGCCGTCGCGGCGGCCCTGCCGATGGGCGAGGCGCTCGTTCTCGGTGCCGCCTTCGGCGCGCTCGGGGCACTGCTGGGCGAGGTCGCGCAACGCGTCTTCTACGCCCACGCCGACACGCACCTGGATCCGCCCGCCGCGAGCATCGTCGTCACGTCGCTGGTGATCGCCGCGCTGGCGGTCGTCGGTGTCTTCCCGACGGCGGCGTGGGTACCGCTGCCGTAACGCTCGGTCCGACGGCAGCGTGGGTGCCGCTGCCGTAACGCTCGGTCCGACGGCAGCGTGGGTGCCGCTGCCGTAACGCTCGGTCCGACGGCAGCGTGGGATCGTTGCCGTCACACTCGCCAGTGCTCGATCACGCCCCGTCGGGTACGTACCCGTCACCGACACGGAGATCGAGGCATTCACGCTCGACCGACAGCGTCAGTTCGTCGTGGCTGGCGAGTTCGCCGTCGCGGCTGAACGTGATCGACTCGCCCCGACCGCGGACGGTGAGGTCGCTCGCGCGGAGGTGCGTCACGTGCTCCGAGTCCTCCCCCAGCAGTCGGTGGGTGACGGCTTCGGCGACGAGGTTCCCGGGTGGCATCTGTTCGACGATCGCCACGTCGAGCAGGCCGTCTTCCATGTTTGCCTGTCCGCCTTTCCCGACGAAGCGGCGGGCGTTGCCGACCAGCAGACACAGCGCTTCGCCGCGCCACTCGACGTTTGCCTCGGCGGCGGTGGCCTCGATCTCGATCTCCAGCCCCTCGAACTCCAGTGCTTCCTGCACGCCGGTGACGAGGAAGGAAAGCGTCCCGAAGCGCGCTTTCAGGTCGCTGGACGTGGCGACGCTTGCGTCCGCCGGCAGCCCGGCGATACAGGAGACGAGGAACGGTTCGCCGTCGGCGAAGCCGACATCGACGGTGTGGGTGGTGCCCGTGTCCGCGACCGCGACGCCGTCCTCGATACTCTCGACCCCGGTCATCTGAGCCAGCAGATTCGCCGTTCCCGCCGGCACGACGCTCAGTGTGACTGCATCGAGGTGGTCGGCGGCGTGGAGTCCTCGGAGGACTTCGTTGACTGTCCCGTCGCCGCCACAGACCGCGACCTCGCTCGCGCCCGCCTCGCCCGCTTCTCGACCCAGTTCGACGGCGTGTCCTTCGTGTGCTGTCTCGCACACTTCGAAACCACGAGCACGCATGAGTCGAGGGAGGTAACTGGCGTGCTCGCCGTCTCCACTCTCGGGGTTGAGGATACAGCGACGCGAGCCGATTTGCATACAGCCACGGTGTGGTGTGGGACATTTATACTGTCCGTCGTCGCCCGCTCGGTGCTCGATCACCAGTCCGTTTTAGATACCAGTCTGTCCCGGATCGCCTACTGCTTCGGTCCGCCTTTGTTTCAGTTCGCGTGAGTGGCAGACTGACCGATATGGACCGCTATTGACCGTTCAGGTGAGATACGTCCACGAACCCGGGGAAGGCTTTTATTCTGTGGTCCGTTATCCCGTCCCATGAGCCCCGACCAGGCCGTGCTCCGCCGTGCGATCGAGCGCGGTGAACAGGAGGGCGGCAGCGTCGAGTTCAAAGAACGGCTCACCGAAGACCTTCATCTCGCCGAAGGACGGCTTGAGAGTCTCGCTGCACAGTTACGCCACCGCGTTCTCTCGGGTGACGGTGAAGCCACCTACGTCGTCGGCGTCACGGACGACGGCGGTCTCGCCGGCATCCCGCCGGCCGAGTTCTCCGAGTCGATGGACGTCCTCTCCTTGCTCGCCGACGAAGCCGGCGCTCACATCGAGGAGGTCCAGACGTGGGGCGTCGACAGCGCGGCCCGGACTGCCGATCCCGAACCGGAGGCCGACCCCGAGGGAATCGTCGGTGTCGCGACGATTCGGGAAGGTGCCGTGCTCGAAGACGACGACCACATCGTCGTCGGCACCGCCGGCCACGTCGACCACGGCAAATCGACACTCGTCGGCACGCTTGTCACCGGCAGCGCCGACGACGGCGAAGGCAGCACGCGCTCGTATCTGGACGTGCAACCCCACGAAGTCGAACGCGGCCTCTCGGCCGACCTCTCCTATGGCGTGTATGGCTTCGAGGACGACGGCGGTGCAGTTCGGATGGACAACCCCGACCGGAAGGACGACCGTGCCCGCATCGTCGAGGAGGCCGACCGACTCGTCAGCTTCGTCGACACCGTCGGCCACGAGCCGTGGCTTCGGACGACGATCCGGGGGCTGGTCGGGCAGAAACTCGACTACGGCCTGCTCACGGTCGCAGCCGACGACGGGCCGACAAAGACCACGCGCGAGCATCTCGGCATCTTGCTGGCGACGGAACTGCCGACCATCGTCGCGATCACCAAGGCGGATCTTGTGAGCGACGAGCGCGTCGCCGAGGTCGAACGCGAGGTCGAGCGTGCACTGCGTGACGTGGACAAGACGCCGCTGCGCGTCGCACGCCACGGCGTCGACGCCGCCATCGAGGAGATATCCGAGACCGTCGTGCCCGTCGTCACGACCAGCGCGGTCACGATGGACGGTGTCGACCAGCTCGACGCGATGTTCGAACGGCTGCCAAAGACCGCCGGTGAAGCCGGCGACTTCCGCATGTACGTCGACCGCAGCTACAACGTTCAGGGGGTCGGTGCGGTCGCCTCCGGGACGATCAAGTCCGGCACCGTCGAGGCCGGCGACGAACTCCTGCTCGGACCGATGCCCGACGGCACCTTCCGCGAAGTCGAGGTCCGCTCGATCGAGATGCACTACCACCGCGTCGACGAGGCGAAAGCCGGCCGGATCGTCGGAATCGCACTGAAAGGAGTGACCGAACCCGCAGTCAAGCGCGGGATGGTCTTGCTCCCCCGCGACGCCGACCCGGAACCGGTCACAGAGTTCGAGGCCGAGGTGATGGTGCTCAATCACCCCACACGGATCGGCGACGGCTACGAACCGGTCGTCCACGTCGAGACGATCAGCGAGGCCGCACAGTTCTTCCCGACCGACGGACAGCTACTCCCCGGCGACAGCGGCGAGGCGACTGTCCGATTCAAGTTCCGCTCCTATCTCGTCGAGGAAGGCCAGCGGTTCGTCTTCCGCGAGGGACGCTCGAAGGGCGTCGGTACCGTCAAGCGCGTCCTCGACGAGTAGGTCTGGCTCATCCGTCACCGTCCCGCCTCGACCGAGAGGGAGAGTAGATTTCGAGTGCTTTTCGGAGAGAACGACCGGGTGTGTGAGCGACCGTATCGCCGGTTGGGACGGTCCTTTTTCGAGAGGGAGAGTAGGTTTCGACTGCTATCTGGCTCGACGCTGTGGGGCGGTGTCGACTGCTATCTCGCCCGAGGCTGTGGGTGCGGTGTTGACCGGTCAGGACTCCGCGGCCACGTCCTCGATGTCCTCGCGGGTCTCGAAGACGAGTTCCGGGTCCAGATCGTCGAGTTCGAACTCGTAGTACTGCCCCCCGCTCAGTCCCTCGTTGCGCTCGTAGCGCTTGAGGAATCCGAGCATCTGGAGATCCGAGAGGTGGCTGTGGACGCTTCGGACTGTCGTGAGTGGATCGTGTGCCCACGACTCGGCGACGGTCTGATACAGTTCGTAGATCTCCTTGGCTCGTGCCGGCGTCTCGCCGTCGTCTTCGAGGTGTGCGAGCGTTTCGAGGACGAGCTGGGCGTGAGTCGTCTGGTCGCGGATCTTGTTGCTGAGGCGGCCACGCTGGACGCGCTCGCGAGCGCGTTCGATGTGATCGTCGGTGACGCGGAACTCGCCCTGATTCTCCGCGACCTCCGCGCCGACTCGCAGCAGGTCGATGGCTTGGCGCGCGTTGCCCATGTCACGGGCAGCCAGTGCCGCAGCCATCGCGATCGCAGAGGAGTCGTAGCCGTCGCTCTGGAGCGCTTTCTCGGCTCGCTCTTCGAGAATCGATCGGAGTTCGTCGGCCGAGTACGGCGAGAACGATATTTCGGTCTCCATGAGCGTGTCCTTTACTTTCGCCGAAAGCTGCTGACGGAAGGTGTAGTTGTTCGAGATGCCGATGACGCCCACGCGGGAGTCGGTAATGTGGCCGATCGAGCGTGCCCGCGGGAGTTCGTACAGCAGCGTGTCCACGTCGTCGAGGTGATCGATCTCGTCGAAGACGACGAGGTGTGTCCCACCGGCGGCGTCGAGTTCGTCGTACAGCGCCGCGAACGCGTCGCCGATCCCCAGCCCGCGCTTCGGGAACGTCTCCGTGTCGGTGTCGGGGCCGGACCGGGCGGCCCGAAGGTCGTTGACGAGCGCTCTGACGACCATGAACACTGTCTTGCCGTTACAGTTCTGCTCGTGGACGTGCAACGCGTCCGCCTCGGGACGCTGCTGGATCTCCTCGGTCAGTGCGTCCATCATGAAGTTCGTGACGGCGGTCTTCCCGAGACCGGCCTTCCCATAGAGGAAGATGTTCTGGGGACTGCGCCCGAACAGCACGTCTTTGAGCGCGTTGCGGTACTCCTCGATCTCCTCGTCACGCTCCAGAATCTCGTCGGGCTGGTAGTCCTCAGTCAAGACACTTTTATCGGCGAAGATAGTGTCAGTAATCGCATCGAAGGGACCACCCATTGCTATTATGGTGAAACCGACGCCCCCACATAAGGCTTACTTCACGTGTTTCTCTTGTTTCTCGTGCTTCAGATGCATGCCAGATCTGTAAGCCGTGCCCTTCGCTGTGCGACTGCTTCCCTGCGTGATGCCCTCTCACACCCTTCGCCGTTTGTTTCACCATCACCCTCTCACGCGAAAGCACTCGAAATCTACTCTCACCCTCGGTCTCACACGCAGTCTCGCTTTCGGTCTCACGCGTCGTCCTACTCCCGGGTCGAATCGCTCCCGACCCGCGACAACCTGTCCTTCATCGTCTCTGACAGCTGACGGCTCCGGCTTCCCCGCTGGCCGAAAGCACTCGAAACCTCCTCTCACTCTCCACAGATCCGTCCGTTCACCGTCTCATCCGTCGTCGAGAGTAGATTTCGAGTGCTTTCTGCACGACCTGCCTTCCTCACCGGCCACGGAGAGTACGTTTCGCGTGCTTCGCGAGAACGACTAGCACGAGTGGGGCGGTCGAGACGGTCGCCTCACTCCCAGGGTTCGTCCAGTAACGCTCGCATCGACTCGATCCGGCAGTGTGGCTCCGGGTCGGGGTCGCCCACGCCGTCTCGGTCGAGCCACACCGACCGCAGGCCCGCGTTGTGTGCACCCTGAATGTCGTGTTCGAGGGAGTTGCCGATCTTCAGTGTCCGCTGGGGGTCGGTCCCCAGCACGTCCAGCGCGCGTTCGAACGGTGCCGGATCCGGCTTGGCCGCCGTATCGAAGCCCGCGAACACCACCGTCTCGAAACGGTCGCCGATCCCGAGACTGTCGAGTTTCGCCGTCTGCATCGCCGGGTCGCCGTTCGTGACGGCTGCGAGCGGGTACCGCTCGGCCATGGTCTCCAGCGCTTCTTTGGCTCCCGGCAGAAACCGCACGTCCCGGTGGTCGCGGGCGTCGGCGTAGATTGCCGCGACCTGCCGACCCACGTCCGGGTCGACGCCCTTCTCCTCGGCGAGACCGGCGAAGGACAGTTCGCGGATCTCCTCGGTGTCCTCGGCCACGTCGATGTAGTCCTCGAAGACGCCGTAGTACTCATCGGCCGTGAAGAACGGCTCGACGCCGACTGTCTCGAACGAATGGTCCAGCAGGTCGGACGCCGTCCGGCGGTACTCACACAGCGTGTCGTCGATGTCGAACAGCACCGCCTCGACCGAGTCGGTCATACGTGAGTGTTCGAAGCCGACGGAATAAATCGACCGGTCAGTTCTGCAGTCGGTACTGCCCGTCGTCCTCACGCACGAGCCCGAACACTGCACCCCATTGCAGGAGGTTTGCCGTCCGTTCGCGCCACTCGGCTTCCCAGTCCTCGTGGCGGTCCCGTTCCCACTGGGGAATGTCGTCTCGGATCGCGTCGAATGCCGTCGCTGGGGTCCGTGGTTCCGTTGCGACGCAGTCGAGCACCTCTCGTGCGCCGAAGACTCGCTCCCGGAAGGCTTCGGCCAGTGCGTCGTCGTTCGGTGCGTTCCGAATTCGATGGAAGCCCCGATCCGTCTCCGCCACGAGACCGAGCGCCTGCATGAACGTCAGACATTCGCGCGCCTCGTCACGGGAGGGTACGGCTGTGCCATCACGCACGCGCGAACAGCAGTCTTCGACACTCCCCGGGACCAGCGGCAGCGTCTCCGCAGCCGTTCGGAGGAACTCGACCGACCGCGCGGGCGGGACGACTTTGTATCGCATCGTGTTCACCACTTCACTACCGCCGGTTCACAGCCCGAAGCTCTCGGCCAGCACGTCTTCGTGAGTATCACCGACAACGTGGGTCTCGCCGCCGATCACGTCGATGGTCACCTGTGCGGGCGCGAACACCTCGACGGGCAACTCCGCGAAGTCCCAGTCGGCATCGTCGAACGTCTCGCGGAGGGGCGTGCCGTACTCCTCGGCCGCGACGGAGACGACCTCCTCGAAGCGGTCGAACTCCTCTTCGACGGTGAGATGGACCTGTCCGCCGTAGGCCAGTGCGTCCGTCGTCCGGGCGATGGCGGCTTCCTCGCTGTCGGCGACGGGCGCGACCGGTGCCGACCCGGTCGCAGAGAGGATCGAGATGGGATCGTAGCCAAGTTCCGACAGCCGGAACGTCGCCAGTTCCGCAGCGCGGGCCGCCGCTACCACGCTGCCGGTGACACTCGCCGTCGAGTACACGGGGAGGAACACGGCGGTCTCGGGAACGCCGGTCAGTTCCGCGACGTGGCCCGCGACCTCCTGCTCGGGGAGTTCGTCGGTCTCGATGGTCAACACGGCGAAGTCGGCGGCATCGTGGTAGCCGACGCGGTTGTAGATGTCTTCCTCGGCGACGAGAGCGCGCGCAGGACCACTACCCAGCCCCTCGAAATCGTCCAGACTGATCTCCCAGCCGCCTTTCTGGGAGCACAGTAGTCCCAGCGCTGGGTGGTCGGTCGACAGTTCGACGTGTGTCAGGGGCGCACCGGCGACCTCCGACAGCCCGGTCTGGACCGTCGCCAGCCCGGCCGTCTGAATCTCGGTCGCGAGCAGGCCCGCTTCGACCGCTCCGGGTACCTCGACGCCGAAATCGAGCACTGCCGCGTCACCGTCGAGCGCGTGGACGGCAATCGTGAGTTCGTCGGCGAAGTCGATCGCTTCGTCGACGAGTTCCGTCGCCATCCGATTGAGACTCTCCATACTCTCGGCTTTGCGCGCCTCGTTGTAAGACTGTTCGTGTTGGGATCGCCCCTCGTCCGTGACCGGCAACGATCCGTCTCAGGCGGTGAGAACGAGATAGAGTCCGACGGCTGCCAGTACGACACCAGCGACTCGGCCCAGCCGTTCGTTGATCTCGACCTCGTCACCGCCGGCACCGAGATACAGAAACCGTTGCTGGAGTCTGCTCATTCGTACCGGCTTGACGGCCCAGAGGAGACCCAAGACGACACCGAAGAGTCCGAAGACGACGTTGACGATCGCTGTCATAGGCGTGTTTGTGCTGGACGCTTCAAATCAGTCGCGATCGCTTCGAGCCTCGTGGCCCAGTTCCGCCTCGACGGCATCGACCTTCTCCGACGCCTGCTGTGACACCGTTCGCTTGTCGTCGATCTTCAGGAACGTCTCGACGCGGTCGGCGTCGACAGCCTCGTGTGCAGCGTGGGCCGCCTCGAACAGTTCGGCGCTGTCCTCGGCTTCGATGATCGTCCCCATCGGGGTGGTCTCGTACTCGACGCCCGATGCTTCCAGTGCCGCGACGGCGTCGGCGACGTCCGATGCCATACTCCCTTCGACGACCGGTGCGACCGAGAGGAAGCCGATACAGGTCATACAGCTAAGTGTTTGGACCCCGCTCTTTTAGCTGTGGCTGTCGCGCACGAACACCGCTGTCCGCTGGCAGTCGGGTGTTTCTCGCTCTCTCGATGTCGGTTCGTCCATCCACGCCGGGCCGTTGAACTAATGGTTACAATATTCCAATAAGTATACGTACGTGGAACTCACATGTCCGGGCCGTGAGGGGTGCTTCAGACGAAATCTCGGTGCTCGTCCTCGAAGACGAGAGCGAACTACTCGACGCGTACGTCACCGCTTTGGGCTCGGAGTACGCCGTCCATCCCGCGGCCAGCGGCGCGGAAGCGATCCAGACCGTCGAAGAACTCGGCGCTGACCTCGATATCGCGCTCCTCGACCGTCGTCTCCCCGAGAGTTCCGGCGACGACGTGTTGAAACACATCCAGTCGATGTCGATCGACTGCCGAACGGCCATGGTGACCGCTGTCGACCCGTCGTTCGACATCATCGATATGGGGTTCGACGACTACGTCCTCAAGCCGGTCACCCCCGCGGACCTGCGTTCGGTGATCGATCGGCTCACGATGCTCGACGAGTACGACGAGACCTACCGAAAGCTCAGTCAGAAACGCGTCAAACAGAGCGTCCTCGCCGCGGAAAAATCCCGGACACAACTGCGCGACAACGACGAGTATCGCCGTCTCCAGACCGAGATCGAGGAACTCGAACGCGAACTCGAATCACTCGAAGCCGAGATCGACGACAGGGCACTGCCCCATTGATCGCCCGTTCGGTCTCGACCGCTCGCCGTCACGTCGCGAGACTGGCTGTCGCGCTCGCCGCTATGCCGTCGGACCGCTGATCTCTTCGTCGACGTCGAGGCGACGGGTGTGTAGCGTCTCCCCGGACCCTCGATCGAAGAGATGGATCGTCGATTCGGGAATCTCGACGGTGACGTGATCGCCGACGGCGACCTGCTGGAGGCCGCCGATCGATGCGACGAAGGTCTCACCCTCGGGAGCGCCCTCGAAGCCCAGATACACCGTGTTCTCGTCGCCCATCGGTTCGACCACGTCGACGACGGCCGGGAAGGTGTGTTCGCTCGTTACGTCCTCTGCGAGTGCGATGTCTTCGGGACGGACACCGAGCACGAGTTCGCGCTGCTGGCCCACGTCGTCCAGTGTTTCCGTCGAGAGTGGGTACCTGAACCCCGGGCCGACGAGCTGCTCGTCCTCGCGGTCTACCTCGAAGAAGTTCATCGACGGATCGCCGATGAAGCCCGCGACGAACTGATTGGCCGGTCTGTGGTAACACTCCAGTGGCGTCGCGACCTGCTGGAGTTTCCCACCGTCGAGGATAGCGATCCGGTCGCCCATCGTCATCGCCTCCGTCTGGTCGTGGGTGACGTACATCGTCGTCACGTCGAGGTCGTCTTGCAGGCGCTGGAGTTCCGTGCGCATCTGCGAGCGGAGTTTGGCGTCGAGATTCGACAGCGGTTCGTCCATCAGGAACACCGCCGGGTCACGGACGATCGCGCGCCCGAGCGCGACCCGCTGTTGCTGCCCACCGGAGAGTTCCGAGGGTTTGCGATCCAGCAGGTCCGCGATGCCCATCGTGCTTGCGGCCTCGGAGACGCGCTCTTCGATCTCGTCGCTCGACAGATCGGTCGACTCCTCCAGCCCAAAGGCCATGTTCCCACGCACGGTCATGTGGGGGTACAGTGCGTAGGACTGGAACACCATCGCGATGTCTCTGTGCTGGGGCTTCACGTCGTTGATCACGGTCCCGTCCAGTCTGATCTCGCCTTCGCTCACCGATTCGAGGCCGGCGACCATCCGCAGCGTCGTCGACTTCCCACAGCCAGAGGGGCCGACGACGACGATGAACTCGCCGTCGTCCATCTGAAGACTCACGTCGTCGACGGCGACGATGCGGTCGTCCCCGTCCTGAAACACCTTCGTCAGCTGATCGAGTTCGAGCGTCCCCATCCTACTGACCTCCCGATGCTTCGGTTCGGTCTGCTGTGACACAGCGTGCTGGCGATACATCCGCGTCTGTCTCGGTGGGGTCCTGTCGAATCATGGTTCGATGCTGTGTGTCGGTCACGTCGCCACCCCCTCTGCGAACTCCTCGCCGAACATGACGTACACCGCGAGCGTGGGCAGTGCTGCGATGAAGGCCCCGGCCATCCGCAGGGCGAAGTCTTGCCCTTCGAGTGACTCGCCCAGTCCCGCGAGGATCAACACGACCGGTGCGGCCGGACTGGACTCCGTCGAGACCAGCACCAGCGCAAAGAGGAGGTCGTTCCAGATCTGGGTGAACTGGTAGATCAGGACGACCGCGAACATCGGCCCCGACAGCGGCAGGACGATCCGCCGGTACACCCGCCGGATCGTCGCCCCGTCGAGGCGTGCGGCCTCGATCATCTCCTCGCTCATGTTCTTGTAGTAGGATCGGAACAGGACCGTACAGATCGGCAGGCCGTAGGCCACGTGGGTGACGATCAACTCCACGATGCCGACGTAGTCGTCGTTGATTCCCAGCGCCCACAGCAATCCGAGCGCCTCCTCTAGGGGGACGAGCGACCAGAACCGCGAGAGGGGCACCAGCACGGCCTGATACGGAATGAAGATGCCGGCGACGAACAGCGCGAGGATCGGTGCCTTGTACCGGGGTTTCCAGTTCGACTGGGTGATGCCGTAGGCGGCGATGCTGCCGAGAAACGCCGAGATGGCTGTCGCCGGCACCGCATACAGCGCGCTGTTGAGCAAGCCACGCGCGAGGGCGTCGAACGCGGTCTGCCACTTTTCGAGTGTGAAAAACTCCGCTGTCGGTGGCGCGAACGGCAGGGTCCCGCTGACGCCCTCGGGGTTAGTCTTGAACGAGGTGACCAGTCCCGATTCGATGGGCGTCATGAAGAACGCGAGCAGAGCGAGCAACACTACGTACAGCCCCACACGGTAGCCGTCGATGGTTGCCAGTCGATCACCAAGCGAGCGCGACTGTTTCGCCGACGCAGTGCCGCCATCGGTTCGTGGACCGTCCCGCTCGCTCCCGTCGCTGCGGTCGGGCTGTCTCTGGTCTGTCATAGATTCCCTCGTCGGTATTGATAGTACAGATACGGGCCGATGATGCCGAGCGCCATCAGAAAGAGGAGGATGGCGATCGCCGAGGCGTAGGCCCAGTTGAGGTTTGCGTACGCTTCACGAACCATCTTCGTCGCGAGGATGTCCACGCCGTTCGGCGGTCGATACCCCGAGACCAGCGAGTACAGGAAGTCGAAGGCCTTCAGCGCGAACACCATCAGGACGACTGCGGCGCTGATCGTCGCTCCCTTCAACTGCGGGACGATGACCCGTCGGTACATCCGAAACGTCGACGCGCCGTCGACCATCGCGGCCTCGTAGTGCTCGGTTGGAATCGCACGCAGGCCCGCCAGATAGACGACCATGGTGTAGCCCGAGAACTGCCAGAGCAGCGCGAACACGACCGCCCAGAGGACGATCGTCGGATCTCCGATCCAGTCGACCGGCCCGATACCGATCGTCCCGAGGACGATGTTGACTACGCCGTTGTTGAAGTTGTACATCCACAGCCAGAACTGTGCGGTGACGACAAAGGAGAGGCTCATCGGCAGCAGATAGATCGTCCGAAACGTGTTCTCGAAGCGGATCCGCCGGTCGATCAAGATCGCAAGCACCAGCCCTAGCAGTAACGTCGCCAGCGTGAACACGATCACCAGCAGGAAGGTGTTGATCGCCGCGTCGACGAAGCCAGAATCCGAGAACGCCCGTGCGTACATCTCGAAGTCCAGATCGCTATAGTCCGGGTCACCAAAGCGAGAGTGGTCGGTCAACGAGATCAGGACGTTCCAGAGGATCGCGCCGTAGACGAACAGCGCCATCAGGAGGAAGGGTGGCAGCCAGAACTGCGAGGATTCCACGAAATCGGTGCCAAAGCGCCCGTTCAGTCTGCTTCGCGTGCGCCCGATCACACCTGCCCGCCGCTCGACGCCGCCGTCGGTCCGGGTTCCACTGGCGTCCTCGTGGCCGACACTGTGC
This sequence comes from Halomicrobium sp. HArcht3-1, assembly GCF_058933345.1. Taxonomy (NCBI): domain Archaea; kingdom Methanobacteriati; phylum Methanobacteriota; class Halobacteria; order Halobacteriales; family Haloarculaceae; genus Halomicrobium; species Halomicrobium sp. HArcht3-1. Next base: position 180,220 of record NZ_JBZYDM010000004.1, on the reverse strand, counting down.
TCCGTGCCGTCGCCGGTGCTCTCGGCGTCACCTCGACCAAAGTGCCGTCGCAGTCGTCGAAGCCGATCGATCATCGAACTGCGCTAGTTCGAGACCGCCTCGACGAACCCGTCGGTCGCAGCCTCGACGTTGTACGGTCCCGTAAAGTCACTCGATATCACGTCGTTCAGGGCCGTCATCGTCTCGGAGACGACCGCCAGTCCGTGCTGGAGCGTCGGTGGCCGGTGCTCGGCGTTGGCGAAGTCTTCGGCCGTCTCCTGTAGGTACGGGCCGAACTCACCCATATCCACGTCGGTCCGGGTCGGGATCGACCCTTTGAACTGATTGAACGCGACCTGTGCCGCTTCGCTGCCGGCGAACGCGAGGAACTGTTTGGACTTCTCGGGCGTGGGGTTGTTCGAGGGATAGAGGAACGAGTCGAAATGGAGTGTGTACATGTTCTCCGTGCCCGGGAACGTCTTGAACCCCCACTGCTCGTCGTAGTTGAAGTCGTCTGCGTTGCGGAAGGCACCGGCCGCCCAGTTGCCCTGGTGGATGAAGGCCGCGTTGCCCTGGATGATGTTCTGATTGGACTCCGTCAGACCGATCGAGGCTGCGTCGTCGTTGATGTAGTTCTGGAGGATCTCCCCCAGCGTCTCGAACGTCGCCTGGACCGCTGCGCGGTCGGGGTTCCCCTCGATGAAGTTCATGTACGGCTCGAACCCTTCCTGTCCGAGCATGATCGCGGCCCACAGCTGTGTCGTCGTCCACGTGGCGCTCATGCCGTGAGTCATAGGCACCTTGTCGGTCTCGGTAGCGACCGTCTCTAGCGCCGTCATCAGCGCGTCGACGCTGGTCAGCGAACTCGGGTCGACGCCTGCCTCTTCGACGACAGCGACGTTGTAGAACAGGCAGTTCAAGCGGTGTGAGCCGATCGGGACCGCTCGGAACGCGCCGTTGTACTGGTGCAGTTCGACTGCTTCCTCGACCATCACGTCCCGGAATCCCTCTTCGTCCCACACGTCCCCGACCTCGCCAAGCACGCCCTCGTAGCGCTGGAGATTCTTGCCCGGCCAGTTGGCGAAGGAACTCGGGGGATTGTTGTTCTGGAGTCGGTTGGCGACGACCGCATCGAGGTTCTGGTTCCCGCCACCGCCGATGGGATTGAACTCCGTCGACATGTCGGGATACGCTTCCTCGAAGGCCGTGACGAGTGCTTCGGCCGCGCGTGCGCCGTCGCCACCAGTCCAGCCGTGCAACACTTCGAGGGGCTGGCCGCCGTCACCGCCGCCGCCATCACCACCATCACCGTCCGTTCCACCGTCGCCGTCTGTCTCACCCCCGCCACCACCGCCGTCGCCGCCATCACCGCCGTCACCCGCACAACCGGCCAGAGCGAGCACTGTTCCTGTGCTGGTCACTTTGACGAACCGCCGTCGCGAAAACATCGTGTTGTCTGATGCCATCGTTCTGCTCAAACAATTGAGGCTTTCCAGAGGTATTGTAACACACACGTTACTCGCATCGCCGAACATATCGTAATCTCTCGTTATCCCACGCCATCGCTCGGTCTTCGCTGGCACGGCCAGCGTAGTCACTTCGTAGCTACGGTGATACCCCACGACCGACGACCATGGGCTGGGTCTGGGCCGCATTCCGTTCGCCATTCGACGGGCCCCGGGCCGAGCGGCCGCTGCTCGCGGTCTGGATCGCGCTGGCGCTCGCCGTTGTCCTCCCCGTCCTCCCGCTCGTTCCCGTCGTCGGCTACCTCGTTCGTGCCCTCGCCGCAAGTGCCCGCGGTGAACCGCTCCCACCGGTACTCTCGGACGTTTCCACCCTGTTACGTCAGTCACTCGGTGGGTCGGCGCTCTGCCTGCTCGTGCTCGGCCCGCCGCTGGTCGCGCTGCTCGTGACGATCTCTGGGCTGGTCTCGATCAGTCCTGTCACCGATTCGGTCCCGACGCTGCGCTTTCTCGCTGGCTCGACGGCAGTTCTCCTGTTCGGACTTCTGGGTCTCTATCTCCTTCCGGTCGCGCTTACGACCTACGGCACCACCGGGTCGCTCCGCAGTGCCGTCTCGCCGTCGCTCCTTCGACCGGTCGCCGGCCACGGCGCGTACTTCGTCGGCTGGACGCTCGGTTCGCTCGCGCTGACACTCGCCGCCGGTCTCGCGACCGCACTCTCCGCAGTGGCACGACTTGGCCCGCTCCTGTCGGCACTCGCTGGCGCCTACGGTCTGCTGGTGGCCGTGTTCTTCTGGGGCCGTGCGATCGGCCGGGCACGTACAGTCGGCAGTACAGCACTGCTCGACGATGTGGACGTGGAATAGTTCGCTCGGGTGATTCGAATCTCGCCGAGACTCGCTTGCGCTCGTCTCGTCTGATTCAAATCCCCCTCCCGCACTCACGCTCACTCGGAAGTAAGCGACACGCAAAGCGGTCGCTCACTGGTTTGCGTTCGCGAGAAGTGCGGTGGGGGGGATTTGAACCCCCGTTAGGACCGTGGCAGGGTCCTGTGATACCACTACACTACCACCGCGGGTAAGTGCATTTCATTCTGGCGGGGGTGAAGGATAAAAGACTTCCGAATCAGTCCGAAAACCGTGGGAGGGCGACACGAATGTGTCGCTGTCACGCAGTCTCCCATTGCGCGCTGGACGGCTCCGATCATCGACAGCGTCGTCTGATACGGAGCACCGTAGCGATGCACCGGCGACTGATTCCCCGCGGCGACGAGCGTCGAGGTGTCCAACGATTCGTACGATTCCGTTCCAGATTGGGGTGAGTACACATGGCGAGATCTACAGATACAGGCCATCTAGAGTCGTGTGAACGGTTCTCATCGCGCGCGTGAAGCGGGTTCTTTTTAAGGATGGCTGGGGGAGTAATCGCTACAGTCTAGTGGCGCGACGTGGAAGCGTCACGGCATGACGACCAGCGTACTCGTGCCCGACTCCCTTTGCCGGGAAGCCGAGGACAGACGCGAGGCAACTCGCAAAATAGGATACGTGGCCCGCGCGGCCACGATCTTCAACGTCGATCGGCTCACGGTCTTCCCCGACCCAGATAGGGCGGGGAAGTGGGAAGACGGGTTCGTCGCAACCGTGCTGCGATACGCCGCAACGCCCCCGTACCTCCGAAAGGAGGCCTGGGGCAAGCGGGACGAACTGGAGTACGTTGGCGTCCTGCCGCCGCTCCGCGTGCGTTCACAGACCGGCTCCGGATCCGAGGGTTCGGGGTCGTTAAGACAGGGAATCGTGACCGAGGTCGGAGCTGATGGGCGCGTTCGGGTCAATTGCGGACTGCAACACCCGATCTCCCTTCCGGTCGCCTCTGCTATGGAGGTGCCCGGTGAGGGAGAGCGCGTCACCGTCAGGGTCTCTTCGCGACGGCCAGTCCGCGCAAAGCTCGTCGACGAGCCCCCAACTGGGTACACCGTCGACACCGCGGACGTGGATACGGCACTCGAACGGTCGGACGCCGGTCTCACCATCGCCGCATCGCGGCATGGGGAGTCACTGGGCGTCGGCCGGCTCGGCCAACTGGTCGAGCGCCGGGAAACCGAGGGCCACATGACAGTGGTCTTTGGCGCACCGGAGCGCGGGTTGCCAGAGATATTCGGATTGGACCCGGACGACGCCGTCACAGGCGGCGCAGGTGACACCGGCGCCGGGTTCGACCTTTGGCTGAATACGGTTCCAAACCAGGGAAGCGAGGTCGTGCGAACCGAAGAAGCCATGTTCGCCACCCTCGCTTCGCTGACCCTCACGGAGTGAGAATCCGATGCCACAACCAAGCAGACCACGCAAAGGCTCGTTGGGCTACGGCCCGCGTACGCGAGCGGCGTCCGAGACGCCGCGTTTCAACAGCTGGCCGTCTGACGACGGTCAGGCTGGTCTCCAGGGGTTCGCCGGCTACAAGGCGGGGATGACACACGTCACCCTCGTCAACGACGAACCCAACTCCCCACGCGAGGGGATGGAAGAGACCGTCCCCGTGACGGTCGTGGAGACGCCACCGCTGCGCGCTGTCGCAGTCCGAGCCTACGAAGACACGCCGTACGGCAAGCGTCCGCTCACGGACGTCTGGACCGACGAGTTCCACTCGGAACTCGATCGTGCACTGGACGTACCCGAGGGCCACGACGCCGATGCCGCAGAGGAACAGGTACGAGACGCACTCGAAGCCGGTAATCTCGCGGACGTGCGCGTCGTTACGCACACTGTCCCCGACGAACTGGCAAACGTGCCCAAGAAAAAGCCCGACGTGATGGAGACGCGAGTCGGCGGTGGCTCGCTCTCTGACCGGCTCGACCACGCGCTCGAACTGGTCGGCGACGGCGGCGAACACTCGATGAACGACGTGTTCCGCGCCGGCGAGTACGCCGACATCGCGGCCGTCACGAAGGGGAAAGGCACCCAGGGTCCCGTCAAGCGATGGGGCGTCCAGAAGCGGAAGGGCAAGCACGCCCGTCAGGGCTGGCGACGACGGATCGGCAACCTCGGTCCGTGGAACCCGTCCCGGGTCCGCTCGACGGTGCCCCAGCAGGGCCAGACTGGCTACCACCAGCGCACCGAACTCAACAAGCGCCTCATCGACATCGGCGAGGGCGACGAGCCGAGTGTCGACGGTGGCTTCATCAACTACGGTGAAGTCGACGGGCCGTACACGCTCGTCAAGGGTTCGGTCCCCGGTCCGGATCAGCGCCTCGTGCGCTTCCGACCGGCCGTGCGTCCGAACGACCAGCCGCGCCTCGACCCCGAGGTGCGCTTCGTCTCGACGCAGTCGAATCAGGGATAAACTATGCAGGCAACAATCTACGACCTGGACGGTAACGCGGGCGACGAGGTCGAGGTCCCCGAGGTCTTCGAGACCACGGTACGTCCCGACCTCATCGCCACCGCAGTGCGTGCCGCACAGGCAAACCGGAAACAGGACTACGGCTCCGACGAGTACGCGGGTCTGCGAACACCCGCCGAATCGTTCGGTAGCGGTCGCGGGATGGCCCACGTCCCCCGAGAGGGTGGCAAGGCACGACGCGTGCCCCAGGCTGTCGGTGGGCGTCCGGCCCACCCCCCGAAAGCAGAGAAGGACCGCTCGCTGACGATCAACGACAAGGAGCGCAAACTCGCGACGCGCTCGGCTATCGCAGCAACGGCCGACGCCGAGACCGTCGCAGACCGAGGCCACCAGTTCGACGACGACCTCGAACTGCCCCTGGTCGTCGACGACTCCTTCGAGGATCTGAAAAAGACGCAGGCCGTCGTCGACGTGCTCGAATCGCTGGGCGTCAGCGAGGACATCGAGCGTGCCGACGAGGCAAAGATCAAGGCCGGCAAAGGCTCCGCCCGCGGGCGGAAGTACCGCCGACCGTCTTCGATCCTCTTCGTCACCAGCGAGGAACCATCGCGCGCAGCGCGTAACCTCGCCGGTGCCGACGTGACGACCGCACGCGAGGTCAACGCAGAGGACCTCGCACCGGGCGCGGCCCCGGGCCGACTCACGATCTGGACCGAGAGCGCACTCGAGGAGGTCGCAGACCGATGAGCTGGGACATCATCAAGCACCCGCACGTGACCGAGAAGGCCATGAACGACATGGACTTCCAGAACAAGCTGCAGTTCGCCGTCGACACCGAGGCATCCAAGCCCGAGATCGCCGACGCGATCGAACAGCAGTACGAGGTCACGGTCGAGTCAGTCACGACCCAGAACACGATGGACGGCGACAAGAAGGCCGTCGTTCGCCTTTCTGAGGACGACGACGCGCAGGAAGTCGCCTCCAGGATCGGGGTGTTCTAACGATGGGACGACGAATTCAGGGACAACGACGCGGTCGCGGGACGTCCACTTTCCGGGCGCCTTCCCACCGCTACAAGGCAGATCTGCAGCACCGAAACGTCGAAGATGGCGATGTCGTCTCCGGGACGGTCGTCGACATCGAACACGACCCGGCCCGCTCGGCACCCGTCGCGGCTGTCGAGTTCGAGGACGGCGATCGACGGCTCGTGCTCGCGCCGGAAGGCGTGGGCGTGGGCGACCGGATGCAGGTCGGTGTCTCCGCGGCCATCGAGCCCGGGAACACCCTCCCGCTGGCGGAGATCCCGGAAGGGGTCCCCGTCTGTAACGTCGAGGCCAACCAGGGCGATGGCGGCCGCTTCGCTCGCGCGTCGGGTGTCAGCGCACAGCTGATGACCCACGACCGTAACGTCGCGGTCGTCAAGCTGCCGTCGGGCGAGGTCAAGCGCCTCGACCCACAGTGCCGTGCTACCATCGGCGTCGTCGCCGGTGGCGGCCGGACGGAGAAGCCGATGGTCAAGGCTGGCAACAAGCATCACAAGATGAAAGCACGCGGGACGAAGTGGCCCAACGTTCGCGGTGTGGCGATGAACGCCGTCGACCACCCGTTCGGTGGTGGCGGTCGCCAGCACCCCGGCAAGCCAAAGTCGATCTCGCGCAACGCCCCGCCGGGCCGCAAGGTCGGGGACATTGCCTCGAAGCGAACCGGTCGAGGTGGTAACGAATGAGTCAAGGATACCAGACAGGCCACGAAGGTGACTTTACCTATCGCGGCCACACGCTCGACGAGCTGCAGGAGCTGTCGCTCGACGAGGTTGCGGAACTGCTCCCCGCTCGCCAGCGGCGAAGTATCACACGCGGTCTGACCGACGAGCAAGAGAAGTTGCTCGAAAAGGCCCGCAACGCAGAGCCCGAGGAGACGGCGAACAACCCGATCCGCACGCACCTGCGCGATATGCCGATCGTGCCGGCGTTCGTGGATCTCACCTTCGCCGTCCACAACGGGCAGAGCTTCGAGCGCGTGAAAGTCGAACCCGAGATGCTCGGTCACTATCTCGGCGAGTTCCAGCTTACCCGAACCTCCGTCGAACACGGTCAGGCCGGGATCGGAGCGACACGCTCCTCGAAGTTCGTACCGCTCAAGTAAATCATGGGAATCAGCTACTCAGTCGACGCGGATCCGGACACGACGGCGAAAGCGATGCTCCGGGAGCGTCAGATGAGCCACAAGCACAGCAAGGCCATTGCCCGAGAGATCAAGGGCAAGACGGCTGGCGACGCGATTGCGTACCTCGAAGACGTGATCGCCGAGAAGCAGTCCGTGCCGTTCAAGTCCCACAACTCGGGCGTCGGCCACCGGAACGACATCGACGGCTGGGACGCCGGTCGATACCCCGAGAAGGCCAGCGAGGCGTTCCTCGATCTGCTCGAAAACGCGATCGGAAACGCCGACCACCAGGGATTCGACGGTGAATCCATGGAGATCATGCACGTCGCCGCCCACAAGGTCGGCGAACAGCAGGGTCGCAAGCCCCGTGCGATGGGGCGGGCCTCCGCGTGGAACAGCCCGCAGGTCGACGTCGAACTGATCTTAGAGGAGGTGGCCGAATAATGGCCGACGAACAACAGTTCATCGAGGACGGACTCCAGCGCACCCAGATCGACGAGTTCTTCGCAGAAGAACTCGGTCGCGCCGGCTACGGCGGCATGGATGTCGCCAAGACGCCGATGGGCACCCAGATCGTGCTCAAGGCAGAGAAACCCGGTATGGTGATCGGCAAGGGTGGGAAGAACATCCGCAAGATCACCTCGACGCTGGAATCCGAGTTCGGACTCGACGACCCGCAGGTCGACGTGCAGGAAGTCGACGAGCCAGACCTCAACGCCCGCATCGTCGCGGACCGTCTGGGTAACGCCCTCGAACGCGGCTGGTACTTCCGCAAGGCCGGTCACACCACGATCGACCGCATCATGGAAGCCGGCGCGAAGGGTGCCGAAATCGTTCTCTCGGGTAAAGTCACGGGCGCACGCTCGCGCGTGGAGAAGTTCAACCGTGGCTACATCAAGCACAACGGTGAACCCGCCGAGAACATCGTCGACAGCGGTGTCGGCGTCGCAGTGATGAAGCTTGGCACCATTGGCGTGCAGGTCAAGATCATCCCGCCGGAGGCGGAACTCCCCGACGACTTCGAGATCTACGAAGACGTCGAGGTCGAGGACTACGTCGCCGACACCGACGGAGAGTCCGTCGAGGAACTCCTCGAAGGCGAGCCCGAAGGCGAGGACGCTGCCGCCGAACACGGCGCGCAGGCTCCCGCCGACGACGTTGGCGACGACGAAGATCTCGCCGCGGACGTCGACGAAGAAGTCGTCGAAGAGGCCGCCGACGAGTTCGAGGAAGTCGAGACGCCCTCCGACGAGGACGCCGATGTCGACATCGACGAGGTCGAGGAGTCCATCGAGGAGGATCTCGACGAGGAGACCGCCGCCGAGGCGGAAGAACTCATGGACGAGATGGACGACGCGGACGACGAGGAGGCTGACGACGAATGACGGTGCTCCACGTCGAAGAGATCCGTGACATGACGCCTGCAGAGCGTGAGGCAGAACTCGACGATCTGCAGACGGAACTGCTCAACGCCCGTGCCGTGCAGGCAGCGGGTGGTGCGCCCGAGAACCCGGGCCGCATCGGTGAGCTGCGGAAGGCTATCGCCCGGATCAAGACGATCCAGACCGAGGAAGGCGACCTCGACGACGAACAGGACTCCGAATGATGCCACTGACACCCGAAACGCTCCCACGACACGAACTCGCCGGCCTCGAAGTCGAGGTCGTCGCAGCGTCCAACCCCGACGTGATCGGTCTCGCCGGGACCGTCGTCACCGAGACGACGAAGACGCTGGGTATCGAGGGAGCCGATCGGGTGTGGCACGTGCCGAAGGACACGGCGACGTTCCGATTCGAACTGCCCGCCGACGGCGACGACGAGTCGCAGTCGGTCCGGGTCGAGGGTTCGAAGCTCGTCGCCCGTCCCGCTCGACGCACGGAAGCGACAGGTGATTCCAAATGGCGCTAGGACTGAACGTACAGGAACCGGACGAGACCTGTGCCGACGGGAACTGCCCCTTCCACGGCCAACTCGGCGTGCGAGGGCAGACACTCGAAGGCGAGGTTGCGTCCACTGACATGGAGAAGACTGTGGTCGTCGAACGCGAGTACGACGTGAAGGTGCCCAAGTACGACCGGCTGATGAAGCGACGCAGCCGCGTACCGGCTCACGCACCCGACTGTCTCGACCTCGCGGTCGGCGACACGGTCACGATTGCAGAGTGTCGACCGCTCTCGAAGACGAAAAGCCACGTTGTCGTCTCGATCGAGGAGGGTGACGACTGATGGAGGCCCTGAAAGCAGACGTAACGCAGGGACTCGAAAAAGGCTCGCTGATCACGTGTGCGGACAACACGGGCGCACGCGAGCTGAAAGTTATCAGCGTCTCGGGCTACTCCGGGACGAAGAACCGCCACCCCAAGGCCGGACTCGGTGACAAGATCACCGTCTCGGTGACGAAAGGGACCCCGGAGATGCGCCGGCAGGTGCTGGAGGCCGTCGTGGTCCGCCAGCGCAAGCCGATCCGCCGACCGGACGGTACCCGCGTCAAGTTCGAGGACAACGCGGCCGTCATCATCAACGAGAACGAAGAACCCCAGGGCTCGGAGATCAAGGGCCCGATCGCTCGCGAAGTCGCCGAACGCTTCGGCTCCATCGCGAGTACCGCGACGATGATCGTATAGCATGACACGACAACCATCCAAACAGCGCAAGAACGATCGACGCGCCCCGCTTCACGAGAAGCACAAGCAGGTGCGAGCGACGTTGGCCGACGACCTCCGCGAGGAGTACGACCAGCGCAACGTTCGCGTCAACGCGGGCGACACCGTCGAAGTCCTGCGCGGCGACTACGCCGGCGAAGAGGGCGAAGTCGTCGAGGTCGACCTCGGCGATGCCGTCGTCTACGTCGAAGACGTGACCGTCGCTGCTGCCGACGGCGAGGACGTTCCTCGCCCGCTCGACGCGAGCAACGTTCGCGTCACCGAACTGGACCTCGACGACGACCGCCGCGAGGCGCGTCTCGAATCCGAGGAGGACAGCGCATGAGCAACCACCAGAAACGACTTTCGGTCCCGAAGAGTTGGCCGGTCGAGCGAAAGACCGAGACGTTCACCGTAAAGGCCGACGCCGGTCCCCACGGCGAGGCAGGGGTTCCCCTGCTCATCGTCCTGCGGGACGTGCTCGGCTACGCGGACTCCCGCAAGGAAGCACGCTACGCCCTCAATCAGGACAGCGTCCTGATCAACGGCAAGGCGGTCTCCGACGAGGAGCGCCCCGTCGGGATGTTCGACATCCTCGCGTTCGTCGAACGCGACGAGTTCTACCGCGTGTTCCCCGGTGAGGGCGGCCGACTCGCTCTGACCGAGATCGACGAGGACAGCGCGCAGTCCAAACTGGGCAAGATCGTCGGTAAGCAGGCAGTCAGCGGCGACCAGTTGCAGCTGACCCTGCACGACGGCCAGACGCTGCTCGTCGAGGAAGACACCGACTACGACGGTGGCGACTCCATCGTCGTAGCCAACGACGGCGACGAGGTCGTCGCTCACTTCGAGTACGAAGAGGGCGCACTCGTCACCGCCGTCGACGGCGCACACGCTGGCGAGATCGGGACGATCGACGAGATTCAGGTCACGCCCGGCAGCTCCCAGAACAACGTGCTCGTCTCGCAAGACGAGGGCGAGGGCTTCGAGACGGTCGAAGAGTACGTCGTCGTCATCGACGAGAACTTCGTCGAGGGTGACGATGCCACCGACGAGGCAGTCGAGTCCGATGCCGACGACACGGACGAGGAGGGTGACGACGAATGAGCTCCGAGACCGAGTCTCAGTTCCACGAGATGCGCGAACCGCGCGTCGAGAAGGTCGTCGTCCACATGGGCGTCGGTCGTGGTGGCCGCGAACTGCAGGAAGGCGAGGAGATCCTCGCCGAGATCGCAGGCCAGTCGCCGGTCCGAACCGTCGCACAGAAGACCGTCGGCGAGTTCGAGATCCGTGAGGGCGACCCCATCGGTGCGAAGGTGACTCTTCGCGCGGATGACGCCCACGAGTTCCTCGAGACGGCGCTCCCGCTGACGGAGCTGTCGGCCTCACAGTTCGACGACACCGGCAACTTCAGCTTCGGTGTCGAGGAACACACGGACTTCCCGAGCCAGGAGTACGACCCACAGATCGGGATCTACGGGCTGGACGTGACGGTCAACCTCGTCCGTCCGGGTTACCGCGTCGCCAAGCGAGATCAGGCATCGCGGTCGATCCCGTCGAGCCATCGACTCGACACCGACGACGCCGTCGCGTTCGTCGAGTCGACCTACGACGTGGAGGTGAGCGAATGAGCGAAAGTGAAACCGAAGACGAGGCGACCGAGGAATCGGTCCCGACCGGACAGCTCGAGGCGTGCCAGCGATGCGGCCGTGAGCAGGGTCTCGTCGGCAAGTACGACATCTGGCTGTGTCGACAGTGCTTCCGGGAGATCTCCCGGGGCATGGGATTCAAGAAGTACAGCTAACCATGACAGGAAACGACCCCCTCGCCAACACGCTGTCGGCGCTCAACAACGCCGAGAGCGTTGGCCACCTCGAACAGACAGTACAGCCCGCATCGAACGAGATCGGCAGCGTACTCGAGGTCTTCTACGACCGCGGGTACATCGACGGCTTCCAGTTCGTCGACGACGGAAAAGCCGGCTCTTTCGACATCGAACTGAAAGGTGCCATCAACGAATGTGGCCCGGTCAAGCCCCGCTACTCTGCGGGATCCGACGAGTTCGAAAAGTGGGAGAAGCGATTCCTCCCCGCCCGTGACTACGGGACGCTCGTCGTGACGACCAGCCACGGCATCATGAGCCACTACGAGGCCCGCGAACAGGGCATCGGTGGCCAGGTCATCGCATACGTATACTAACCATGCCACGAGTAGAACTCGAAATTCCCGAGGACGCAAGCGCGGAGCAGGACCATCTCGATCTTACGGTCGAGGGTCCAAACGGCTCCGTTACACGGCGACTCTGGTATCCAGACATCACCGTGTCGGTCGCGGACGGTAGCGTGGTCATCGAGTCCGAAGAGTCGGACGCGAAGACCCGCTCGACGATCGGCACCTTCGAGAGTCACGTCGAGAACATGTTCCACGGCGTCACCGAGGGCTGGGAGTACGAGATGGAAGTCTTCTACTCTCACTTCCCGATGCAGGTCGAGGTCGAAGATGGCGACGTCGTCATCGAGAACTTCCTCGGCGAGCGCGCACCCCGACGTGCGCCGATCCACGGCGACACCGACGTGTCCGTCGACGGTGAGGAACTCACTCTCTCCGGCCCGGACATCGAGGCCGTGGGCCAGACCGCCGCCGACATCGAACAGCTCACCCGTGTCAACGACAAGGACGTTCGGGTGTTCCAGGACGGCGTGTACATCACGAACAAACCCAAGCGAGGTGACGCCTGATGGCGGACAACCCCGACAACAGAAGTACTGACGCCAACGCCGACGAGGAAGCGCTCCCGCAGGACGAATCCCCGGACCCGGACATCGAGTCCGAGGGGACGGAGACCGAGCCTGCCGAAGACCTCGACGAGGTCGCCGAGGAAGCCCAAGACGACGCCGAGGACGACGGCCCGCAGGAACTGACCGACATCAGCGGTGTCGGTGCAGCCAAGGCCGATTCGCTCCGCGACGCTGGCTTCGACTCCGTCGACGCCGTTCGCGGTGCCGATCAGTCCCAGCTCGCCGACGTCGACGGCATCGGGAACGCGCTCGCAGCGCGGATCAAGGCCGATGTCGGTGGTCTCGAAGTTGCAGCCGAGACCGAGGCAGAGGTCGAAGAAGAGGAGACCGAGGAAACCGAGGACGAGGACGTCGAGACCGAACTCCGCCCGCGCGGACTGGTCGACAAGACGCCGTCCCTCGACGACGAGGAAGAGCGCCTGCTGACCCAGCGCAAGCGGGTCGGCAAGCCGCAGTTCAACGCACAGGACCACCACAAGAAAAAGCGCATCCCGACCTCCTGGCGCGCACCACGGGGCGCCCTCTCGAAGCAGCGCCGCGGTGTCAAGGGCAAGGGCGACACGGTCGAGGCCGGCTTCCGCTCGCCGAAAGCGGTGCGGGGCAAGCACCCCTCCGGCTTCGACGAGGTTCGCGTCCACAACGTGGACGACCTCGACGGCGTCGACGGTGACGTCGAAGCCGTTCGAATCGCCTCGAAGGTCGGCGCTCGCAAGCGCGAGCGCATCGAGGAGGTCGCCGAGGACGAGGGTATCCGCGTCCTCAACCCCACCTACGAAGAGGTGCAAGTCGAATGACTGATCTGAGTGCACAGAAGCGACTCGCGGCCGACGTACTCGACGTTGGCGAGAACAAGGTCTGGTTCGATCCCGAACGCCAGTCCGACCTCGCCGACGCGATCACGCGTGAGGACATCCGCGAGATGGTCGATGAGGGCGCCATTCAGGCGAAAGACTCCAAGGGCAACTCGCGCGGTCGTGCGCGAGAGCGTCAGGAGAAACGTGCCTACGGCCACCAGAGCGGTGCAGGGTCCCGGAAGGGGAAGGCCGGCGCACGGCAGAACGAGAAGCAAGATTGGTCGTCGCGTGTTCGAGCCCAGCGAAACTGGCTCAAGGAGCAGCGCGACGAAGGGAGTCTCGACAGCTCGCAGTACCGCAAGCTGTACGACCTCTCGGCCGGTGGCGAGTTCGACAGCGTCGCCGACCTCGAACGATATGTCGAAGCAAACTACGGTGACGAATAATGGCAACAGGACCACGATACAAGGTGCCGATGCGGCGACGCCGTGAGGCACGAACGGACTACCATCAGCGGTTGCGCCTGTTGAAATCTGGCAAGCCGCGCCTCGTTGCTCGCAAGAGTAATAAGCACGTCAGGGCGCAGCTGGTGACGCTCGGCCCCGAAGGCGATCAGACCCACGCTGCAGCAGAATCACGAGACCTGCGAGAGTTCGGTTGGGAGGCACCGACGGGTAATCTACCCGCCGCGTACCTCACCGGCCTGCTCGCTGGTCTTCGCGCGCTAGAGAACGGCGTCGAGGAAGCGGTCCTCGACATCGGACTCAACAGCCCGACGCCGGGAAGCCAGGTCTTTGCAGTACAGGAAGGTGCAATCGACGCAGGGCTCGAAATCCCCCACAACGACAGCGTGCTCGCTGACTGGCAGCGCACGCGTGGCTCCCACATCGCGGAGTACGCAGAGGACCTCGACGAGGATCTCTACAGCGGGGAGTTCGACGCCACGGAGCTGCCGGAGCACTTCGACGAGCTTCGGGAGACACTGCTGGAGGCAGATGAACTATGAGTAACGGATGGACACCACGAACGCGGCTGGGCAAGGAAGTCGCCAACGGCGAGATCGACTCGATGGAGGCGGCGCTGAACTCCGGCCTACCGCTCAAGGAACCGGAGATCGTCGACCAGCTCGTGCCCGACCTCGAGGACGAGGTCCTGGACATCAACATGGTCCAGCGGATGACCGACTCCGGTCGGCGCGTGAAGTTCCGCTGTGTCGTCGTGGTCGGTAACCGCGACGGTCTCGTCGGCTACGCCGAGGGGCGGGACGATCAGGTCGGCGGTGCGATTCAGAAAGCGATCGAGGTCGGCAAGCTCAACCTCATCAACATCTCCCGCGGATGCGGTTCGTGGGAATGTGGCTGTGGCCGTCCCCACACGGTCGCACTGCGCTCGACCGGCAAGGCCGGCAGCGTCGAGGTCGAGCTTCAGCCCGCACCCCGCGGACTGGGTCTTGCAGGCGGGGAGACCGTCCGCAAGGTGCTCGAACTCGCCGGTATCGAGGACATCTGGACGCGTTCGAGCGGGAACACGCGCACGACGGTGAACTTCGCGAAGGCGACGTTCAACGCACTGCAGAACACCGCCGAAGCGCGCGTCCCAGAGCGCACCTTCGAGAAGCGTGAGGTGATCGAATGAAGGCACTCGTTCAGCTTCGCGGTGAAGTCGACATGAGTCAGGACGTCGAGGACACGCTGAAGATGCTCAACATCCACAGCGTGAACCACTGTGCCCTCGTCCCGGACACGGACACCTATCAGGGCATGATTACGAAGGTCAACGACTACGTCGCCCACGGTGAGCCCAGCGTCGAGGTCGTCGAGACCCTGCTGGCAAAGCGCGGCGAACCCCTCGAAGGGGCAGCCGACGTGGACGACGAGTGGGTCGCAGAGCACACCGACCACGACGACCTCGGTGCGCTCGCACAGGCCCTCGTCGACGAGGAGACGACGCTTCGCGACGAAGGTCTCTCCCCGACGCTCCGTCTGCACCCGCCCCGTGGCGGTCACGACGGACTCAAACACTCGGCCGTCGAAGGCGGCCAGCTCGGCAAGCACGACGCCGAGCAGATCGATCAGCTACTGGAGGCGATGCGATAATGACGAGCAAGAAACGACGACAGCGAGGCTCGCGCACGCACGGCGGCGGTTCCCACAAGAACCGCCGTGGTGCCGGTCACCGCGGTGGTCGCGGTCGCGCCGGCCGTAGCAAGCACGAGTTCCACAACTACGAACCGATCGGCAAGAGCGGCTTCAAGCGACCCCAGAAGGTCAAAGAAGAGATCGCCGAAATCGACGTTCGCGAACTCGACGAGGACGCTGCACTGCTCGCCGCAGAGGGCGTTGCAGAAGCGACCGACGGTGGCTACCGCATCGACGTCCGCGATGTCGTCGACGAGGCAGACAGCGCCGACGCAGTGAAGGTCCTCGGTGCGGGTCAGGTCCGTAACGAACTCGAACTCATCGCAGACGCCTTCTCGGACGGTGCCCGAGAGAAGGTCGAGGCCGCAGGCGGTAGCGTCGAACTGACCGAACTGGGTCAGAAACGCGCACAAGAAAACGCTGAAGACGACGACGCCGAAGACACAGACGAGGAGTAACATGAGCTGGAAGGACACCGCCGAACCGGTCCTCGTTCGCATGCCTGCCGTCCGTCGGCCAGAGGGGCACGTCCCCTTCAAGCGGAAGCTGCTCTGGACGGCCGGCGTGCTCGTGCTGTATTTCTTCCTGACCAACGTGATGCTGTTCGGTCTCAATACTGCATCCGACTCGGCGCCGCTGGGTCGGTTCTCGTCGATTCTGGCGTCGGGCCAGGGATCGATCATGCAGCTCGGTATCGGACCGATCGTGACGGCGAGCATCGTGTTGCAGTTGCTCGGCGGTGCCGACCTGCTCGGACTGGACACACAAGAGAATCCGCGTGATCAGATCCTCTATCAGGGCCTCCAGAAGCTGCTGGTCCTGGTGATGATCTTCCTCACCGGATTGCCGATGGTGTTCGCCGGTGGGTTCCTCCCACCGACGCAAGTGACGCTCTTTGGCGTCCAGCTTGGCGCTGGTGCGGTCTCGTGGCTCATCTTCGCCCAGATCGCCGTCGGTGGTGTCCTCATCCTGTTCATGGACGAGATCATCTCCAAGTGGGGCGTCGGCTCCGGTATCGGGCTGTTCATCATCGCCGGCGTGAGCCAGCGACTGATGGGCGGACTGTTCCAGCATCCGATCCTGGGCGCACCACCGGGTGAGTTCGGCTTCTTCCCGACGTGGCTTCGGATCGTCACTGGCGACATCGGCATCGGCCCAGTGCTTGGGGCACAGGGGCTGCAGTCTCTCCTGATCGGTCCCGGTCAGATCGTCGCGCTGATCACGACGATCCTGATCTTCGTCGTGGTCGTCTACGCCGAGTCCGTACGCGTCGAGATTCCGCTCTCGAACGCACGTGTCAAGGGCGCACGCGGTCGCTTCCCCGTGAAGCTCATCTACGCGAGCGTCCTGCCGATGATCCTCGTCCGCGCACTGCAGGCCAACATCCAGTTCCTCGGTCGGATTCTGGTCTCCCAGACCGGCCAGAACGGCGTCATTTCGCTGTTCGGGACGAAGCTCCCGTGGCTGGGTGTCTACTCGCTCCAGCAGGGGGCACCCGCCAATCCGACCGGCGGGCTGTTCTACTATCTGGCACCCATCTACAGCCCGCAGGGTTGGATGTGGTGGGCCTACTCGACGCAGGCACCGTGGCAGGTCCTGATCCGTATCGGCGTCGACCTGACGTTCATGATCGTCGGCGGTGCGATCTTCGCCATCTTCTGGGTGGAGACCACCGACATGGGGCCGGAGGCGACGGCCAAGCAGATCCACAACTCCGGGATGCAGATCCCCGGCTTCCGACAGAACGTCGGCGTCGTCGAGAAGGTGCTCGAACGCTACATCCCACAGGTCACCGTCATCGGCGGTGCACTCGTGGGCCTGCTCGCCGTGATGGCGAACATGCTGGGCACTATCGGTGGTGTCTCCGGTACTGGACTGCTGCTGACGGTCTCGATCACGTACAAACTGTACGAGGAGATCGCAGAGGAGCAGCTCATGGAGATGCACCCGATGATGCGCCAGATGTTCGGCTGATCGGCACATTCGGTATCGCGGCCATTTTTTCACGGAGTCCCCAGAGCGCGGCGATCGTGTGCAGACACGTTCATCGAACCGTTCACTGCGTGATCCTGTCTCAGTTACCTCGTCGGTGGCTCTTCGGACACCGCTTGCCTCTCCGCGTTCTGTCGGCGAGTCCGCCCGCACGAAGTTCGGTCGGATAGCAACGGATTTAGGTGCGGACTGAAAAAACCGTCTCTATGAACGTCGCGGAGGGGCACCGATGCGAGTCGTAATCGTCGGTGCTGGCGAGGTCGGGTCGAGTATCGCAGCGAGTCTCGCCAATTCTCACGAAGTCGTCGTCATCGACATCGACCGAGAACGCGTCGAATCACTCCAGTACGAGGTCGACGTGCTCGCGATTCAGGGCGACGGCGCTTCTCTGGAGACACTCGAAGACGCGGATATCAGGGACGCCGACATGCTGATCGCCAGCACGGACGACGACGAGACCAACATCGTCACCTGTGGGACGGCAAAGACCGTCAGCGAGGACTGCTTTACCATCTCGCGGGTCAAGAACACGAAGTTCCTCGAAACGTGGCGCCACGCCGAAGGGGCCTTCGGCGTCGATTTCATGGTCGGGACGAATCTCCTGACCGCCCAGACCATCGTCAGCGTGATCGGCCTGCCGGCGGCAAGCGACGTGGAATCCTTCGCCGGTGGCCGAGTGCAGATGGCCGAGTTTACCATCAACCCCGACAGTCCGATCGCCGGCCAGACCGTCCAGCAGGCGGATCGTTTCGACTCGCTGACCTTCGCCGGTCTCGTCCGTGATGGTGACGTGATCATCCCCGATGGCTCCTCGCGCATCGAGGCCCACGACGAGGTCGTCGTCATCGGCTCCCGGGACAGCGTCCGACAGTTCGCACAGGAAGTCTCGCCCAACGACGACAACGGGGCCAGCAACGTCCTGATCGTCGGCGGCAGCGACATCGGCTTTCACACGGCTCGACTGCTCGAAACACGCGGGCTGAAGCCCCGGCTGATCGAGCGAGACCACGATCACGCGCGGGCACTCGCGGAGGACCTCCCGGGGACGACCGTCATGGAGAGCGACGCGACCGACCGGGAGTTCCTCGAACGCGAACACATCGACGAGGTCGATGTGGTCGTCGCGGCACTGGACAACGACGAGAAGAACCTGCTCGCGGGACTGCTGGCGAAGCGACTCGGTGCAGAGCGGGCGGTCGCGGTCGTCGATGCCGGCGAGTACGTCGATCTGTTCCAGGCTGTCGGTATCGACGTGGCAGTGAACCCCCGTGAGGCGACCGCCGAGGAGATCACGCGCTTTACCCGCGAGCGGAAGGCTGAAAACGTTGCGATCATCGAACACGATCAGGCCGAAGTCATCGAGATCGAAGTCGACTCGGGCAGTCAGCTCGTGGGCCGTCCGATCCGGGAGGCGATCACGGACCTGCCTGACGGCGTCGTCTTCGGGGCGATCACGCGAAACGGCGACTACGTCGTTCCGCGCGGTGACACGATCATCGAGGCCGACGATCACGTCGTCCTGTTCGTGGATGCGTCGGCGGTCGAGGAAGCTGCGGGTCTGTTCTAACATGTCTCGGTTACGTGTCGACTGGCGGGCGGCGACGAGCCTCGTCGGCTCCGTCCTGAAGTACCTCGCTGTCCCGCTGGTCTTGCCGTTGCTGGTCGCGATCGGCTACGGCGAGGGTCTCGTTCCGTTTGCGGTGACGATGATCGTCACCGTCCTGTTGGGCGTCGCGCTCGAACAGCTGGACGACGACCCCGATCTGGGCGCGCGCGAGGCGTTCTTGATGGTGTCACTGACGTGGCTGGCCGTCGCTGTCGTCGGCACGATCCCCTACGTCGTCGCAGGCTGGGGCACCCAGTCGACGCTCGCGAACCCGGTCAATGCGCTGTTCGAGTCGATGTCCGGCTTCACGACGACGGGGGCGACGGTCATGGGATCGATCACCTTCGACCGCCACTCGCATGCCCTCCTGTTGTGGCGACAGCTAACCCAGTGGCTCGGCGGGATGGGGATCGTCGTCCTCGCTGTGGCGATCCTCCCGGAACTCTCGGTCGGTGGCGCGCAGTTGATGGACGCCGAAGCGCCGGGTCCGGGTATCGAGAAATTGTCGCCACGGATCGCAGCCACCGCACGGGCGCTGTGGCTGGCGTATCTCGGCTTTACTATCCTCGAATTCTGTCTGCTGTACGGGCTTCACCTGCTTGGCTACGCCCCGAACATGGGCCTGTACAACGCCATCACCCATCCGCTGACGACACTCCCGACGGGCGGGTTCTCACCGGAGGCCCGCAGTATCGAAGCGTTCTCGGCAGCGGTCCAGTGGGTTATCATCCCCTTCATGGTCGTCGCTGGGACGAACTTCGCGCTGTTCTGGCGTGCGTTCGACCGGGACGGGCGCGTGTTCAGCAAGGACAGCGAGTTTCGCTTCTATGCCGGTGTGATGGCGGTGCTGTCGGCAGTGCTTGCCGGCCTGCTCTTTGCCGGTCTCGGCGACGGACTTGCGACGATCGCCGAGAACGTCCTGCCGATCCCGGGCAATGCCGAACGGTCGCTCCGTCACGCCACCTTCCAGGTAGTCTCGATCGTTACGACGACCGGCTACGCCAGCATGGACTTCAACACGTGGAGCCAGACCAGCCAGTATCTCCTGCTCTTTGGGATGTTCATCGGTGGCTCGGCGGGATCGACCGGTGGCGCGATCAAGATCGTCCGCTGGCTGGTCATTCTCAAGAGCCTCAAGCGGGAACTGTTCACGACGGTCCACCCCGAGGCGGTCAGTCCGGTTCGACTCGGCGGTCGCACCATCGACGAGCGTGCCATCCGTGGGATCTACGCCTTCACGCTGTTGTATCTCGTCATCTTCTTCGTCAGTGTCGGGTTGCTGGCGCTCAACACTGCCAGAACTGGTGCCTACGATGGCTCGCTGTCCGTCCTCGAACTGATGGCTGCAATCGCGGCGACGCTCGGCAACGTCGGGCCGGGCTTCGGTGCGATCGGGCCGATGAACAGCTACCTCGGGTTCGCGCCGTCCTCGAAGCTGTTCATGGTGTTCCTGATGTGGATCGGACGACTGGAGATCTTCCCGGTGCTCGTCTTGCTAACCCGGGCCTACTGGCGCTCGTGATCGCTGTCGGTACCGCTCGCCCAGTAGGCGCCGCGGTGACGCACCCGCCCACTGTCTTCTAGCTTCGAGAGGACGCTCCCGATGCAGCCACGGGGCACACCGGTCGCTTCTCGGATTTCCTTGAGCGTGTACGCCTCGTCGGCGTGGTCGGCGAGGAACTGTTCAACGGTCTCGACGTGTGTCGGATCCCGGTGCGTGTGGAGTTCCGTGACTGGCGTCTCCTCGAACTCGACGATAGAGATCGGCATGTCCGGGTATACGCTCGAAGTGGAAATAACCGTATCGTCACGTATTGTACTGATCGAGCGCCTCGCGAACGGCCTCTTTGCGACCGATGATCGTCAGGTGGTCGCCTCGCTCGATCGTCTCACTTGGCTCGGGCAGCCGATTGTGTTCGTTCCGGCTGATCAAGGCGAGATGGCAGTTGTCTGGGAGGTCGGTCCGCAGTGCAGACACTGTCTCGCCGACCATCCCGTCGGTCACCTCGATCTCCTGTACGTCGCCCTCGCGGTCCAGTTCGGTCATCCAGCGGGCGATCGCCGGGCGCTCGATGACGTTGTCCATCGACCACGCGATCGACATCCCACTGGAGATCGCCTCGATATCGAGATCCCTGAACGCTTCCTCGTTGTTCGGGTCGTTGACCCGGGCCACGATCGTCTCTACGCCGAACGTGTTTCGTGCTAGCTGGCCGACCAGCAGGTTCACGTCGTCGTCGGCAGTCGCCGCTGCGACGACCTTCGCGTTGTCGGCACCCGCGTTCTCCAGTACGTCACGCTGTGTCCCGTCGCCCTCGTGGACGGTGAACCCGTCGCTGCGGAGGTCCTCGACGACAGCGGAATCGTGTTCGATCAACAGGACCTCCTCGCCGCGGTCCGCCAGCCGCTCGGCGAGTGCCCGCCCGACTCGACCGCCGCCGACGACGATTGCGCGCATCGGTATCACGTTCAGTCCCTGTGCGATGTGTCGGGCCAGTCCACCTTCAAACACGATGGTGACGAAGATGACGAGAAACACCGTTCCGACCAGCGTCGAAGCGGCTTCCGGGTTCGTCGGCTGGAGTTCGAGTGCGAACAGCGTCGCGACGCTGGCGGGGATGATGCCACGGGGTCCGATCGCGCTGATGAAGGCACGCTCGCGCAGTGTCAGTCGATCGCCGATCGTACAGAGACCGACGAGCAGCGGGCGGACGACCGCTGCGATCGCGACGACGGCGACGACGCCGGGAAGCCCGAGTGCAGCAAGGTCCTGCAGCGAGAGCAGCGACGCGAGGACGACGAACACGAACGTCAGCACCAACAGCGTGATGTCGCCCTTGAACTGCTCGATCTCCTCGCGGTAGGGCAGGTCGACGTTCCCGAGGACGAACCCGGCGGTCGCGACGGCGGCGATACCGGACTCGGAGCCCAGTTCTCCCGCGAAGCTGGTCTCGGCGGCCGCGATCTCGGCGATACCGTAGGCCCCGAGCGCGGCGATGAGGACGATAAAGCGGGCGTTCTGTGGTGCGTTCTCCACCGAGAGGTGGACGTGATTGAGCAGGTACCAGATCACACCGGCCACACCACAGCCGACGAGGATACCCAGTCCGAGGCGTACCGAGAACGTTCCGACGAGCGTCTCCAGCCCTTCCGATCTCAGCAGGACGTACTCGAAGGTGACGAGCGCGAGGATCGCGGCAGTCACGTCGTTGACGACGCCCTCTGTTTCCAGCGTCGTCGCGACCCGTTCACGAACGGGGACGACGTTCATGATCGGCGTGATCACCGTCGGCCCGGTCGCGACGAGCAACGCCCCGATCAACAGCGCGAGGTCCCACCCTGTTCCGATCAGATACCGGACCACCGTCGCGGTGCCAACGAGCGAGATGACCGCGCCGATGGTGACGAGTCGCAGCGTCTCGCGAGGCGCTTCCCTGAGACGCTCGACGTGGAGGTGGAAGGCTCCCTCGAAGACGATGATCGCGACGCTCAGTCCGACGATCGCGGGGAGCGCGTCACCGAACACGTTTGGGTCCACCAGTCCGAGTCCCTCCGGGCCGACGATGACGCCCGCCAGCACCAGAAAGAGGACACTCGGGATCCGAAGCCGGTCTGCGAGCACCTGTGCGGCGACGCCGACCCCCATGATCGTCACGACGATCCTGACGATATCGATCGCCCCGCTCATCGTCTGTCGCGGTCGCCACGATCCGATTCGATTCCTACCCCGTGCATCTAGCTGTCTGTTCCGTATCGATCGGCTAAACAGTTCTCATGGTGCTCCACGGGGCTGTTTGCGGGACCCGCCTGCCGGGACCGGACCCGGATGAAGTCTCGTCCCGACGGGAGTCGACCCGCTTTGGGCGCGGACTACTGTCGGTCCCCGAACACGTCGAGCGTCGATTCGGCGACGCCGTCCCGCGAGAACACGGACACCAGATCGCCAGCGCGTATCTCGGTGTTGCCCTTCGGCGTGATGATCTGGTCTTCGCGCTCGATAGCGATCACCAGAAGGTCGTCGTCGAGCAGTTCCTTCTCGTTTGCGGCCCGAAGCGTCTCGCCGACGATCGTCGCGTCCGTATTGACGGTCACGTCGACGACCGATGCACCCCCGGCCAGATTCACGACATCGGTCATGACGCCCCGCTGGGTCCCGTCGTCGGGACCGAACGGCTGGTACGGTGCGAAGTACTCCCGCTGGACGAGGTCCTCGTCTTCGATCGAGAGTCCGATCTTGTTCAGTTGCTGGGCGATCCGGGTGAGATCGCTCATGTCTTCGCCGATCGCCTTGATCTGGAGGTTTCCCCGTCCCGTTCGAAGCTCCCGCACGTTGATGACGCCCGGCACCGTCAGGACCTGTCGTGCGAGATCCTCGCGGTCGCCGACGGGGGCGTCACAGACGAACAGGTTCGTCAATCGTCCCTCACAGCGCTCGAAGTCGATGTCGGCGTGGTACCCCCGGATGATGTTGTCCTGCTCCAGTTGTGAGATGCGATTGCGGATCGTCGCGGCAGAGACGTCGACCTCCTCGGCGATCTGCGGTGCGGAGATGTTCCGCGCGTTACGGGCTAGCTCGTAGAGAATCCGCCTGTCGATATCGTCGATCCGGCGACCCATGATGGTCGGTACAGCAGGGGTGTCAATCGGTCTTTCTATTCATAGGGATCATCGTAGCCGGTCGGAGAGAGCAAGCCTCCCGACCGGCCCTGGAGGTCGATTTTCCCGAGAGAGATCTATGAATTACTACGATGATCCCTATCAGTGAGTCGCTGGACGATCGCGTCTCGGATCGACCGCGGGCTTCGGGACGCACCCCGGGCCATGACGACGGTCCCGTCGGTTTGCTCCCCGATCGCCTCCGGGATGGACCCGAACAGCACCTGCGAGACGGCACCTGTCCGGGTCGCGCCCACGCTCACGGTGTCGTAGTCGGCCACGGCGTCGAGGATCGCCGGGCGGATCTCCTCGTCGGTGACGACGATTCTGGTTTCGTAGTCGATGTCGTCGAGGTCACTCGCCTCGACGAGTCGTTCGATCGTCGCCTCGCCACGCTCCTGGGGTGGCGTCTCGTCGTCCGTCTCGGTCGACTGGACGTTGAGCAGCGTCAGCGACGCGGTATCTGTCGCAGCGACGTACTCCGCGGCCCGCTCCGTCGCGACCGGTGCGTGGGGACCGTCGCCGGCGAGGACGACGACCCTCTCGGTGTCGGCTGCGCTCCCGGAGGGTTCGCGGTCGTCTGCTAATTTGATCAGCGTCGTCTCACAGGGGGCCTGCTCGACGATCGGATCGATGTTCGACCCCAGTACGTGTTCGCGTGCACTGCGCGAACCGGTCCAGCCCACGACGACGTGGTCGGCGTCTTCCTCCTCGACCGCGTCGAGGATGGCGTCGCTGGCGCTCCGGGCGACGATCGCTCTGGTTCGCAGTCCCACGTCGAGGTCGGTCGCGATGTCGCGGGCCGACGCGAGCAGTTCCTGCTGTCGATCCACGCGCTCCTCTTCGAACGCCACGTCCTGTGCGAGTGAGGTCTGCTGTGGCACCTCGATGACGTTGATCGCGACGATCTCGGCTTGCCCGTTCTCGTGGGCGTGGGCGCTGGCCGCCGCCCATCGCAGGAGATCGCGCTCGGTGTCGGGGTTGGCGACCGGGACGACGACGCGATAGCTGCCTTTGCCGTCGGCGACCGTGTCTGGCTCCGGGGCGATGGCCTCACCCACGAGGCTCGCGCTCGGCGCGCGCTCGCTCGCGTACGCGTAGTACCAGACGACGCCCGCGACGACCAGTACCGACCCGATCGCACCGACGACCGTCAGTGCGAACGGCAGGGTGACGCCGACGCCGCCGAGCGCGACCGTGAAGGGCGACCAGTCGATCGACATCTGGACGAGCACGGCGAGACAGGCCGCGCATCCGACGATCGGGACGACCGGGTAGGCCACGTCGGGGATACGGAAGTCAGGCTCGTAGTCCTCCGGCTCGGCCCGGCGCAACACGACCACGGCTACGTGGACCAGCGCGTAGGTGACCAGATACATGAAACTCGCCACCTCGGCGAGGGTCCCGACGCCGACGCCGACGGCGATCAGGACGAGCGTGATGATACCCGTCGCCGTGATCGCCCGGTAGGGCGTCCGGAAGCGGTCGTGGACTTCGTTGAGCCAGTCGGTGAGGATCCGGTCCCGGCCCATCGCGAAGTTGACGCGGGCCGCCGAGAGGATGCTTGCGTTCGCACTGGAGACAGTGGCAAGCACCGCGCCGAGGATCATCAGAAGCGCGCCCAGTGAGCCGGCCGTGTCGGCCGTCACGTCGACGAGCGGGAGCATCGACAGGACGCCGGCGAGGGGGGCGAAGATCTCTCGGGCCACGTCGGCCACGGGGATCGGAGAATCGGCGAGCGCATCGATGTCGAGCGTGCCCGTCGAGATGTACATGACGCCGACGTACATCAGCGTCGGCGTGACGACGGCCGCGATCATCGCGAGCGGGAGGTTCCGACTGGGGTTCTTGATCTCCTCGGCGCTGGTGGCGATCACCTCGAAGCCGATGAAGGTCACGTAGACGGTGCCGACGGTCGCTGCGACGGCGGGCCACCCCTCCGGCGGGAGAAAGGTTCCGATGGTCGGTCCACTTCCGATGCCGAGTCCGAGGAACGCGACGATCAGACCGACAAGCGTCAGGACGATCACGTTCTGGAGCGCGCCCGTCTCCTTGACGCCGTAGTAGTTGACGCCGGTCAGGATCGCCGCCATCACCAGCGCCGCGACGGTGATCCCCGTCTCACCCCATCCCGAGAGGAAGCCGACGTACGATCCCAGTCCGGGCAGGAGGTACTGGCCGAACCCGATCATGTAGAACGCCGAGGCGAAAGTCAGCCCCGACCACATCCCGAGACCGACGATACTGCCGAAGAAAGGGCCGAGCGCGCGGTTGACGTAGTAGTAGCTCCCGCCAGCTTTGGGCATCCCGGTCGCCAGTTCCGACAGCGACAGCGCGGCCAGCAGCGAGACGATCCCACCGACGAGAAAGGAGACCATACTCGCCGGGCCGGCCGCCGCCGCCGCGATGCTGGGCAGGACGAAGATGCCCGCGCCGATCATCGTCCCCAGTCCGATCGTGTACGCTTCGAGGAAGCCCAGGTCGCGCGCGAGTTCCTGATCAGCCATCCGCTTCCTCCACGTCGGGGAGTGTCACGACCGGCCGGTCGCTCGTCTCGACGAGCGTGTCCGCCACGTCCCCGGTCAGAAGCTTTACCCACTTGCTGCCACCTCTGGGCGTGAAGACGATGGCGGTGGCGTCGGCCTCGTCTGCGCCCTCGATGATCGCCGTCGCTACGTCGGTGTGATAGCGGATCTCACTCTCGACTGCCACGTCGTCGTCCGCGAGTACGTCCAGTGCCGCGTCGAAGATCGCCTCGGCGTCGTCCTCACGCTGTTCGACCGATGCCTTGTCGAGTGCGCCGCCGGCCTTCTCGATGACGTGGACGAGCGTCACGACGCTCTCGCCCGCCCGCAGGTGCGGACGGAGCGCGCGAACCGTCGCCGTCGCGTCTGACTCGGACGCGAGTGGTACTACTGGTCGATCGAACAGGTCGCTCATCGTGTCCCCCTCCGCGGCCGCTTCGTGTCGACCATATCCTATCGACCGCGGTGGCTGTCTCCCATCGGATTCATATTCGTGCCTGATTCGGTGGCGCTCCTTAATTCATTTGTGTCGATGGTGACTGGTCTGCTGATTCCTGTGGGAAATCCGACTGTACTTTCGATTCAAAACTGACTAGCCAGTTTTATTGTCCTCCGAAAGATACCGGTGTGCATGTCCGGTTCGAACGACCCCGAACCCGATCGACCGTCGGTCGGCGACTCGACCGACGGCGATCAGGAATACGTCCTCTATCCGATCTTCGAATCCCACGATCACCGGACGTTCGAGATCGCCCGTGATATCGCCGAGGGGGCGGACGCGACACTGCTGGTGCTGGATCTCTATGCCGACGACATGGAAGTCCTCGACGAGTCACGGCGAGTCAGTAGCGAACTCCTCGCGAACCGACTGGACGAGGACCACGACCTCACGATCGAGACTCGCTTCGAACGCACCGTCGATCCGGCCAGCGAGGTGGTCAGGGTCGCCCGAAACCACGACACGAGACTGCTGGTCTTCGACGAACACGCACCAGAGGGACTCGTCACGCCGATCACCGGTGACGTGACCGACCGGATCAGCGATCGGGTCGCCTGCGACGCGATCACGGTCGAACGCGTCCGCAACAGTCCGGTCGCGTCCATCCTCGTCCCGATCGCCGGCGGGAAGCACTCTGCACTGTCCGTCTCCGTCGGGGGTGCGATCGCCCGGAGCGTCGGCGCAGTCGTGGAACTGTTCCACGTCGCCGAATCCGGCGAGACGGCCGAACAGGTCGACGAACTGTTCGCGGACGCCGCCCGACAGATTCCCGACGACGTCGACGTGGACACGTGGACACTAGAGCGTGAGAACGTCGCCGAGACCATCGTCGAGCAGTCGAACCACTACGACCTGACCGTCGTCGGCGAACCCACCCGGGGACGGCTCCGCCGGTTCGTGTTCGGATCGGTCACCGACGACGTGAGTGAGGGGTCTCACAACACCGTGCTCGTGAGTCGCCGCAGTAATGGGGATCCGTTTAGTTGCACCTAACATGTACATCGTTATCGTCGGTGCCGGTGACACCGGCACTCCGTTGATCGAGATGGCCACACAGGGCGGCAACGAGGTCGTCGTCGTCGAGCGCGACGACCAGCGAGCGGAGCGTGCCGCCACGCAGTACGATTGCCTCGTCATCAACGACGACGCGACCACGAAGGAGACGCTGCTGGACGCCGGGGCCGACCGGGCCGACGCGCTGATCAGCACGACGGACGTGGACGCGACCAACGTGATGATCTGCCTGCTCGGGCAGGAACTGGACGTGCCGGAGGTCGTCTCGGTCGTCCACAACCCCGAGCACATGAACCTCTTCCGCCAGATCGGGGTCAACACGATCGAGAACCCCCAGCGGCTCATCGCCGATTACCTCTACCGGGCGATCGTGCGCCCCTCGGTCGTCGACTTCATGCGCATCGGCGAGACGGCCGAAGTGTTCGAGATCACCGTCACCGAGCAGTCGCCGGTGGTCGGCAAGACTCTCAGCGAGGCCGGCCAGGAGGGACTCCTCCCGGAGAGTGTCCTTATCGTCGCGATCGACCGGAACGGGACGGGCGACCCGATCACCCCGCGCGGGACGACTCGCATCGAACACGACGACCTCCTGACGGTGTACTCCGCCGAGGGTGCGACCCCCGAAGTGACCGACCTCTTCGGCCATCCGGAAGACCACGCGTGACATGAACGATCGGGTACTCACTGCCGTTCCCGACGATCTCGCGATCATCGCGCGAGACGTGGGGTCGCTGCTGTTGATCGAGGCGCTCGTGATGACCGCGAGCATCCTCGTGGCACTCGCGTTCGGCGAGTTCCACGCCGCGCTCGGGTTCCTGCTGGCTGGCGGGATCACTGCCGGCGTCGGGGGTCTCGCCAATCACGCGTTCGCCGACGCCCGCCCGCCGAAGATGAAACACGGGATGGTGATCGCCGCCAGCGGGTGGCTGATGGTCGCCGTCTTCGGCTCGCTGCCCTTCCTGCTGACCGCGTGGCTGACGCCACCGGAGGTGATGGCGACGTTCGTCCCTGCCGGCACCGACACCAGCGGCTGGGAACCGATCGCCGTCGGGTCGACGACGACGCTGTCGAGTCTCGGGTACTTCCGCGATCCCTTGCACGCGCTGTTCGAGAGCATGAGCGGCTGGACCGGAAGCGGGCTGACGATGGCCGTCCACGAACCGTCGCTCCCGCGGGCGATCCAGTGGTGGCGCTCGGTGATCCAGTGGGTCGGGGGCGTCGGCGTGATCGTGCTTACCGTCTCGATCCTCGCGCGGCCCGGCAGTGGGAGTTACGCGCTGTACCAGAGCGAGGCCCGCGAGGAGAAGATCCATCCCAGCGTCGTCTCGACGGTCCGAACGGTGTGGAAACTGGTGCTGGGATACACTCTCGTGTCGACGCTGCTGCTGTTCGTCGCCATCCGCGCGAGTGACTTCGGGAGTGCGCTCCCGCTGTGGGAGGCCGGCTGGCAGGCGCTCAATCACGCGATGACCGGCCTCACGACCGGCGGGTTCAGCGTGACGGACAACTCCATCGCGACCTACGACTCGGTGCTGGTCGAGGTCACCCTCTACCCGATCATGATCGCGGGGGCCATCGCTTTTCCCATCCACTACGTCGTCCTGCACGACTTCGAGTTCCGCGAACTCGTCTCGGACCTCCAGACCCGGTGGCTGTTCGTCCTGCTGGCGGTCGGGATCACGGTGCTCTCGCTCCAGAACGTCGTCTCGATCCCCGCGACCGAGGGTGCCTTCTCCTCGCAGTCGATTCTTGGCGGGGTCGTTCCGTCGCTGTCTGCCCAGCAGGTCGATGCGGTCCGGGACGGCACCTTCCAGTGGATCAGCGCGCTCAGTTGTACGGGCTTCCAGTCGGCCCCGATCGGTCGCTGGGTCGCCGGCGCAAAGGTGTTCGTCGTCGGCGCGATGACGCTGGGCGGGGCCGCCGGGTCGACCGTCGGCGGTATCAAGATCGTCCGCGCCTACACCGCCGTCCGCGGGATCGTCTGGCAGTTCTCTCGCGTGTTTCTCCCAAAAAACGCCGTCGTCGTCGCGAAGATCGACGGTCGGACGCTCGACCGCGCCGAGATGGATCGCGAGTTCAGCGAGGCGGCGATCGTCTCCTTACTGTGGCTCCTCTTGCTGGTCGCCAGCAGCCTCCTGCTCGTGAACCTGATCGGTCCCGATTTCGGCTATGCTGACGCACTGTTCGAGGTCGCCAGCGCACAGGGCAACGTCGGCCTCTCCTCGGGAATCACCGGGCCGACGATGTCGCCCGTCGCCGAGGCGATGTTCCTCTTCAACATGTGGATCGGTCGGCTGGAGATCATCCCCGTCCTCGTGTTCGTCCGCTCGGCCATCTACGGGCTGAATCCCTGACACGCAAACCGTTCCGTATCAGACCTCTCTGGCGCGCTGTTTTGCCACTTCCGCGATGCCGGCGTTGGCCGAGCAGTCCGGACACGCCCGAAGCCGGCCGCGGCCGTCGGCGAACACCCGAGCGAAGCGATCCGAGACGTGACTGTTGCAGTGATCACAGGTTGGCATTGGTACGTGCACGCCGACCGTCGAAGGCCGCGCGCTCACTTCTCGATAGGCAATGTCATCTAAAGACGATTTGCCGGAATGTCACCCAAATTCGTCCCAGATTCGAGCGACGGCGGGCGATGTCGCCGACTCTAGGGCCGTCTCGGTTCAGTCACTGCCGAGCGTCGCCTCGGTGTCGTCTCGGTTCAGTCACTGCCGAGCGTCGCCTCGGTGTCGATGCCGTAGACACGGGCTGGCGTCTCGACGTGGGCGCGCCGGACCGCCTCGCCGTGGCCTTCCTCTAGCAGCCACCGGACCCGTCGCGGGACCGTCTTCGGCCCGAGTACCGCGCCGGGGCGGTCCGGGTCGTCGATGTAGTCGGTCTCCATCAGGAACGGTTCGCCGGTCTCGATGGCATCCTCGATGTCGTCGGTGTTGGCGATGACGCTCTTGATCGGCCCGCGCACCCGGCCGTTCGAGTAGTGCTTGACGACCTGCTCGCGGGGCAGTCCTTCCGCCTCGGCCCACTCGACGATCTCGGTGAAGTCCTCGCCGCCTTCGGTGTGTAACTGGACGACACAGCCGACTTCTCCCGCCAGATTGAAGGCGTGGCGCATGACCTCGTTCGAGGCTTCCCACACCGCGTCGTCGACCTCGTAGTGAGGTCGGCCGGACTTGATCGCCAGCGCCGGCCCGTCGGCGACGTACTCCGCGGCCACGTCGAGACCGGTCTGCATGATGTCGCGGGCTTCCTTTGGGGTGTAGCCGTCGTCGACGAGCTGGCTGATCAGCGCCGGATGGACACCGAGCACCGGCCACGCTTTGCCCGGCAGGACCTCGCTCGCGTCGGCCGTGACTTCGACGGTCAGGTCGAAACACTCGCGAAAGACCGACTCCTCCGTGGCCGCCTCGACGAGGTTCCACGACGGCTTGTTGAGCACGTTCAGGTGGGTGCCGCCGTGGTCGGCGAACTCCGCTGCGGCCTCGACCCCGCGGCCGTTGACCGGATCGAGATGTAAGTGATTGTCCAGCACCGGCGTGTCGAGTTCGTCCATACGCGCCCCGTCGCAGGGCCAGCAAAAAAGCGATTCGCGTCGATTCCCCTACTGGGAAGCGCCGTCAGTTCCCGAAGCGGTTGCGCATGTCGAGTGCGTCGACCAGTTCGGTGTTCTGTTCGACACTCGACATTTCCTCGCGGAACTCGACGTGGCAGGTGTCGAGCATCACGTCGACGAGGTCATCGAGGTTCCAGTCGTACTGGCCGTCCCCGGTGACGTTACCGTAGGTCATCGCGAACTTCTGGTTGGGGTAGAGCACCCGGTACTGGTACGGGTTGTCGTGGTGCGTGACCCGAATGCCGTAGGCCGACAGCGGTGCGTCCGTTCCCTCGAAGGGACCGGGCTTGGCCGCCTTGGGCAGTTTCACCTCGATCACGTCACGCTGTGGGTGGCCCACCGAGTAGTTCTTCCGTTCGGCGTTGTCGTAGGAGAACTGACTCAGGCCGCTGCCACCCTTCGACGGGGCGACGTACCACATGATCGCGCCGTCGATCAGTAGCGGCACGTCGGTGAGGTTCTTGAAGATCAGCGACGTGTCGAACAGCCAGCCGCTGCCGTGAATCTCGGCGGTCGCCTCGACCGGCGCGTTCGAGGTGAAGCCGCTCCCGAGCGTCTCGCCCGTGAGCGGATGGACCTTCTCAGTGGTCGCCTCGATGATCGGATTGTCGGTGTCGTTGTACTGGCTGTCGCTGACGCCGCTACTCCACTCTTCGCGTTCGGGCTGGAGGTAGACGTCGTCGAACGATTCGCCGCCCGGCCAGGCGTCCTGGATGAGTACCGACGGATCGTTGGTCGCTGCGACCGGTCCCGCGTCCGCGGTCAGGCCACCGTCGCGGCCGCCACCGTCTTGGAACGGAACCGGTTCGGTCTCTTCGGGCAGTCCGGTCACCCACGCCATGATCCGTGCGTTGTTCACCCGCGGGACGCCTGCGGCATCGAACTGCTTGACCAGTTCCAGTCCGCGGTCGCCGAGCGCGCCCAGTTGCATCGAGCCGTCGGCGGCGTTGTTCTGGATCGCGTCGACGTCGGCACCGTACTGGCTGGCGTCGCCGTTCAGTTCGTTCTTGAGCAGCCCCTGTACGCCGCCTTCGGTGTATTCGAGGTTGAAGTCCTGATCGTAGTCCGGGTAGAACTCCGCGAGCGTCGTCTCGGCGGTCACGTCGGTCCCGGAACCGACCGCGACCGTCGACGTAGTGGTGTCGGTCGCGCCGCCGTCGTCGGTGACGGTCAACTCGGCGCTGTAAGAGCCTGCGTCGCTGTAGGTGTGAGTCACCGTCTGCCCTGTGGCGGTCGAGCCGTCACCGAAGACCCACTCGTAGGACGTGATCGAGCCGTCGGCGTCCGACGAGCCGGTGCCGTCGAAGGTCGCTTCCTCGCCGGGTGACGGTGAGGACGGCGAGACGGTGAAGGATGCGGTCGGTCCCTCGTTGGGGGAGCCGACGGTGATGTCGGTCGTCGTCGTCGCCGACGCACCGCCGTCGTCGGTGACGGTCAGTTCGACGGTGTACTCGCCGTCGCTGCCGTAGCTGTGGGTCACCGTCTGGCCGGTGGCTGTCGTGCCGTCGCCGAGCGTCCACTCGTAGGACGTGATCGAGCCGTCGGCGTCCGACGAGTCGGCGCCGTCGAAGGTGACTTCCTCGCCGGGGTCCGGGTTCGCGATGTCGACCGTCAGCCCCGCCATCGGCGGCGCGTTGCCGTCGATCGCGAGGTCGCCGACCATCGACTGTGGGTGGACCGTACAGATGTACTCCACCATCTCTTCGGTCGCTTCGAATTCGAGCGTTCGGCTCTCGCCTTCCTGGCCGACGCGCTCGGTCTCCAGCAGATTGTCGCCGTTGGCGTTCCGAATCACGAGGTCGTGTGGGACGCCGTCGATGTTGTTCCAGGTGAACGCGTACGATTCGCCGGAGGTGAGGTTGATCGTCGGGTTCTGTTCGCCCTCGATACCCGATGGCTCGACGCCGACCCAGCCGTCGACGTTGCTGTCGATCGTAATCTGCGTGGCGGTGTCCACATTGCTGACCGAGACCGTCACCGATGCGGTGTCGGACGCGCCAGCGTCGTCGGTGACTGTCAGCGTTGCGGTGTAATCGCCCGACGAGGCGTAGCTGTGGGTCACCATCTCGCCCGTTGCCGAGGAGTCATCGCCGAAGTCCCACTCGTAGGACGCAATAGAGCCGTCCGGGTCGGACGACCCCGACGCGTCGAAGGTGATGTCCTGACCGGTATCGGGCGCACTCACGTCCGTCGTGATCGATGCCGTCGGCCCTTCGTTGGTGCTGCCACAGGTCCCGACCTTGTCCCAGGGACCGTACTCGCCGCCGGCACCGGGTTCGTCACCCGAGGTCCACCAGTTGGCTTCCCACAGGCCGCCGTCGAAGGTGACTTGATCGCCACCCGAGTAGGCCGTGCTCGAATCCCATGCTGGGACGCCGTCACAGCTCCCGCCGCTCGTGTCACTGGTGACGGTGACGGTGGTGGTGTTCGAGTCAGTCGCGCCCGCGTCGTCGGTGACGGTGAGCGTGACCGTGTAGTCGTCCGCGCTGTCGTAGCTATGGCTCGCGGACTCGCCGGTGGCGGTGGTACCGTCGCCGAAGTCCCACTCGAAACTCGCGATGGTGCCGTCCGTGTCCGAGGAGCCGGCTGCGTCGAACGACACGGAATCGCCGGTACTCGGCTCGGCCGGATCGACGGTGAACGACGCGTCGGGCGCGACGTTCGACGAGTCGCCGACGGTGATGGTCTTCGTTGCCGTCCCCGGAGCGTCCTTGTCGTCGGTGACGATGAGCGTGACCGTGTACTCGCCTTCGGAGTCGTAGGTGTACGTGACGGTCTCGCCCGTGGCTTCGACCTCGCCGTCGCCGTTCAGGTCCCATTCGTAGGACGCGATAGAGCCGTCCGAATCAGACGACCCGGACGCGTCGAAGGTGACTTCCTGACCGGGGTCGGGCGAACTCACGTCGGTGGTAAAGGTCGCCGTCGGTTCGGTGTTGTCATCCGAACAGGAGTGTTCACGGGTCCAGGCGGCGACGCTCTCGCTTGGCTCTTGCTGGGTCCACCACTCGGCGGTCCACAGCGCACCGTCGTAGATGACTTCGTCGCCACCGCTGTACGTCGCGCTCGAATCCCATTCGGGCGCGTCACAGTGTGCTGTTGCCGTCGCGCTCGCACCCACCGCGAGCGCCGACAGTGCCGATACTTTCCGCAGGATGTTTCGTCGTGTGTCTTTCATAGATCCCCCAACCGCACGATTGTCGCTTCCCGATACCCCAACCGTTTCACTTTGGCAGTTGCTTGCACAATGCTATTTTCGCTACTAAGGTAGCGGCAGCAGTATATAAGTTTTTATGATTTTGCAGATTTTTTAATTAAGGTCTAGGGCGGTGAGCGAGATGTCTCGCCACCGGAGCGAGACAGGCCCAGTGGTGGTGACACGACCTGCTGGGATAGTGATCTGACACCATCTTCGACGACCGAAAGGCGCGTCCCAACCACTGCTGACGGTGTGAATCAGATCTCTCAGTGACACGGAGCGGTCCCGTGCTTGGGCGAGTAACAGTCCCGTTACCGAGGTGCCCACGACGGTATCGTCACTCTTCGAGTGTCGTCGCGTTCTGTGCTGCGTTGCGCAGCGCGTCAGAGCGACCGTGTGCGCCGGGTGCGATCGCCAGCGTCTCGATCCCGCGTTCGCCGGCGCTCTCCAAGACCGGTTTGAAGTCCGTATCGCGAGAGACGATCGCCAGCAGATCGATGCTCCCGTCGGCCGCTGCAGCGGTCGCGTCGACCCCGAGTTTCACGTCCACGTCGCCACTCGTGATGACGACCTCGAACCCCCGTGCTTCGGCGGCCTGAATCAGGCCCGGCGTCGCGTGTTCGTCGAGATAGAGCCGCGTGATCGAGAGTCGGCCCCACTTGTCGGCCTCCTCGCGAACGTCGTCGAGGTCCACGTCGAACTCGTTGCGAAGCACGTTCGGGCCGTCGACGAACACCCCGACGCGAGGCTCGGCGGCTGTGTCGTCGCCGCCGAGCAGGCCACGGAACCAGTCCATATCAGTCGGTTCGTGCCCTCCGGTAAAGTGGTTACTAGTCGGTGTCTCTCGTCGCCGTCCAATTCGTCCACCACGCGCGCCGCTGGGTTTACCGGCGTGTACGCGGATGCACTGGGTATGGAACGGCTCCGCCACTGGATCGAGGACATCTTCTACACCTACATGTACGGCGATTGGGAATCCGTCACCCACGGCCTGTGGGTGTACGGCCACGTCGCGATCCTGCTCGCGACGGCACTGGTCGGGTACACGTTCGCCCGCGGGCAGTACCTGCTCACCGCACTACTGGTCCCGTTTCCGCTCGTGTACTTCTATAAACGCCACGAGAAGGCCCGGATCTACACGGTCCACTCGGAGACACCGATCGAACCCGGTGAGGAGTACGACCCCAGCGAGCACCGGTGAGTGGTCTCCCGTCGTTCGGGATCGGCGGTGGGAACCTACTCGATCTGTAGGTCGCCGCTGCCGCCGTCGCCGCCTTCGGCGTTCTCGTCCCACTCCAGTTCGAACTCCACGCTGAGTTCGCCGCTGGCACCGGTCGGCCCTTCACGTTCCGCTTTGACTTCGAACTCGACGGTCTCGGGTGGGTCCATCGTCACCGACTCGCCGCCGGCTTTCAGCGTGATCGGCCCGCCGCTGTCGATGCTGTCGGCGACCTGCCGGAGGTACGCCGCGACATCGCTCCTGCTGTGGTTCGCTTCCGATTTGAAGAGTACTTCTTCTGGCATACCCACTCCTACGTTCCCATCACTGATATATTGGAGGTCTACCGACACGTCGGTGACGGTCCCGTAGAAACCGCCGAAAGGTTTTCAGAGACACCCGCTCACGCTGACAGTGGAGCAAACTGCATGGTACCCCACGACTCCGAGACCGATCCCTCCGACACCGGCGTCGACTCCCTCGTCGAACACGAATCACTGCAGGACCGCGACGACGTGCAGTATCACGAGCAACGGGACGTTGTCGACGCTTCGGTCGTCGACGACGTGGCGGCCCTCCCCGACATGGCCGGGGTCGGCATTCCGAACGACGACGGCGAACTTCTCTTTCGGCGGCTCACCGACACCTGCGAGTGGAAGATACCCGTCGCGAACGTCGGTCCCGGCGAGGACTACGCGGCGGCGATTCGCGACCACGTCCGCGAGACGATCGGTTTCACGCTCGAACTCGACGCGGTCGAGACCGTACTGGACATCACTCTCGAAACCGAGGACGGCGAGCGCACTGCCTCTCGGACGTTCGTCACGTTCCGCGGGTCGCCCGTCTCGGGCGAGTACGATCTGGCGGCGGTGACGCCCGACGGAGAGGCGGTCGAGGACGTGGACTGGTTCGCCGAATGCCCGCCGGCGGCCGACGAGATCCCCGGAACTGAGGTCTTTCTCGATTGATCCGGGACCAAGCTTCGGTCGCGTTCAGGCACCGACGCTCGCTCGCTTTCGTTCCCACCGGAGAAAGACGGGGATCGCGAGCGCCGCCACGCCGATCTCGATGGCACCGGTGACGAGGAAGGCGGTGAAGAAGTCGAAGCGGTCGGCGACGGTGCCCCCGACGAGGATGCCGGCGAGGAAGCCGACACTACCGAAGACGTTGAACCCGCCCATCGCAGCACCGCGTTCTTCCGGGCGAGCGAGGTCGGTCACGAGCGCCATCGTCGCCGGAGCCATCAGCGCGCCGATGACGCCGACGGCGACCATCCCAAGCCCCACGAGTTCGATCCGTGGTGCCGCGCCGACGCCGATCACGGCCAGTCCGTAGACGGCCGAGCCAGCGACGACCGGGACCGTCCTGCCGATCCGATCCGAGAGGACGCCGAAGGGGTACTGAAAGAGGGCGAACGGTGCGAAAAAGAGCGCGAGGACGATGCCGGTCGCGCCGGGCGACAGTTCGAAGGCGTCCCGGAAGTACAGCGTCCCGACGAGCGCGAAGAAGCCAGCGGTGTAGCGATCGATGAAACCGAAGGCGTAGGGGACGAACAGTTGCGGGCGCGCGCCGAGGCTGCCAAGCACCGCGCCGAGACCGCGGTCGGTCGTGGGTGCCCGGTCGGGGACTGTCCACGCAAGCACGGCTCCGAGAGCCAGCAGCGTGCTGGCGGCCGCGATGGGGGCCAGCGGAGCGACCTCGTACAGTTGTCCACCGAGTGGCGCACCCAGTGCTGTCCCGCTCCCGATCGCGATGCCGGCCGCGCCCATGTTGCGTCCGTGGCCGCCACCGAGGTCCATCAACATCGTCATGGCGAGCGAGAACGCGCCGATGGTCAGCGCGCCCTGCACCACGCGGAGAGCCAGTACCGTGAGAAAGGAGGGCGCGACGTTCGGGACGGCGAGCAAGGCAGCGTACCCCGCTGCCCCACCGAGCGCACCGACGACGATGTAGGGTGCGCGCCGGCCGGTCGCGTCGCTGATAGCCCCCCAGACGGCCGCGAAGACGACGAACGCGCCAAACTCCGCGGCGAGGAACCACATGCTCGCTTCGAGGTCGGTCGTCGCCCCTAGTGCGTCGACGAGCGTGTCGATTCCCGGATACAGCAGCACTTGCGCCAGCAAGACGAGAAAGATCACGCCCGCCAGTGCGATTCGTGTCCGTCGCTCGCTCACGAGCAGTGGTTGGGTGTCGGGGATCTTACGAATGTCGGGTCATGCTCGACTGTACGCTTCGAACTCTCGACCGAAGACGAGGAAGACGGCGACCCCGACGATGCCGATGGCCGAGGCGACCCCGAAGGCCAGTTCGGGACCGGCAGCGAGCGTTCCGAGTCCCGTTCCGATCGCCCAGTCGCTGCCGTAGAGCCACCCGCCCAGCGCGGCACTTGGGATGACGAGCGTGTTCCGCAGGAGGTAGTAGGTCCCCGTTACCCGACCGCCGGCGTCGCGTTCGGCCGGGCCGACGATCAGCGCCTTGTGGGCGGGCAGGCCGGCAAAGCGCAGTCCCGAAAAGGCAAAGAGTGCCACGAGCAGCCACTGGTCGGCGGGCGCGTAGATCAGGAGGACCGGGAAGACTGCGTAGACGGTGAAGCCGATGGCGACGACCGGTTTGAGACCCGTCCGCTCGGCCAGTTTCGAGACGGGCACCATCGACAGCAGGGCGATCACCATCTCGATGCCAAGCAGGACGCCGAAGAAGGCGTCGGGGCGCAGCGAGACCCCGGCGAAGTCGAACCCCACGGTCAGGAAGTCGGTGACGACGATGACGAAGAAGACGTACACCATCCCGTTGGCAAAGCGAACGAGCGTATCGGCGACCAGCAGGGGTCGCAACGCCGCCGGCATCGCCCGGAGGTCGGCGACGACGCCAGAAATTCCCTCGAAGGACTTTCCGAGCGTATCCTCGCTGGCATCGTAGAGGGCGTGCTGGGCGACCGTCGCGACCGCGCCGAAGGCGACGGCGACGAGCAAGACCCACTGAAAGCCCGTGAGGAAGTCGGCAGCGACCGCGAGCAGCCCCGCCGCGACGAGCGGTCCCAGCAGGAACCCGATCCGGCGGAACACCTCCGTGCTGGCAAAGCCCATCGCGAGATGCTCCTCGGCGGTGGCCTGCTTGACGACGGCGAACGTCGCACCGAGACCGAACGATTTCCAGGCTTGCGTGAGGAAGAGACCGACGAACAGCCAGAGCCACGGTTCGACGGTCCCCCCGAGCGTCACTCGGCCGAGCGCCGGCACGCCGAACTCGACGACCGGCAGCGTGACCACGGGGAGGACTGGCGCGACGTACCACAGCGCGAATCCGACGGTCGCGACGGTGCCAAAGAGCGTCAGCGCCAGCCGTGACCCGATCCGATCGGAGAGCGCGCCGCCGGGATAGGGGTAGACGGCGCTGATGAGGTTGCCGACGCTGCCGTACAGACCGATCACGCCCGCACTCGCCCCGAGGACGTTCAGGTACTCCGGGACGTAGCGACTCGTCATCTGGAAGGCGAGGCTGAAGGCCAGCATCGCCAGTGACAGGACGAGCACGTCCCGTTCGAGCGCGAAGAACTGCCGGAACGGGTCGAGAATGCTGGCGTCGTCGCTCGCCTCTGTCGACATGTTCGTCCGTTCGGTCTCTACCACCTAAACGCCCGGAAACCGGCAACGAGAGTGTCACTGTGTCTGCTGGCGAACCGAAACGCCAAGTCGGAACTGGCCGGTCAGTCGGAGAACGATGGGCCAGCAACGGCGTGGCGACGGCGATCAGGACGGTCACGCGACGGGCGCTCCTCGCGTGATTTGCGTCTCGACACCGCCATCGAACGGTAAGCCGGCCCTATTCGCCCTGCGTCTCCCCGTCCTCGACGCTACCGAATCCATTCTTTTGCCGTCACTGTCGGTACGGTCCCATATGACGACGACAGCCGAACTCGCCGACTTCGCAGCGCGTGTCGACTACGATTCACTCTCGGCCGACACTGTCGACGCCCTGAAACGGCGCGTCCTCGACTCGCTGGGCATCGCGGTCGGCGCGATGGGTGCCGAGCCGACCGGGAGCGTCCTGAAGACGGTCCGCGAGGAGGGCGGGCGGTGTGACGCTCGACTCTGGGGGACCGACGAGTCGGCGTCGGCCTCCGACGCGGCGATGTACAACACCGCGCTGACACGCTATCTCGACTACATGGATTCGTTTCTCGCGCCCGGTGAGACGCCCCACCCGAGCGACAACATCGGTGCCGTCGTCGCCTGTGGCGAGCGCGAGGGGGCGAGCGGCGAGGAACTGTTGGCGGCTATCGGCGTCGCCTACGAGGTGCAGGGTGAACTCGCCTGGAATGCGCCCGTTCGGGACCGTGGTTGGGACCACGTCACCCACACCGTCGTCTCGGCGGCCTGCGGGGCGGCCCACGTGATCGGACTCGACCGCGAGCAGTTCCGCAACGCCGTCGGCATCGCTGGCACCGCCCACAACGCCTTGCGGGTGACGCGGACGGGCGGCATCAACGAGTGGAAGGGGATCGCAAGCGCCAACGCCGCGCGGAACGCGGTGTATTCGGTCCGCCTCGCGGAGAACGGCATGGAGGGACCGACCGATCTGTTCGAGGGACAGAAAGGCTGGCAACAGATCGTCTCCGGTGACTTCACCGTCGACCTCGATCCCGGCTGTGAACGGGTCCACGACACGATGACCAAACGCTACGTCGCCGAGACCTACGCCCAGTCGGCCGTCGAAGCCGTGATCGAACTGGCGACCGAACACGACATCGACCCCGACGCGGTCGAGCGGATTCACCTCGACACCTTCGCCGGCGCGAAACTGATCATCGGCGGCGGCGAGGGGTCGCGCTACGAGGTCGAGACGAAGGCACAGGCCGACCACTCGCTGCCCTACATGCTCGCCGCGGCACTGGTCGACCGGGAACTGACCAACGCCGCCTACGACCCCGAACGGATCCGACGCGACGACGTTCAGCAGTTGCTCCAGACCGTCGCAGTCGAGGACGACCCGGCCCTCACCGAGCAGTTCGAGGACGGGAAGATGCCCGCCGAGGTGACCATCGAACTCGACGACGGCACCACCTACGAGATGGGGAAGGCGGCGTTTCGGGGCCACCCCACGCAGCCGATGGACTGGGACGCCATCGTCGCGAAGTTCGAGACGATGACGGGCGACCGGTACGAGCAGGCCCGACGTGACGAGATCGTCGCCACCGTTCGGGCACTCGAAGACCACTCGGTAACCGATCTGACTGCACTCCTCGAATGAGTGGCGAGTATCACTTTCGGTGATCTGGCGCTCCTTGTACACGTCATGTCCCTCGACGACCGCGCGTTCGACTTTCTGCACGTCAACGACCGTCCCGACAAGCCACGTGACCGCGGGATCACGGAGATTCGCGGCCCGTACTACGATCCGATGGGTCCCCGAGAACTCCGGGACATCCTGGAGACGATGGGCCACTACGTGGACATCTACAAGTTCTCCGGTGGCTCCTTCGCTCTGATGCCCGAATCGGCCGTCCGGGAGTTGATCGACACTTGCCACGAGTTCGACGTGCAGGTCTCGACCGGCGGGTTCGTCGAGAGCGTCCTCGTGAGAGACCACGAGCACGTCGAGGCGTACGTCGCCGAAGTCGAGGACCTTGGCTTCGACATCGTCGAAATCTCCTCCGGGTTTCTCGCGATCGACACCGACGATATGGTCGAACTGACCCGACTCGTGCAGGACTACGGCCTGAAGGCCAAACCCGAGATCAACGTCCAGTTCGGGGCCGGTGGGGCCTCCAGTGTCGAGGAATTAGAGAGCGAGGCCGCAATCGACCCGACGAGCGCCATCGAAGCGGCACAGGCCCACCTCGACGCCGGCGCGTACAAGATCATGGTCGAGTCCGAGGGGATCACAGAGCGCGTCCGCGAGTGGCGCACCGACGTGGCCTTCGAGATCGCCAACGAGGTTGGCATCGAACACTGCGTCTTCGAGGCGGCCGATCCGCAGGTGTTCGAGTGGTACATCAAGAACTTCGGGCCGAACGTCAATCTGTTCGTCGACAACTCACAGATCGTCGAGTGTGAGTGCATGCGCTCGGGCCTGTGGGGCAAGAAATCGAGTTGGGGACGAATCACGTCCTACAGTCGCGAGTGAGACTTCGGTCCTCGCCTGTCGGCCGTGACCGTCGTCGCTTCGACCGTCCGACAACACTTCCGGGGACGACGTGGGTGACGATCACCGTCCCGGGCGGTACGTCTCAGTCGACTTCGATCAGCCTCGCCGTTCCGTTCTGCTCGACGTTGATTCGATATCCTTCGTACGAGAAACTCACCTCGACCTGCGCCTCCGGCGACGGGGGGTTCGAGAACAGGTGGTCGATGACGTGGTCGATGGTCTGCCAGATCGACTCCAGATCCGACTCCTCGACATCCTCCAGATCGGCGATGAATTCGACGATTTGTAGTGCCGGGTCGTTCTCGGGACCGGTCGCCATCTCTCGGTGGATGATGTCGTCATCGTGATGCTCGCTCATCGTCTGCGTGTTCACGCGAAAATCGTTTAAATCCTAGGCCTATTGACATCATGTCCCAGGAAAGCAGAGCGATCCGTGGCGACGCCGCGTTCAGCGGTCGACGGGCGACCGCTCTTCGACAGTGCCGTACTCACTGCCGAGGACGACGAGAGCGAAGATTACGGCCCCCAGCGCCACCCCGAAAGCGAGTCCTAGCAGCGGACGGCCGGCGAGTAAGTACGTTCCCGAGCCAGCGGCGACCCCCGGCGGAACCGACAACAGGAGCGCGTAGCGAATCGACTGTCGCATACGTCGTCCTCACGCCCCGGGATAATAGAAGTAAGCGCGGCGAGTGCCCGAGGTCCGACTGTCACTCCTCGTCGCCCGCGAGACGGACCTGCCGCCGCTCGCGGTCGTAGTCGATGACTCCTGCATCCGCCAGTTTCGGCAGGTGGATGTGGTGGAGCGTGATCCGTAACTGCTTGACTGTCTCGGGGTCGTTTTCGTCGACTCCGTCCTCGTGTGTCGCGACGGTCTCACTGAGTTCGGCAAGCGAGTACTGGCGATCCCCGAGAACTGCAAGCGCGACCCGTCGTCGTTCGTCGGCGAGGAGACGGTGGTATTCGCTCTCTTCGAACGATCCGTTCGTGGCGTCCCTGTTCGATAACTCCAGCGATGATTTGGACATGATACGTTACGACCGGTCTGGGCCGGCCGCTATCTGCATCGATGTACTTCCAGGGGGTAAGCACTCTGTGTAAGGCATTAGGTCCGGCCCGGCGTGGCCTCCCCTGCGACATCGTTACCAGTATCGTTCTTTTCACTCCGAAAATTCTCGGATAGTCGCGTGTTACGGTCCGAGAACCCTCCAGAACCCACTTCCGCCGGCGGAGCGTTCATGGGTGTCTGGCTCCTGTCTGTGTCAATGGCGACGGACCTGCTCACCGACCGACTCAGGGAAACACTTGCGTGCTTCGACCGACGAGGGACTCCGCGGACGACGATGGAAGTCGCCGACGACTTGGACCTCGGTCGCCGGAGCACCTACGACCGTCTGGACCGTCTCGTCGACCACGACCGTCTCGCGACCAAGAAAGTCGGCGCGAGCGCGCGGGTCTGGTGGCGGCCGCTTCCCGACGGCACCGGCGATGCCGGACTGACCGACACGGAGGGATCTGTCGTCGACGGCTCGCTGGTCGAAATCTTCGAGAGCGCCGGGATCGCCGTCTTCGTCCTCGATTCGTCGTTCGACGTTGTCTGGCTCAACGACGTAACCGAACGCTACTTCGATATCGACCGCGCCGCAGTTCTCGGACGCGACAAGCGCCGACTCCTCGACGAGGAGATCGCACTGACTGTCGACGACCCCGACGACTTCGTCGAGCGTCTCTCCGGGCACTACCGAAACGACACGTATCCAGAGCGGTTCGTCTGTCGCGTCGCGCCAGCGGGAACCGACCCACGCTGGCTCGAACACCGCAGTCGCCCAATCGACACCGGTCCCTTCGCGGGCGGGCGCGTCGAACTCTACTACGACGTTACGGACCGAATGCGGACGCAACGACAGTCTCAGGTCGAACACCGTCAGTTCGCCTCGCTGATCGAGACCGTCGAGGAGTACGCGATCGTCGCCCTCGACGCCGACGGGCGGATTCAGGACTGGAACGCCGGTGCCGAGGCGATCATGGGCTACGACAGGGCGACCGTCGTCGGCGAGCACGTCTCGCTACTGTACACCGACGAGCAGCGTGCGGAGAACGTACCCG
The DNA here is from genome assembly GCF_058933345.1 of Halomicrobium sp. HArcht3-1. Taxonomy (NCBI): domain Archaea; kingdom Methanobacteriati; phylum Methanobacteriota; class Halobacteria; order Halobacteriales; family Haloarculaceae; genus Halomicrobium; species Halomicrobium sp. HArcht3-1. The sequence continues at coordinate 136,332 of NZ_JBZYDM010000004.1, read as the reverse complement.
CGGACGCACTGGCGACGGCGAAACGGGAGGGGGCGACCGAACACGAGGGCTGGCGCGTCCGGGCCGACGGCTCCCGGTTCTGGGCCAACACGACACTGACGGCGATCACCGACGAGGACGGGACGGTGACCGGCTTTACCAAGATCACGCGGGACATGACCGAGCGTCGCGACCGCGAGCACAAGCACCGCCGCGAGCGTGACCTCGTCGACCAGCTATTCGAGACTGCGCCGGTCCGCATGGCGACGTTTCTCCCGGACGGTTCGATCGAGCGGATCAACGCAAAGGCACGCGAGCAACTCGGTCTCGATCCGGCCGAGGTTGCCTCGTTCACGATCGACGATCTGGACTTCTACGATCCCGACGGCGAACCGTTCCCGACCGATGACCACCCGCTCTGGACGGTTGTCGAGACCGGCGAGACGGTGTCGGACCGTATCGTCCAGCACGACGGCCCGGACGGGAGTCGGCGCTGGGTCTCGCTGACCGCCGCGCCGATCGTTACCGACGGGGAACTGGAACGCGTCCTCGTCATCGCCGCCGACATCACCGATCTCAAACGGACCGAACGGCAACTCTCCCGGGAACGAGACTCGCTCGAACGGGAACTCGACGAGGTGTTCGATCGGATCGACGACGGCGTGTTCGGACTGGACACCGACTATCGGTTCACGTACGTCAACGACAGCGCCGTGGCGATTCAGGACCGGCCGAAGGGTGAACTGCTCGGCCGCTCGATCCTCGATCTCTTTCCCGATCTTCGGGAGACGGAGTTCGAGGCCGCTGCGGACCGGGCTATCGAGACCCAGGAGCCACAGACGTTGACGGCCTACTACGAACCGTTCGACGGCTGGTTCGAGGCGACGGTCTACCCGTCCGAAACCGGTCTCTCGGTGTACTTCCGCGATGTGAGCGAACGGAAGGCCAGAAAGCGCGAACTCGAACGGTACGAGGCGATCGTCGAGACGATGTCCGATGGGGTCTACGTCATCGGTGACGACGGCCGATTCGCGACGGTCAACGAGTCCTACGCAGCGATGACCGGCTACGACCGCACGGAACTGCTCGGGTCCGACCCGACGAAGGTCGTCAACGAGGGGGTCGTCGAAGCGGCGTCGGCAATCCACGAACAGCTCGTGACGGGCGCGGACGATACGGCTCGTCTCGAAGCGACGATCCAGACTGCCGACGGCGATGAGTTCCCCGCCGAAGCGACGTTCTCACTGCTCCCCACTGACGACGGCACGCTAGAGCGCGTCGGTGTCGTCCGCGACATCAGCGAGCGAACGGCCCAAGAGCGCGAACACCGGCAGTACGAGGCGGCACTGGAGACGATCGAAGACGGCGTCTACGTCCTCGACGACGAGGATCGATTCCGATTCGTCAACGACGCCCACACGGAACTGACTGGCTACGACCGCGCGGAACTGCTCGGTGCCCACGCCTCGCTGGTCACGTCCGATCGGTCGGTCGCGTTCGCCGACCGGACTCACGAGGAACTGCTCGCGTCGGACCGGTCGGCCGCGACCGTCGAGACCGTTCTCGAAACGGCCGATGGTCGTAAGATTCCAGTCGAGACCCGCTTTGCACCGTTCCCACTCGGTGACGGGACCACTGGACGAGTCGGCGTCGTGAGAGACATCACGGCACGCCGCGAGCGCGAGCGCCAGCGAGAGCGCCGGGTGTCCCAGCTAGAGACGATCGCCAACGTGGGCCAGCGCGCGCTCGAAACCCACGACATCGACGCACTGATGGCCGATGCCACGTCGCTGGTCGCCGAGACCCTCGACGCCGATTACTGCAAGGTACTCGACCTCGACGAGGACGGCGACCACCTCCTGCTTCGACAGGGCGTCGGCTGGGACGACGGCATCGTCGGCATGGCGACCGTCTCGGCGGTCGACGACGACTCGCAGGCTGCCTTCACCCTCGGGACCGACGAGCCAGTTCGAGTCGATGATCTCACGACCGAATCACGCTTCGACGGTCCTGCCCTGCTCACGGAGCACGGAGTCAGGAGCGGCGTCAGCGTCGTAATCGGCCCGCTCGACGATCCGTGGGGTGTGCTGGGCGTCCACGACACGGAGCCACGAGAGTTCACCGATCACGACCTGACGTTCGTCCAGTCGGTCGCGACCATCCTCGCGACGGCGTTCTCCCGTCACGCCCACGAGCAGGTCCTCGTCCAGCAACGCGAACGGCTCGCGGCGGTCAACAGTCTCAATCGCGTCGTCAATCAGATCGCCAGTGCCGTCGTCGAACAGTCGACGCGTACGGAGATCGAGACGACCGTCTGCTCGCTGCTCGCAGCCAGTGACTCCTACGCGTTCGCCTGGATCGGCGAAGCGGATTTCGACTCACAGCAGGTGTCGCTACGAACCGAGGCCGGCGTCGAGGACTATCTCGACGACGCACAGATCTCGGTCGATCCCGACGACCCGCACGGTCTCGGGCCGACTGGCGAGGCGTTGCGGACCGGTGCGATCCAGACCAGACAGCACCTTCAGACCGATCCCCGCTACGAACTGTGGCACGAGACCGCCCGGGAACACGACGTCAACGCCTCGGCGTCCATTCCGATCTCCTACGAGGAGACGGTCTATGGCACGCTCAATCTCTACACCGAACGGGTCGATGCGTTCGAGGGCGAAGAGCGGACCGTCGTCGAACGCCTCGGCGAGATCGTCGGCCACGCAATCGCTGCGACTGACCGGAAGCGAGCGTTGCTGAGCGACGACATCGTCGAACTGGAGTTTTACATCCGCGACGTGTTCGAGACGTTCTCGGTCAGTGACGCCGCCGGCCGTATCACCCTCGACACGACCATCCCCGTCGACGACGACGAGTACCTCCTCTACGGCACCACGACCGAGGACGCCGCTGCGGCGCTCTCGGATCTCGTCGGCGTCCTTCCACACTGGACCGATCTACGGTTCCTCGACGAGGCCGACACGTCGTTCGAGTTACGGCTCACGGAGCCACCGGTACTGTCCGTACTCGCCGCCCTCGGTGGCCGGATCGATCAGGCGGTCATCGAAGATGGAGACTATCACATGACGTTACACGTCGGCACGGGGACTGATCCGGCCCCATTGATCGATGCCGTCACGGACACGTACCCGACCGCGGAACTGACGAGACGCCAGCAGCGGTCACGGGCCGACGCCACCGTGCACCGCTCCGACCCACTGCTCACGGCGGACCTGACCGACCGGCAGCGCGTCGCACTGGAGACGGCGTACCACGCGGGCTTTTTCGAGTGGCCGCGGGACTCCTCCGGCGAGCAACTGGCCGATGTCCTCGGTGTCTCGGCGCCGACCTTCCACCAGCACCTCCGCAAAGCGGAAGCGAAACTGCTGCAGTCGGTGCTGTCGCCCGACGACGGCGAGTGATCACGTGCGTCGTCGGGCGACTAGCGCCGTGGCGGTTACCAGTACGAACGCCAGTGCAGAGAGGTTCGGAATCGTCAGACCGACCACTGGCGACTGCCACTGGACGGCCGCACACGGTCCCGAGAGCGTGCAACTGTCGACGGTCGCCTGCAGATACGAGTGATACGCTGCGATCGCCAGTCCCGGGAGCGAAAGTGGCACGATGCTCCGCCAGACCCCAGCTCGATTTTCGAGCGCTGCGACACCGAACACGACCACGAGTGGATACAGCAGGATTCGCTGGTACCAGCACAGTTCACAGGGTACCAGCCCGAGTCCGAGACTGAACCAGAGACTCCCCGCCGTACCCACCGCCGCGACCACGGTTCCGGCAGCGAGTAGATGGCGTGTGTCACTCCCCCACGTTCGATTCATCCCGGTCAGCCGCTTGGATGTCGTCACACAAATGTCTACTGAGAGCCGCTGCCGTCGAATCGACTGAGTGGATTTCTATATCGCGAAATATAATTTATCAGCCCGCCCCTCTACGCCCGGAGAGCCAACAGATAAGCCGCTGCCGGGTCATTCTGGGGATATGAGCCTGCGATCACCCCCGCTTCGTGCCGTTCACGCCGACGCTGGTGCGCACTTTACCGACTTCGGCGGCTGGGAGATGCCCGTTGAGTTCGACTCGATCAGAACTGAACACGCCGCTGTCCGTGAGTCCGTGGGCAAGTTCGACGTTTCGCACATGGGCGAGGTCGTCGTCTCCGGTCCCGACGCGACACGTCTCACCCAGCGCCTCGCGACGAACGACGTGACGGAACTCGACGCCGGGGAGGCCCACTACTCTGCGATCACGCGCGAGGACGGTGTGATGCTCGACGACACCGTCATCTACTGCCTGCCCGAGGCGACCGACGGCGACTACCTGTTCATCCCCAACGCCGGCCACGACGAGCAGATGGCCGACCGCTGGCGAGCGCACGCCGATGACTGGGGACTCGACGCCACCGTCGACAACCGGACGACCGAGTACGGTCTCGTCGCGCTGCAGGGACCTGACGCCCCCGACCTGCTCGCTGGCGAGACCGACATCGACCTCTCGGAACTGGGCCGGTTCGAAATCGCCGACGGGACGGTCGCAGGCGTCGACGCGCTCGTCGCGACGACGGGCTACACCGGTGAGGCGGGCTACGAAATCCTGTGTCCGTGGGACGCCATCGAGACGGTCTGGGCGGCACTCGACTGTCAGCCCTGCGGGCTGGGCGCACGCGACACCCTCAGACTGGAGATGGGATTCTTGCTCTCGGGGCAAGACTTTCACCCGGCGGAGGAACCACGGAACCCGATCGAAGCGGGGATCGGTTTCGTCGTCGACCTCGATACGGAGTTCGTCGGCCGCGACGCGCTGGAGGGGATCGATGTGGAAGGTCCCGAGGAAAAACTCGCCGGCCTCTCGTTGATCGACCGTGGCGTCCCCCGGTCCGGATACGAGGTGACGACGCCCGGTGGCGAGCACCTCGGGACCGTTACCAGCGGGACGATGAGTCCGACGCTCGGCGAGCCGATCGCGCTTGCATACATCCCCACGGACTATACGGAACCGGGGACGAAGCTCCGGGTCGTCGTCCGCGGCGAACCGAAGAAGGCACGTATCAGGACCACCCCATTCATCGATAGATGAGCTTCGACGTTCCCGACGATCTGCGCTACCTCGACTCTCACGAGTGGGCCAGACAGGACGACGGCACCGTGACGGTCGGTATCTCCGACTTCGCACAGGACGAACTCGGCGACGTGGTCTTCGTCGAGTTGCCAAGCGAAGGTGACGAGCTGGCCGCGGGTGACGACTTCGGTGTCGTCGAGTCGATCAAGGCCGTCTCTGACATTTACGCGCCCGTTTCGGGCACGGTGTCGGCGGTCAACGACGGCCTGCGCGACCAGCCGGAACTGCTCAACGAGGACCCCTACGGCGAGGGCTGGCTGCTCGAACTCGAACTGGCCGACGAGAGCGAACTCGACGACCTGCTGTCGCCCGACGAGTACCGCGACCAGATCGAATAACTCCGTTCGAATCGATCCCACGACCTTCTTCTGACGTGCGCCACCCAGCCACACGGCGCGGGCGGAACGCGCACACTAATGTACGCAGCCCCGCTAGGCTCGCCCATCACGTCCGATACCGGACGACGCTACATCATGAGCGATCAACGGTCCCGCGGTACACCATACGCACCGCACACGGCGGCGGCGACGGCGACGATGCTGGACGCGGTCGGCGTCGACAGCGAAGCGGCGCTGTTCGACATTCCAGACTCGGTTGCCTTCGAAGGACAGTTCGACATTCCGGAGCGGACAGAGCGAGAAACCCGCCGGCACGTCGAATCGATTCTGAACCGGAACCACGATCTGACGGCGCTGCTGGGCCGTGGGCACTACGACCACTACGTCCCCTCCCTGATCGACGACCTGTCGAGTCGCTCGGAGTTCTTGACCTCCTACACCCAGTACCAGCCAGAGGTCGCACAGGGGTTCCTGCAGGCACTGTTCGAGTACCAGTCGATGCTGGTGGAACTGACGGGGCTGGGCGTCGCGAACTGCTCGATGTACGACGCGGCGACGGCCCTTGGCGAAGCGGCGACGCTCTCCCAGCGCGTGCGCAGCGTCTCGGGTGACCGCGTGCTCGTCCCCGAGCAGTTGCGCGAGAGCAAGCGCGAGGTGCTTGAAAACTACGCCGCCGGTCCCGGAATCACGGTCGACAGCTACCCGATGACCGACGGCAACGTCGATATCGACGGTCTCCGGGACGCGATCGGTGACGACGTGGCGCTCGTCTACGCCGAGAATCCCACGGTTCGGGGCACTATCGAGGAGCAACTCGCGGCCGTCGGCGGCGTCGCCGACGCCCACGACGCACTCTTCTGTCTCGGTACGGACCCCGTCGCGCTCGCGTTGCTCGAAGAACCCGCGAGCGTCGGCGCGGACGTGGTCGTCGGCGACGCCAGTTCGCTCGGGACGGGCACGGCCTACGGCTTCGGTCTCGGCCTGTTCGTCACCCGCGAGGAGTACCTCCGGCAGGTGCCCGGTCGCCTCGTCGGGGCTGCCGAGGACGCGAGTGGCCGACGGGCCTACACGCTGACACTCCAGACCCGCGAACAGCACATCCGTCGCGAGCGGGCGACATCGAACATCTGCACCAATCAGGCGTGGGTCGCCCTGCGGACGGCGATGCACGTCGCGTGGCTCGGTCCCGACGGGCTGCTCGACCTCGCGGAGTCCTGTGTCACCCGCGCTCGGGACCTCGCTGCGCGGGTCGACGAGGTCCGGGGCGTCACAGCGCCGGTCCACGACCGCCATCACTTCCGGGAGTTCGTCGCACACACCGACCAGCCGGCGGCGGCGGTCCGCGACGACCTCGCGACGGCGGGCTACGCGGTCCACGCAGTGGGCGAACATCAGATCCAGATCTGCATGACCGAGACGGCCGACCACGCCGTCGACGACTTCGTCGAAACCCTCGCGGAGGTGGCAAAATAATGCGATACGATCAGGCACGCTGGACCGACGACGAGGACAGCTACGAACCGCTGCTTTCCGAGAAGTCGACCGAGGAAGTATCGACCGACGACGGGCCACTGCCCGACGACCTGACCCGGGACTCGCTCGAACTGCCCGACCTCAGTGAGCCGGAACTGGCACGCCACTACACGCGCCTCTCCCAGATGAACTACGGCGTCGAGAGCGGCCCGTTCCCGCTTGGCTCGTGTACGATGAAGTACAACCCCTCCTTTACCGAGGATCTGGCCGCACACCCGTCCGCGGCGGTCCACCCGGACCAGCCCCAGCGGACCACGCAGGGGACGCTCGAACTCATGTACCGCCTGCAGGACTCCCTCGGTCGGATCGGCGGGATGGACGCCGTCTCGCTTCAGCCACCTGCTGGCGCGGCCGGCGAGTTCACCGGTATCCTCGTCGCACAGGCCTACCACGAGCACAACGGCGAGGCCCGCAGCGAGGTCGTCATCCCCGAATCGGCCCACGGGACGAACTTCGCCAGCGCGGCGATGGCCGGCTACGACGTGGTGTCGCTGGCGAGCGACGACGACGGTCGCGTCGACCTCGATGCGCTCGAAGCCGCTGTCGGCGAGGAGACGGCGGCGCTGATGCTCACCAACCCCAACACGCTCGGCCTGTTCGAGCGCGACATCGAGCAGATCGCCGATATCGTCCACGACGCGGGTGGCCTGCTGTACTACGACGGTGCGAACCTCAACGCCTTGCTGGGTCGAGCGCGCCCCGGCGACATGGGCTTCGACGTGATGCACTACAACGTCCACAAGACCTTCGCGACGCCCCACGGCGGCGGTGGTCCGGGCGCGGGGCCGATCGGCGTGACCGACGAACTCGCTCCCTTCCTGCCTGCGCCACAGGTCGCCGAGGCCGGCGGTGGCTACGCCTTTACCGATCCAGAACACACTATCGGCAAAGTCCATGGCTTCTACGGCAACTGGCTCGTCCTGCTGAAGGCCTACGCCTACATCGCCCGGTTGGGTGATGGCGGCCTGACCGACGCCAGCGCCAAGGCCGTGCTGAACGCCAACTATCTCGCCGAGCAGATCGACCTCGACGTCCCCTTCGGCCCGTTCCACCACGAGTTCGTCGCCAGCGCCGGCGACCGGGACGCCGCCGACTTCGCCAAACGGATGCTCGACTACGGCGTTCACCCGCCGACGACCAAGTGGCCCGAAATCGTCAGCGAGGCACTGATGACCGAACCGACGGAGGTCGAATCGAAGCGCACGCTCGATCAGTTAGCCGAGGCGTTCGACGCCGTCGGCGGCGAGGACGATGCGACCCTCGCGAGCGCTCCCGAATCGACGGCCGCTCGCCGGATCGATCAGGTCAGCGCCGCCCGTGACCCCTCGCTGAGCTGGCAGTCGCTCGCCGACGAGTGAGGGTCAGACGAGAACAATTACATTTTTTACACGAAGTGGTCGGGGGACGATCCCCTTCGGTAAGGAAACGGCGCGTGCGGCGCATCTGGACACTCTGGGTCCCGGACCCTCGATCATCCCCGCCGTGCTCGTGGGTGTCGTCGAGTCGACACACATCGGGTATTATATGTCTGTTGGTGCGCTATCTTTTCTCGTTCGATGCCAGCCACTGCTCTCCTTCACGTCCGGCCCGAGGCGTGGATCGGGACGGACCTGCGAGACACCGTCGCCGTCTCCGTGGTTCACGACACCGATGCCGCCCTCGCCCACCTCGATTCGACTGTTCCTGACTGCGTCCTCGTGGAGCACAGCCCCGGTGCGCTCGATGGGATCGAGACGCTCCGAACGCTCAGGGACGGCTATCCGTCGCTGCCGATCGTCCTCTGCTCTGAGAGTGCCGACGGGATGCTCGCGGCGGCCGCGACGCGCAATGGGGTCACCGAGTACGTTCCCAGAGACGGCCACGCGAGCGTCGGCGACCGGATCGAGGCGATCGTCGACGACGACGGCATCAGCGGGTTCGGTACCGTCGAGACCCGGCACGCGCGATCACTCCAGCGGACCAACGACGCGCTCGAAGCCCTCGCAGCGCTGGCGGCCAGCGAAGATCGTTCCTCGACGGCCCGCCTCCGCCGGGCGCTCGCGATCGGCCGCGAGCGCCTCGATCTCCCGATCGGCTATCTCACCCGAATCGACGGCGACACCCAGCACATCGAGGTAACGGCCGGTCCGAGCGACCTGCTGGAGGCCGGTACGTCTGCGCCGCTCTCGAAGACGTATTGCCGGCGAACGATCCAGCAGGACGGTCTCCTGACGATCACCGATGCCCAACGAGAGGGGTGGGGCGACGACCCGACCTACGAAACCTTCGGCGTCTCGTGCTATCTCGGTGGCACCGTGGTCGTCGGCGACCAGACGTACGGGACGATGTGCTTTGCCTCGCCCGATCCACGCGAGCAGCCCTTTACCGACGCCGAGAAACGTCTCGTTCGCCTCCTCGTCGAGTGGGTGGGCAACGAGATCGAGCGCGAGCAACGCGAGGCGGACCTCCAGCGATACGCCGACATCATCGAAGCCGTCGACGACGGGGTCTACGCGCTCGACACGGCGGGCCAGTTCACCCTCGTCAACGACGCGATGACGGACCTGACGGGCTACGACAGCGAGACGCTGCTGGGTTCGCACACCAGTTTCATCAAGGACAACGACACCGTCGCGCGGGCCGAGTCGGTCGTTCGAGAGATGCTGCGCGGGGAGCGTCCCGAGGAGGAGACGTTCGAACTGCCGATTCAGCGGGCCGATGGCTCGTCGTTCCCGGCACAGGACCACATGACGCTGTTGTGGGACGAAGCCGGCGACTTCGCCGGCACGGCCGGCGTGATCCGTGACGTGACGGTACAGAAAGAGCGCGACGACGCGCTGGAGGGACTGCTCGAGACGACCCGCTCGCTGATGCGTGCCCAGACGCCGACCGATGTCGCCGGGATCGTCGCCATCGCCGCCCGTGAGACGCTCGGTTTCGAGCAGAACCTCGTCAGACTCCACGACGCCGACGCGGGGACGCTCGTCCCGGTTGCAGGAGGTGCAGACGCCACGTCCGCCGACGACCGCCCCATCAGAGGTGAAGACGAAGGATTCCACGGCGAGGCCTTCACCACCGGCGAGACCGTCGTCGTCGACGATCTGACCGGCCTCGATGAGTACGACAGCGGGCCTGCAGCCTCGGCCATGTACGTCCCGCTGGGCGATCACGGCACACTCACGATCGGGAGCAGCAGTCCCCACACGTTCGACAGCACCGACCAGTCGATGGCTGAGATCCTTGCGTCGAACGCCGCAGAAGCGTTCGAACGGGTCGAACGCGAACAGGCGCTGGTGCGCTACGAGACCGCCGTCGAGAACGTCAACGACATGATGTACGTCCTCGACGAGGACGGGAATTTCCAGCTTGTGACACAGCCACTCGCTTCGTATCTCGGGTTCGAACGCGACGAGATGCTCGGTCGGTACCCGGGAACGATGCTCGACGACCGGACGGTCGAGCGGTTCGAACACGAGATGGAGGCGTTGCGTTACCTCGACCGAGACAGCGTCGAGGTCGAAACCGAACTCGTGGCTGCCGATGGGACCCACAGGCCCGCCGAGATCGAGATGTCGCTCATCCCGAGTGAGGGTGCGTTCCGCGGAACGGTCGGCGTCGTTCGCGATCTGACCGAACTCAAAGAGACGCGAGAGCGCCTCGATGCGGAACGAACTCGCTTCTCGTATCTGTTCGATTCCCTGCCCGACCCGGTCGTCGAGACGGAACTGCTCGACGGCGAAGCACTCGTTCGCTCGACGAATCCTGCGTTTTCCGAGACGTTCGCCGCCGACTCGTCGTCGGTCGCCGGCCGGCCGCTGTCGAGCCTGCTCAGATCAGCGAACGGCTCGTCCGACACTGAGGTGTCGATGGCGTTACTGACCGACGGCGAGTCCGTTCAGGCAGAGATACGCCGGCACACTGCGGCGGGATTCCGTGACTTCCTGTTCCGTGGCGTCCCCTATCGGCGGGGCGACCGTCGCTTCGCGTTCGGCATCTTTACAGACATCACCGAGCAGCGAGAACGCCAGCGACGGCTGGAAGTCCTCAATCGCGTCCTGCGGCACAATCTCCGCAACGATATGACGGTGATCCTCGGCAGGGCAGAGGAACTCCGTCGCCGGAGCGACGGCTCGGACCGAGAACTCCTCGACACGCTCTTGCGAAAGGCCGAGGAGGTCGTCTCGCTGTCGGACCGTGCTCGCGAGATCGAGGGGGCTGTCCGCCGCGACGCGGGCGAGGAATCTCCCGTCGATCCCGGTCCACTGGCGGCGACCGTCGTCGACGAACTGAGTTCGGCGTATCCCGACGCGACCATCCGACTCGACACCGAGGCGGTTCCACCGGTCGCAGACGCTCGACTCAGGACCGCTCTCACGGAAACGATCGAGAACGCTCTGGAACACAACGACGGGCCGACGGTCTCGGTGACCGTGACGGCTCACGACGGAACCGTCGAGATCACAGTCTCGGACGACGGCGACGGCATCCCAGACGACGAACTGGCGGTCGTCTCAGGCGACGCCGAGATCACACAGTTGACCCACGGCACCGGTCTCGGCCTGTGGCTGATCACGTGGCTGATCGAATCCTACGGCGGCACGGCGACTTTCACGGTCGACGGTGGAACGACAGTCACGCTCACGATCCCCCACACTGACCCCTGACGGCGTTACAATGCCGCTTTGATTCGTTCTGCGAGCTCCTCGTACTGCTCGGTCCCGGTACTCTTCTTGACGTACGCGGTCGGGCAGTCGGCGTCGTCTCTCTCGATGTTGTTCTCGTCGCGGCCAGTGAAGACGAGAAACGGTATCTCCGGCCGAACGTCTCGAAGCTGTCGGCACAGTTCCAGGCCGTCGAGTTTCGGCATCGTCAGATCGCTCACGACGGCGTCGAAATCGCCAGCAGAAACCCGTTCGAGCGCGGCTTCGGAGTCTTGCTCCGTCGAAACCGCCAGTCCGTCTTGTCTACCCAGAAACGCCTCGGTGATGTCGAGTACGTCTTCGTCTTCGTCGACGATCAGGACCTCGATTGCCATCGTGCCATGTGAACGGCATACACTCGGTTAAACCCCCCGGTAGCGGCGGCTTCCTCGCTTACCGCATCGATTCGAGATTCTCGAAAACCGACCGGTTCGCGCTCAGCCAGGTCGTCATTCGATCACAGTCGTCGGTCGCCGGCGGAAACATCGTACAACGGTCCGGGCTGTCTGCGTAGTGGACGACGGTCGACTGGAGGTCGAAGTGTCGTTGCTGGGCTGGCCGCGGCGTCGCGTCGACAGGATTTCCCTCGCAGGCCATACGTGTGGACAGACGAACCGGCCTAAAAACGGCTGCTAAGAGTGCTATCGAGAGCTATTGATCGGACAAGAGCCGACAGATCAGGCCGTCGCGCCGGTGTCGACTTCACCGTCGATGCGGACGAACCCGTGGTCACACTCCGCGCAGTGCCACTTGGTCTTCGTGCCAAGATGCATCGTCGTGCTCGCGACTTTCCAGAACGTCCGGTACTCCTCGCACTCGGGACAGTAGTGCTCAAGGTCCATTGCCATATCTCCGCGTTTTTTCCGGGCGTAATTGAAGCTCCCGGTTTCCCGCCCAATAAATCATCATCCGCTATATTGAATCGGCGTGGGCTGGCTTCGAGAGTGTCCGCTCTCACTGTGCGTACACTGTCGTGGCGACGAGACGTTCACCTAGTGCTCTCGACACGTGTCGGGACGGTGTGGCCGCCGGCCGCAGAAAAAAGCGTGGCAGTCGTGTCCGATCAGGCGTGGGCTTCGATCTCGCGTCGAAGCTGTTCGCGTACTGACGACTGGTCGGTCGACGTGATCGTCACCTGTGTCGTTCGCTCGTCGGTGTCGGCCATCTCGCTCAACAGACCGCCCTTGCGGTCGATCTCGACGAACAGGTCGAGCGCGTCGGGACCGGGCTGGGCGACCAGTTCCACTTCGTCGAGGTCCCCGCGGAACGGCCCTGACTGCACCCGGAACTCGAATTCTTGGATGAATCGCGCTCCGGTGTACCGTCCGTAGGGGTCGGCTTCACACTCCGCGGTGTAAAGCGAGAAGCCCAGTTCCTCCATCGCGTCGAAGACGGTCTGGAGTCGATCCGTCGGCCGCACGTCGAGGTAGTCTTTGTCTTCGGGGTCGACTGCGAGGTCGATGTCCAGTTCCGTCTCGATCCACACGTCGACGTTCCCGATCGTCACCGGCGTCCCGTGGGGAATGTCGATCGATACGTCACGGGTCTCCTCCTGATCTGGCTGGATCGTCAGCCCGTCGGCGAGGGTGAAGCGGTCGATGTCGACCTCCTCGTATCCCTCTTCGGTTCGATACCGGGTCTCGATCTCGAAGCGGATCGTTCCGATCTCCTGTTCGGCGTTGCCGCCGACGATCTGTACTTCCGCGTCGACTGTCTCGCCCGGCTGTACGGTCTCGGAGGGCAGGACGGTGTCGACGGAGGCGTTACCGATGCCGATGCTCGCGAGGACGTTCTTCATGACTCCATCCGGGGCTGGGACGTGATCCGGTATAAGCTTCGTGTTGAAATCAGTCCGACGGCACTTCCTGCTCGTCGGCGTCGATACTCCCGACCTCCGGCGTCGACTGCTCACCGAGAGCGGTCTGGAGTTTCCCGACCACGACGGCCGCGGCGTAGATCACGACGGCGACTAGCACTACGACGCCGCCCGCCGTCGCGCCTGCGTAGTAGGAGATGCCGATGCCGATCAACACCGCCAGTTCCGCGAGGATCACGGAGACGAACAGCGACTCGGTGAAACTCCGGGAGACCTGCGCGGCCCCGGCGACCGGAACCACGAGCATCGCGGCGACGAGGATGACACCCATGATCTGCATCGCGCCGACGACGACCATCGCCGTCAGCATCACCATGATGCGGTTGTACCAGCTGACCGACAGGCCCGACACTTCTGCGGCGGTCTCGTCGAAGGTGACGTACAGCAACTGATTGCGCGTGACGGCCACGACGGCGACGATGATCACGAACAGGACGAGCAACACCGCGGCGCTCTGGCTGGTCACCGTCGAGAGATTGCCAAAGAGGTACTGATTGACCGAGACGGTCAGCCCGCCGGCGTTGAGACTGATCAGCGTACTCCCCAGCGCGAATCCGGTCGAGAGGACGATCGCCATCGACACGTCGTTGTAGGCGTCGGTCGCTTCGGAGATGAGTTCGATCAACAGCGCGGCGATCATCGCGACGACCACGGCCGTGAGATAGGGCGTCACGCCCAGATCGATCACGGCGTTGAGGAACAGGCCGATGGCGACCCCCGCGAAGGCGGTGTGGGCCAGCGCGTCACCGATCAGGGCTAGCTGTCTATGGACGAGGAAGGTCCCGATCAGGGGTGCCATCACGCCGATACACAGCGCAACGAGGATCGCGCGGTGCATGAAGCCGTACTGGAGCACTTCCAGTCCGGTCACCTTCCCCAGCCAGCCGACGAAGCCCGACCAGAGATCGAGCACCCAGAACAGCGGCGCGAGCACCGCGTCCAGTCCACCGGTCTGGAGTGCGACCGCCAGTGGCTCGAATCCAGCACTTCCAAGCCCGGCGAGGATGGCGTCCGTCACGCCTGCTCACCTCCCATCACGTTCGCGGCCGTCCCGAACGCACGGGCGAGTGCGTCGCTGTCGACGAACTCGTCGGTCGGGCCGTCGAAGTAGATCTCGCCGTTGAGACAGACGACTCGCTCGGCGTGTTCGGTGACGGCACTCAGGTCGTGCTCGATCAGCAGGATCGTGATGCCGGCGTCGTTGAGCGACGCCAGGAGGTCGTAGAACGCTTCCACGGACTCGGCGTCGACGCCGACGGTGGGTTCATCGAGCACGAGCAGGTCGGCCTCGCCAGCGAGCGCTCGTGCGATGAACGCCCGCTGGCGCTGCCCACCGGAGAGCTGGGTCACTCGGCGGTCGGCGAAGGCCGTCATGCCGACGGTCGCGAGTGCTTCGTCGACGATCCGTCTGTCCTCGGCCGAGAGGAAGCCAAAGCCGACGTGGGGGTACCGACCCATCTTGACGACTTCTCGCACCGTGATCGGCATCTCCTTGGACGCGCTGGCGTGCTGTGCGACGTAGCCCAGCCGCTCGCCGTCGTCGAAAGCGTGGGCCGGCTTACCGAACAGCCGCGCGACACCCGCGTCGGGTTCGAGCAAACCGAGCAGCAGTTGCATCACGGTCGATTTCCCGGACCCGTTCGGGCCGACGACGGCAACGTACTCGCCGCGGTCGATCCGCAGGTCGATGTCCTGTACCACTGGTGTAGCCGTGTAGCCAAAGTTCACGTCGCGAAGTTCGGCCACTGGCTCGCTGTCTCCCTCCCGGGTCTCTTCGGAGGCTGTTTGTGTACTCATGCTATCACTCGAAGTTGCGCCACTCGTCGTTCCAGCCCTCGTACCCGACCTCTCCGGGCGATTTGTTGCCCAGAACGACTTCGAAGGTGGGCATGTTGATGTTGTACGCGATCTCCTCGTAGCCCCAGTCGTTCGCGACCCAGTCCTCGCGGACGCCGGCGTAGGGTGTGACCGGGTAGTACGCCTCGACCTGCGTCTCTTCCATCAACTGGACGGCGGGGCGGCGCGCCTCGAAGACGCCGTTGGCGATGTAACGGATGTCGTTGTCCTCGATGACGCGCTTGGCCTGCGTGATGTCCTCGGGAGCCACGTCGCCGCTGGCTGCGAGGTTCGTCACCAACGGGCGCATCCGCACGCCGTATCGGACGCCGATATACTGGAAGGCGTTGTGGGCCGCTAGCTGGACGACCTCGCGGTCGGCCGCGTCGAAGATGGCCTGATAGTCCTGGTCGATCTGGTCGACCGTCTCGGTCTTGTACGTCTCCGCATTGTCGCGCAGAGCGTCCTCGTACTCGGGCGCGAGTGTCACGAGTCCCTCGGTGATGTTGTCGATCGAGGTCTTCGCGCGCTGGGGGTCGAGCCAGAAGTGTGGGTCTTTGCCCTGTTGCTTGCCGACGCCCTCCTCCTCGGGGTCGAGCGTGGCCGCCAGATCGACGAGTTCGACGCCCGCTCGGGAGTTGATCAGTTGCGTGTCGACGCCATCGTCTTCGAGCGTCTGGATCGCGCGGTCGGCCCACGGCTGGAAGCCCGGCCCCACGTGGATGAAGGCGTCGGCCTCGATGATATCTTTCGTGACCGAGGCGTTTGGTTCCCAGCCGTGACCGTGCAGACCCGTGGGAACGAGGTTCTCGACCGTGACGGGGGTGCCGTCCGCGATGTTGCGCGCGAAATCGAAGAAGCTGAAGAAAGAGGCCACGACGACTGGAGCCTCGTTCGTCCCGGTTCCTGTCGCCGTTCCATTCGTCTCCGATGTGAGTTGTGCCCCGCCGAGACAGCCAGTCAGGCCGGCGCTGAGTACACCGCCTGCTCCAGCCAGCAGCGACCGTCGCGAGACTCTCCTGCCCGTCGAATCATGCTCTGTGTTCATGCTTAACTCGATATAGGACGAACCAATCATATAGTAGTTACCATCGAAGCTAAGAATTAGACGGATCTAATCCTTTACTCACGCTCGTTTCTGGCACCCTATAAGGTACTGGCGACCCCAGCCACGACCATGACGATCTACACCGGTCGTGGTGACGCCGGCCAGACTGACCTCCGAAACATGGAGCGCGTGTCCAAAGACAGCAAGCGCATCGAAGCCTACGGGACCGTCGACGAGGTCAACGCCCTCGTCGGCGTCGTGCGCCCGACGGGTCACGACGACATCGACGAGAAACTCCGCGAGATCCAGAACCATCTCCACGTCGTGCAGGCAGACTTCGCGAACCCCGATCCCGACGAAGACGACCCCCAGATCGACGACTCCCACGTCGACGAACTGGAGGCCTTCATCGACGAGGCGGACGAGGAACTCGATCAACTGACGCAGTTCATCCTCCCCTCGGGGTCGGAACCGGGCGCGAAGTTGCACCACGCCCGTGCGGTGTGCCGGCGCGCGGAGCGACGGGCCGTCTCGTTCGCCGCCGAGCAATCGGTCAACGAGGACGCCATCGTCTACCTGAATCGACTCTCTGACGCGCTCTTTACGCTGGCGCGACTCGTCAACAAGCGTGAGGGCGTGCGCGAAGAGAATCCCGAATACTGAGCGTCCCCTCCGCGTCGGAAATGCTCGCTCTGTATGGAAACGCTCTTAGCCCGGACAGACACACCTTCGTGCATGAGCAACGGGGACGACGACGGCGAGGACGCCGAGAGTCCGGTCGTGACGCTGGAGAGTCGCCTCGACGACGCGGCTGAGAGTCTCGAAGCCGCCGAGACCGAGGCGGACCTTGACGATGTCGAGGCGACCCTCGACGAGATCGAATCGGACCTCGAAGACACGGACCTCCCGGAACCCGACGAGGACGACGACGAGGCCGAGGACCCGCGCGAGGAACTGGAATCGCGCCTCTCGGACCTGCGCGACGACCTCGCGGACCAGCGCGGTCCCTACGTCGAGGACGTCGCCGAAATCGTCGAGAACGCACAGGCGACCGTCGCGGACAGTGAGTGGACCGAGGACGGCGAAGACGAGGCAGTCGCCGCGGTCGCGGACTTCTTCGATGCCGCTGGCGAACACTACGATCTCGACGAATCCGCCGGGGGCTCGCCCGCCGAGGCCGCCGACGCACTCGGTGCCGTGGCCGACACGCTCGCCGACTCGGGACTCGACGCAGACGACGATGCCGAGACCATCGCGGGTCTCCTCGACGCCGCCGAGACACTCGAAGACGACCTCGACGCCGCGGAGACGTGGGACGATCTGACCGTTCAGGAACAGCTCGATGCGCGGGGGTTCTACGACGTGCTGGACAACGAGAACCGCAAGGACTTCCCACCCGAGTGGACGGCGCTGAAGATCTACGCCAAACGGGGCGAGGTCGAACCGATGCTGTTCGGGCTGGACAAGCTCGGCGACTCCGATTTCATGACGGAGTACGTCCTCGATCAGTTCCTCCACATGGGCAGCGAGGCCGCCGACGCCTTCGAGGAACTCCATCAGCGCTCCCAGAAGCGTAACAAGCGTCCGATCCGCATCCTCGGGAAGATCGGCGACGAGCGCGCCGCCGAGACGTTCCACGACTTCATCGACGGCGACGGCGACCCGGCGCTCCAGAAGGTCACGCTGCGCGCGCTGGGTGAGATCGGCAGCGAGGAGTCGGTTCAGCCGGTCGCGAACCGTCTCGTCGCCGAGGACGAAGAAGTCCGCTCGGTCGCGGCCCGCGCGCTGGGTCTGCTGGGTGACACGCGTGCCATCGCACCGCTCGAACGCGTCCTCGACGAGGACGACAGCGACTCGGTGCGAGCCTCCGCCGCGTGGGCGCTGCGCCAGATCGGCACCGAGCGCGCGCTCGATGTCGCAAGCGAGTACACCGACGACGACGCTTACCTCGTGCAGGCCGAGGCCGAGAAGGCCGCCGGCGTCTGATACGGAACGTTGTCGTTGCGTACCGGTGAGCGTCTACCCCGCGGCGACGCTCACCGGTACATCGCTACAACCGTCCGTATGAGTCGACCTTTCCTTCCAGTAGTTTAAGTCCGAAGACGCCGCCATCGCGGTTCGATGGATCGGATCGTGGCGTGTGGGTTCGTCTGTCTGTTGCTCCTCGTAGCGGCGACGCCGGTCGCCATCGCCAGCGGCGTGTCCCGGCCGTCGGCGTCGCTCTCGTCGGCGTCTGGATCGACCGCCACACCGTCTCTCGTCGCCGCCTACCCAGATCCGATCGCCGACGGTGACACGGGAGAGTTCGTCGTCCTCGCCATCCCCGAAGCGACCGACACCACGGGATACAGTTTCACAGACGGCGAGAGCACCGTCTCGCTTGCCAACGTCTCCGAGCGTGGACGGATCGCACTCACTGCCGCCCCTGCTCGCGTCCGAAACATCACCGACGCCACCGTCGTCGGGATCGAGTCACTCTCGCTTGCCAACGGTGGCGAACGGCTCCAGATCCGCCGGAACGGCACTGTCGTCGACCGCGCCGTGTACCGCGATACCGAGGAAGGCCACCTCGCGACGTGGAACGGGACTCGAATCCGGTGGCGACCGATCGGTGCGACCGACCGTCCGGTCGTCAGATCGGACGGCGGACGGGTTCGGGCGTTCGTTCTGCCCGATGCCCCGAACGTTCCGATCGAAACGCTCCGCGGTGCAGAGGAACGAATCCTGCTCGCGGGCTACACGCTCACATCCGAACGGGTCGTCGACGCACTGCTGGCCGCCCACGAGCGCAACGTCACCGTTCGTGTGCTACTGGAGGGCGAGCCAGTGGGCGGCCGCACCCGAATCGGCGCTCGTAGCCTCGACCGTCTCGTGGCCGCCGGGATCGACGTGCGACTCATCGGCGGTGCCCACGCTCGCTACGACTACCACCACGCGAAATACGCCGTCGTCGACGACCGGGCGCTGATTCTCACGGAGAACTGGAAACCTGCGGGCACCGGCGGGGCGAGCAGTCGTGGCTGGGGTGTGCGGACGAACCAGTCGGCGGTCGTCGATGGTCTCGCAACGACGTTCCGGGTCGACGCTGATGGGCGGGACGCGATCCCATGGGCACAGTTCCGGCGGGGGCGCTCCTTCGAGGACGGCGAGCGCTCCACCGCGAACTACAGTCAGCGCGTCGCGCCGGCGACTGTGCCCGTCGATCGGACGACGCTCCTGGTCACGCCCGATAACGCCCGTGATCGTCTCGTCGCGACGCTCGACCGGGCGAACGACTCCATCGACGTGATTCAGGTGACCGTCGGCTACGAGAGTCCCCTCGCGACGGCACTCCGCCGGGCCGCCCGTCGTGGCGTCGCGGTTCGGCTCCTCCTCTCGAACGCGTGGTACGCCCGTGAGGACAATCGTGCGCTGGCCGAGCGCTTTCGCGAGTGGGCCAGTGCGAACGACGCACCCCTCACCGTTCGACTCGCCGATCCCGGCGGTCGCTACGGGAAGATCCACGCCAAGGGCGCTGTCGTCGACGACCGCCGCGTCGTGCTGGGGAGTCTCAACTGGAACGAGCAAGCGGCGACGAGCAACCGCGAGGTCATCGTGCGCTTGGACGGCACGGCCATCGCGGACTACTACGGGTCGGTCTTCGATGCCGACTGGTCGGGTGGTCGATCACCGCTCCCCTACGGCCTGCTCGGGGCCGTTGCTGGCTGTCTGGGCCTCGCGGTGATCGTCGGGAGAAAGATCGGGTTCGAAGCTGACCTCGGCTGACCGTTTAGTCCTGACTCAGAACGCCCGTGCTCTGGAGGTCCTCGTCGATCTCTGCGTCGGCCATCTTCTCGACCAGCGCGTCGATGACCTGCTCGCGCATGCCTTTGACGAACTTGATCGAGCCGACGACGAGGTGGCCGCCGCCGCTGACACCGCCGCCGTCGATCTCGTCGGTCAGTTCGGTGACGTACTCGGGGATGTCGAGTCGGACGCCGTCGGAGCGAAGCACCGCGAAGTCCGGCCCGTAGCCGATCGTGATGACGGGATCGCCGGTCTCCTCGACCTTGCGGTCGTGGATCTTCCCGGTCGTTTTCCCCGGCGCGGGGTAGGTAAAGCGGTGGGCGTGATGTTCCACGTCGATGCGATAGAGGTGTGCGCCGTTGTCCAGTTGTTCGTGTTCGAGGTGTTGCATCGCGCCGTCGAGTTGGGTCTCCACGTCGCGCTCGGCCCGCGTCGAGAGGAACTCGACGATCTCCTCGTGGCGTTCGCGGTCGTCGCAGTTGACGTTCAGCGCGTCGTCGATCAGTTCGCGACCGTCGTCGTACTTCAGCCAGAACGTGGCGTAGTCGAGCGCCTCGCCGATGGCCTGCAGGTCGTCCTCGTCGTAGCCTTCCTCGCGGGCCAGTTCGATGTAGTCGTCCATCGCCTCGCCCTCCGAGCGGTCGGAGATGCCGGCGACTGCGGGGACGTGGCGGACCTGCTCGGTCAGGGACGGGTCGATCATGCGCGCGAGTTCGACGCACATCATTCCAGTGGTGATCCGATAGTCCTCGTCGTGGAGGTAGGGGTTGACGTGGGCGTCGATCAGCGGTTCGACGGCC
Organism: Halomicrobium sp. HArcht3-1; assembly: GCF_058933345.1. Classification (NCBI taxonomy): domain Archaea; kingdom Methanobacteriati; phylum Methanobacteriota; class Halobacteria; order Halobacteriales; family Haloarculaceae; genus Halomicrobium; species Halomicrobium sp. HArcht3-1. The sequence goes on along the minus strand of NZ_JBZYDM010000004.1, from coordinate 115,336 downwards.
TCGGGATCCGGGTGGTGGTGGTCCAGTACGACGACGGGGATGTCGTAGTGGCGGAGATTCCGGTAGGCCGGCGTGTCCTCCTCGGTCGACCCGTTGTCGAGCATGAGCAGGAGGGGGAGCTTCTGGCCGTGGCGCTCGCGGTTTTCCAGTGCGAAGTTGAGGTCACGGGTGACGTCTTCGAGTTCGTAGTAGGGGGCCTTGCTCGGCAGGCGCTTGAGCATGTGTCGGCCCGCCTCGTCGTCCTCGTAGTTGTCGGCGATGAACCGTTCGAGGGCAAGCTGGAGCGGGACGCTGGCACACAGGCCGTCGCCGTCGGCGTGATGACGCATTCGGATCGGGCGTCCCTCCAGTACCGTGCGGCGAAGTTGTCGCGCGACTTCCCGGAGGTCATCCCACAGCTTCTCGAAGGCCGGCCACTCGACGAGCGGGTCGATGTCGGCCGGTTCGGCGAGGTCGTCGAGGGCGGCGTCGATGCGTTCGCGGACCTCCGCTTCCGCGTCGTCGGTGAGGACGGTGAGATCGTCGACTTCGAGCTGGACGCCGCCGTTGCGGCTCTCGACGCGGCCCGTCAACTGGACCACGTCGCCGACCGCGACGCCGGGGAACGCCCGGACGCCGGCCTCGTCGAAGGCCGCACAGGGGACGATCCCGCTCTCGTCGCGGACCTGGAAGATCGTCGGGCCGCCGGTCTGTTTGATCTGGAGGACCTCGCCGGCGATGGTGACGGTCTCGCCGGTCGCTTCGGCGAGGTCGTCGACGACCTCGTCGCTGCCGTGGCTGACCTGTTCGACGGTGTAGTCCGCGATCTGGACCTCCTCGAAGGCGACGTCACCGTCCTGACGAACCTCGGCGAGTTCGACGACGAACTCGTCGCCGACGCCGTAGTCACCGATGAGGTTCGAGCTGTGAACCAGCCCGGACAGTTCGTCGGAGAGATCCACGAAGACGCCGTATTCGACGACGCCGTTGACTGTACCAACGTAGTAGTTGCCCGCTTCGACATCGTCGAGTGTGCAGCCGTCCGCGAGTTCGTAGACGACGGTCCCCCCGTCGGGGACCAGAGCACCGTTGCCGGTGCCTGTGTGTGGAGACATTTGACCATTCTTGGTCGCTACCGCGTTTTTATGCTTCGGTATCGTCGCGCCAGCGATGATTAGCACGCGCGGTTCTCGTGGGGCCGCTCCCATCGACAGGATTAGAAGGCACGCCACCACAGAATCAGGTATGGGTCTGTTTCGTTCGGGCGCGATCTTAGGCATCGCCGACTCCGCGCTCGAATTCGCTCTCGCGGCGTCCGAGGAGAGCCACCCCAACGAGTACATGGGACTCCTCCGCGGCGAGGACGCACGCAAACTGGGACTTGACGAGGACGGGACGGTCCTCTCGGACGTACTCGTCATCCCCGGCACCGAGTCGAACCCGGTGAGCGCGACCGTCAAGACGAGTATGGTACCAAACGACGTCCGCGCGGCGGGCTCGATTCATTCACACCCCAACGGCGTGCTTCGGCCGAGCGACGCCGACCTCCAGACGTTCGGCCGCGGCGACGTCCACATCATCGTCGGCGCACCGTACGGCCGGGACGACTGGCAGGCCTTCGACAACGAGGGCGAACCGATCGAACTGGACGTGCTCGACGTCGAGCCACCGGAGGAGGCCTTCTTCGACTTCGATCAGGCAGACATCGACGCCGAACTCCGGGAGGACGAGTGGTGACCGTCGACGTGGTCGCACAGGGGACGTTCGACATCCTCCATCCGGGACACGTCCACTACCTCCGGGAAGCGGCGGCGATGGGCGACCGCCTGCACGTCATCGTCGCCCGCGGCGAGAACGTCACCCACAAAGCGCCCCCGATCGTCTCGAATCGCCAGCGCGTCGAGATGGTCGAGGCGCTGAAGCCCGTGGATCGGGCACAGCTCGGCCATCCCGACGACATCTTCGTCCCCATCGAGCAGATCGAACCCGACGTCATCGCACTGGGCTACGACCAGTACCACGAGATCGAGGGGATCGAAGCGGCGCTTGCAGAGCGCGGGCTGGACTGTGACGTGCGGCGTGCCGGGCCGCGCGAAGCTCGCGAGGACGAACTGCTCTCCTCGGGTCGGATAATCGAGAAGATTCTGGAAGAACGAGGGTAGCAGCTGTTATAGAAGCGCCGCGTATCGCTCAAACAACTGTGTTAGCCACGCCATCGTTTATTGTCATAGCAGACGGGCGAGACAATATGAATCGTCGGCGCTTTCTCGGCGCGGCTGCCTGTGGCGTCGTCGGTACCGCTGGCTGTCTGGGTACCGGTACACCAGCGACCAACGGCGGCATATCATCGACCAAGTTTGAGGTGCATGATGATGACGAAATGGAAGTAGAGGCGGATGCAAGGGTCGCCTTCCAGCCTGAAGCTAATCAAGTGTCTGTCCGGAGTGCGATGTATTCGGGGAACCCCTGCACGGTCGCCACTCTGCAATCAGTGACGTTCAACCAAACAGAATGTAAACTGACACTCACGATCGGTACCAAACCGACAGGTAACATTCTCAAACGCCTCCTCGGCTGCCCCGATTCTCTTGGTATAGCTGACTTCACGGTGGCGGTTACGATGGAATCAACGCTTCCTCAGACAGTTACTGTAACAGAACTTTCCGACGGTGGGCCGAACCAAACGACGACTGTCGGTCGCGACTCCGGGTGAAAGAGGGGTTCGTAGCTCACAGTAGCAACTGATTGAACAGTGTCCACTGCACGCCCTGTACTGATCGGAAGCATCCGGGCGACCGAGCGGTCCAAAGGACTCGGTAGGTCGCCCGATTCCCCGGACCGAGCGTAGCGAGGTCCGGCCTTTTTCGCCCACGTTTTTCGACAAGCGGTGCGCGAAGCGCACCCGTAGTCGAAAAAGGTGGGTTTACAGCAGTCCTGCGTCGTCCAGCCGTTCGACGGCCTCTTCGAGTCGTTCCTTGCTGTTGGCGTAGGAGATTCGGGCGTAGCCCGGCGTCCCGAAGGCGTGGCCGGGCACCGTCGCGACGTGGGCCTCGTTGATCGCTTTCTCACACCACTCGTCGTCGTCGCCGTCGGGGGCGACTTCGGGCATCATGTAGAAGGCACCCTGTGGCTCGGGGACGTGGACGTCCCGCTCTTCGAACAGTTCTTTCAGGAAGGTTCGGCGCTCGTCGAAGGCTTCGACCATCTCGTCGACGGCCTCGTCGGTGTTGGTGATCGCCTCGATGCCGGCGTGCTGGACGAAGTTGACGGCACAGGAGACGGAGTGGCCGTGGACCTTGCCAGACTGCTCGATGAGGTCTTCGGGGCCGGCGAAATAGCCCAGTCGCCAGCCGGTCATCGAGTAGGCCTTCGAGAAGCCGTTGACGGTGATCGTTCGGTCGTCCATGCCGTCGAGCGTACCAAGCGACGTGGCTTCGCGGCCGTCGTAGGTGATCTCCTTGTAGATCTCGTCGGAGATGACGGCGAAGTCGTGCTCGACAGCCAGATCGCGGACGCCTTCGAGGGCGGCGTCGGAGTAGACCGCGCCGTGGGGGTTGCCCGGTGAGTTGACGACGAGCAGCTCCGTCTCGTCGGAGACCGTTTCGGCGAGGTCGTCGAGTGCGCCTTCGAGCTTGAAGTCGTGGGCAGCGGTGTCGACGCGCTTGAGCGAGCCGTCTGCGAGTTTCACCATCGCCTCGTAGGAGACCCACGCCGGATCAAGCAGGACGACCTCGTCGCCGTCGTCGATCAGCGTCTGGAAGACCTCGAACAGCGCCTGCTTGCCCCCGGGCGTGACGACGATGTCGTCGGCGTCGTACTGGGTCAGCCCGTCGTCGTGCAGATAGTCGGCGATCGCTTCGCGGAGCTTTGGGATGCCCGGTGTCGGCGTGTAGCCGGTGTGGCCCGCGTCGAGAGCATCTTTAGCGGCGTCCTTGACGTTCTCGGGCGTGTCGAAGTCCGGTTCGCCGACGCTCAGATCGACCACGTCGACGCCGTCGGCTTCGAGTTCGGCGGCCTTGTTGCTGATCGCGAGCGTCGCGCTCGGTTCTACTCGTCCCACGCGTTCGGCGAAGTCCAGATTCATTGTTGTAGCTCCTGTGCGAGGTCGATGGCACTGGCGACGGCACCGCCGCCTTTGTCTGTTCGTGCCACGGCCTCGTCCTGGCTCATGCCCGGACCGACGATGCCCAGCGTCACCGGCGTGTCCCGGTCGAGGCTGACCTCGGTCAGCCCCTGCGCTGCGGCGTCGGCGATCACTTGATCGTGATCGGTGTCGCCGCTGATGATCGCGCCCAGCACTGCGACGGCGTCGATGTCATCTCTGCGCGCCAGTCGGTCGGCGGCAAGCGGCGTGTCGTACGACCCCGGCACCTGGTGGGTCGCGACGATCGTTGCGCCGTGTTCTTCGGCCGCTGTGCGTGCCGACTCTTCCATCGCCGCGATCACGTCACCGTGTTTGTCGTACTGGGCGACGACTAGCCCGAGCTGCACCATATCGGAGAGGCGGGTGGGATAGCTAAAAGAAGTACCGCTTGTCCCACGATGGGGCGCTCTCGGAGGGGCGGTCCGTCGACGAACCAGAAGGATTCTATGCCGTCCTCGTTTCAGTGGCCGATATGGATTCGTCGGACCGTCCGCCGGCGTTCGAAGGAGCTGCCGACGACGGCGGGACGGATGGCGGTGTCGACGATGGGGAGTCAGGCCCCGCTGCTGGCCGTGACAGTGTGTCACTGCTTGCGCGTGCAGTCGAATCACGGATGGCATCGGTCGCTGGACTGGTCGTCGCCGTCACGCTCGTCGGTCTCGCCTTGCGACTGTTCTTGCTCGGCGACCGGATCTCCCACTGGGACGAGGGGCGTGTCGGATACTGGATCCTCTACTACGCCGAGACCGGCAACTTCGCGTATCGTCGGATCATCCACGGTCCGTTCATCCAGCACGTCAATCGCTGGCTGTTCCCGATCATCGGTGCGAACGACTTCACGATGCGTCTGCCGGTCGCCCTGATCAGCGCGACGTTGCCACTCGGGTCGCTGCTGTTCCGCGAGCATCTCCGAAAGGCAGAGACCGTCGCACTCGCGCTCTTTCTCGCGGTCAACCCCGTCGTCCTCTACTACTCGCGGTTCATGCGCAGCGACCTGCTGGTCGCGACGTTCATGTTCGTCGCGCTGGGGATGCTGGTCCGATTCTACGACACCCGAAAGTGGCGGTACGTCTACGCCGCCGCGGCGCTGATGGCCTGTGGGTTCGCTTCCAAAGAGAACGCGATTCTCTACGTTCTGACGTGGCTCGGAGCGGTGGGGCTGCTCGCCGATCAGGCGCTGTATCGCCCACGTGAGGAGGCCAGTGGCTACCATCTGCTGGCGACGAAGGTGCGGGCGACTGTCTCCTCGGCACGTTCGACGCTGTCGCGACCGGCGGCCAACGGGGGCCGGTCCGACGGTGGCATCGATGACGGCCCGTTCGACCTTCTTCCGTCCGATCTGTCGGCCAAGCGTGCCGTCGCGACGCTCGGTTCCTACGGCGGGCACCTCCTCGGGGTCGCCGTCGTCTTTCTCGGCCTGAGCCTGTTCTTCTACGCCCCGCGGGGTGCAGGCGAGGCGGGGCTGCGACACCCCCCGATGACGACCGAGCAGGTGATGTTCTGGCAGGCGGTCGCCGACCCGACACAGTTGCCGGCGCTGGTCGGGGACACGTGGAACCACGTTAGCGTCGAGTACGGTCGGTGGTTCGGTCAGGCAGGCGAGAGCGGCGACGAATCGATCGTGTCGGTGTTCGCCGAGTTCCTCGGCCGGTACGTCCGTGTCATGGGGACCAAGGCCGCACCGCTGTCGCTGCTCGCCGTCGTGGGGTTCGTCTACGAACGCTACGGCCGCGAGCGCTCGCGCAACCTCGTCATGTTCTCGGCGTACTGTGGCTTCGTCTCGGTGATCGGCTACCCGCTTGGAACGGACATCTTCGGGGCGTGGATCGTCGTCCACGCGCTCGTCCCGCTCACGATTCCGGCCGCCGTCGGTCTGGGTGTCCTGTTCCAGTGGGGCCACACCGCGTTCGCCGCCGCCGACGAGATCGGCGTCGCCGCGGCCGGGGTCGTCCTCCTGTTGCTCGGCGGGCAGATGGCGTTCGTCACCGCCGGCTCGGTCTACCAGCACCCTCAGTCCGGCGACAACTATCTCGTCCAGTACGCTCAGCCAAGCGACGACCCGCGCGCGGAGTTCGAAGCGATCCGCGCGGTCGCCGGGGGCGAGCGCGGGTCTGGAACCGATGTCATGCTGTACTACGGCGAGCAGGGCGACCGGTACGCCGACGGTGACGCCCTCGTCGAGAAAGATCCCGCTGGCTGGAACAACTCCTACTACAGCTACGAACCGCTGTGTAGCAAGTGGTTCAACATCCTTCCGCTCCCGTGGTACTTCGCCAGCACCGACGCGAGCGTCGACTGTGCCCGCGAACCCGGGACACTCGAAGACGCAGTGACGGCGACCCCGCCGGCGGTCGTCATCACCGCCACGGGCGATTCGACGGTGCCCGAGACCGTCCTCGAAGACCAGTACACGCGTGGGACCTACAGCATGCGAACGAGTGGCACGAACATGGTGTTCTGGGTCCACGAGCGCGTCGAGATCGACCGCGAGGCCGATCCGAGTGACACGGACGCGGGCGCGATCTCGCGAACGTTCGACCGACGCGCGGTCGGCAGACACGGCTAACGCCCGCTCGCCCGGTTCGTGAAGTAACGCTTATGCAGGTCGGTCGGAACCCCTCGCACATGACCATCTCTACACCGGGTGTGACGCTGGGCGTGGTCGGTGGCGGACAGCTGGGACGGATGCTGGCCGAGGCCGCCCCACCGCTTGGCGTCGATCTCGTCGTGACCGACCCGACCGATCGCTGTCCGGCCGCACCGGTCGCCAGTGACGCGCTCGTCGGTGACTTCGACGAGGAATCGACGATCCGTGCCGTCGCCGAGCAGTCGGACTTTCTCACCTTCGAGATCGAACTGACCGACCCCGACGTGCTCGAACGGGTCGCCGAGGAGACCGGGACGCCGGTCCACCCACAGCCCGACACGCTCCGACTCATTCAGGACAAACTCGTCCAGAAAGAACGACTCGGCGAGGCCGGCGTTCCGGTGCCGGCCTTCCGGCAGGTCGACGACGAAGCGGACCTGCGGGCCGCCGGCGACGAACTGGGCTACCCGCTGATGCTCAAGGCCCGCGAGGGGGGCTACGACGGTCGCGGGAACGTCCCGGTCGACTCGCCCGACGACGTGCACGCGGCGCTCGATGCGATCGAAGGACCGGCGATGGCCGAGGAGATGATCGACTTCGAGCGGGAACTGGCCGTGATGGGCTGTCTGGGCGACGGTGAGCGCGATACGTTCCCCGTCACCGAGACGATCCACCGCGAAGAGATCCTCCGTGAGAGCGTCTCACCCGCCCGTGCCGACCCCGACGTGTGCGGGCGCGCGCGAGATGTCGCACTGGATGTCCTCGACGCGATGGACGGCCGTGGCGTGTACGGCATCGAACTGTTCGAGACCACGGACGGCGACATATTGCTCAACGAGATCGCACCCCGGCCGCACAACTCCGGGCACTGGACGATCGAGGGCTGTCACACTTCGCAGTTCGAACAGCACGTCCGCGCGGTCACTGGTCGGCCACTCGGGACGACAGACCGGCGCGCGCCGACGGTCTCGGCCAACATCCTCGGTGACGTCGCGGAGCGCCAGCCCGCGACGCTCTCCGGCGAGGACACGATCTTCGAGACGCCACGGGCACATCTCCACTGGTACGGGAAACAGGACGTGTACCGCCTCAGAAAGATGGGCCACGTCACGCTCGTCGGTGACGGGGAATCGACGGCCGATCTGCTCGCCGACGTTCGGGACTTGCGGGATGGACTGACGTTTCAGACGGACTGAGACGGTTCGACCGCCGCGTCGACGCGAATCTCGAATCTCGTGCCACCCTTTTCGGGCGTCTCGTACGTGATCGTGCCACCGGAGCGACTGACGATCCACCGGACCAGACAGAGCCCGATCCCCGAGCCATGGTAGAGTGGTCGCTCCGGTTGAGCGCGCGTGATCACGTTCGCCTCGTTCGCTGGGAGACCGCTCCCGTCGTCTTCGACGGTGACCGCGATCTCGCCGCCAGACTCGCTGACGGTCACGCTGACGGTCGGGCTATCGTTGTGCCGACAGGAGTTCTCGACGAGTTCGGTGACGGCCTGTCCGAACTGTGGGATCGCACTTGCGACGGGCGTCCCGTCGACCTGCAACGTCACGTCGGCGCCCGGATACTCGGTCCGCAACTGTTCGACCGCCTGACCGAACTCCCTCGCACAGTCGACCTGTGTCGTTTCGTCGTAGTCGAGCAGAATCTGCGTGATCTCGAAGGTCTTCTCGGAGAGTTCGATCAGGGCATCGGCGGCCTGTTCGGCCCGGACGAGATTCGTCTCGAGTTCGGCCCTGACTTCGGGGTCGTCGACCGACTGGATCACGGACTCACGCAGGTACTCCGTCTCGCCCGTGACCACGGTCATCTTGTTGCGGACGTTGTGTCTGAGCGCTCGACTGAGGACTGCGATCTGTTCTTCGCGTTCGATCCGGTCGGTGATCTCGCGGCCGATCCCACAGACCAGCCCTTCGCCGTAGGGGCCGGTGACGAGGTTCGCACTGAACTGATACGGGATCTTCTCGCCGTGTTTCGTCACGACCGGGATTTCGATCTCGCCACTCCCTGTTTCGACCACTGCCGCGAACGCCTCGGCGAGACGCTCCGTCTCGCTCTCCGGGACGAACATCGACGTGTCCGTCCCCCGTATCTCGTCGTCGGTGTAGCCCGTGACTCTGTTGAGCGCCCCGTTCCACTGTTGCAGACGGCCGTCGGTGCCGTAGATGTACACGATGTCGTCGATGGCGTCGAGCACTCGCTCCGTGTGTCCGCGATACTGCTCGACCGCTCGCTGGTGTCGACGACGTTCGCTAATGTTTCGACCGAGACAGACGAACCCGTGTTCACCGCCCGGGAAGTGAAAGCGAGTGCCGACGAACTCGTATGGCGTCGTTGTCGCCCCCTCGCTCCCGAACCCGGTCTCGGCACGGGCCACACCTTGGTCGCGTAACTGGTCGACGAATCCCACGAGCGCGGCAGTGTCGTCCGCCGCATCGAGCGTCGTGAGTGCCGTCTTCTGTAGCTGTTCCCGCTCACATTGTGTCACACGCTCGAATCTCTCGTTCCACCGCGCGAGTCGTCCTTCGGTATCGAGGACGAAGAACAGGTCGTTCAACGCGTCGATGACTTCCGAGATTCCTGCGACCTGATTCTCGATCCGGCGGCGGTCCTGCCGCGACTCGGTCACGTCCTGTAGAACCACCAGTACGTACTCCCCTGACGTGCTCACATCCGTGGGTGAGACGGTGCCCTCGATCCACTGCTGGCCCTCGCGCCCGTCGACAGCAGTCGCGAACTTCTGTGTCTCCCCTGACCGGGTGACGGAGTCGACCGCGTCCAGCAGTCGCGTCCCGAGACCGTCGCTGAAGGCCGTCTCGACGTGCGCGCTTTTTCGGTCCTCGACTATCGCCAGCGGACTCGGTGGCTCTGCGAGGACCTCGACGACCCGGCCGTCGTCGTCGACGATACACACGAACCCGGACAGGGCCGAAGACACTTGCTCCAGCGCGTCTTCCGCCGTGAACGCTGCCGAATCCGGGCGTTCGTCAGAGTAGCCCATTGTCCCTATTATACTGTTCAGATAGTTATAAAATCGTCCCTACTGGTAAGGGTACCCGAGCGCCCCCTTCCGACCCGGTGTGGATCGCCCACACTTACGTCCCGGCGACTCGGACAGTCGCCTATGACCGAGGCAGAGAGCGTGCAGTCACTGATCGACCAGCTTCACGAGGAAGCCGCGATGGATCGCCCCAACGAGGCGACGCCCGACGTGGGCATCGTCATGGGATCGGACTCCGATCTGGCGACGATGGCCGGTGGCAAGGGGAAACGACCCGGAGCCTACGCCGCGTTCGTCGACGAACTGGGCTTCGCTGAACAGACTGACTTCACCGACGCACCCGACGCACAGTTCACCTTCGAGACGTTCGTCGTCTCGGCCCATCGCACGCCCGAACTGATGTACGCCTACGCCGAGACCGCCGAGGACCGCGGTCTCGACGTGATCATCGCGGGTGCGGGCGGCAAGAGCGCCGACCTGCCGAACATGACCGCTTCGATCGCCTATCCGCTGCCCGTCATCGGCGTTCCCGTCCAGGAGAAGTCCGTCGACTCCGTCATCGGCATGCCACAGGGCGCGCCCCTGACTGCCGTCGACGCCGGCAAGTCCTTCAACGCCGCCCTGAGCGCAGCACAGATCCTCTCGCGCAAACACCCAACACTCCGCGACCGGCTTCAGGACTACCACGACGGCCTGCAAACGGCGGTCGGCGAGGCTTCTCGCGACCTGCACGAACTGGGGACGCCGGGGTTCAAAGACGAGTACTGGGAGTAGACGCGTCGGCACAGACGACCGGCGAATAGTTCCGACTCCCTAGCAGGTAGATCGGTAGAAATCACAAGAATCAACCCTTATATGCCAGCGGTCGAAAGTCACGAACGATAGGAGATTCCGGAATGAGTAATCCATGGATCGCGATCGGCGCGCTCGCGCTCGTCGGCATCGTCATCCCGCTCAGCATGATGGCGGTTTCGATGCTGTTGCGGCCGAGTGTGCCCGAGCAAGGCAAACGCGCCACCTACGAGAGCGGTGAGATCCCGACCGGCAGCAGCCAGAAGATTCGCTTCAACATCCAGTACTACATGGTCGCGCTGCTGTTCGTCGTCTTCGACATCGAGACTGTCCTCATCTTCCCGTGGACGGTCATCTATCGGGACGCGGTCGACCTGGTGGGTCTCGGCCCAGCGCTGTACCCCATGCTTCTGTTCCTCGGGGTCCTCGTCGCGGGTCTCGCGTGGGCGTGGCGCAACGGCGCAGTACAGTGGGTCAAAAGCCCGCGTGCCAGTCGGCAACTGAGTACAAACAATGAGTAGTGACCAACCAATCCCCGGCGACGCACAGTCTACACAGGAAGCCCGGCTTGGAAGCGGCGCTGACGACCGCTTCAATTCGAAGCTCCGGGAGGCCTTCGGCTCGACGCCCTTCATCCTCACCAAGTTCGACAAGTTCATGAACTGGGTGCGCGGGTCGTCGATGTTCATGTTGCAGTTCGGGATCGCCTGCTGCAGCATCGAGATGATCCACACCTACGCGATCAAGCACGACCTCGACCGCTTCGGTGCAGGTGTGCCTCGTGCCTCGCCTCGACAGGCAGACGTGATCATCGTTCCCGGGACGATCGTCTCGAAGTTCGCCCCGCGGATGAAGCGCGTCTACGACCAGATGCCCGAGCCGAAGTTCGTCGTCTCGATGGGATCGTGTACCATCTCCGGTGGCCCGTTCCAGGAAGGCTACAACGTCATCAAGGGCGCAGAAGAGGTCATCCCGGTCGACATCCACGTCCCGGGCTGTCCGCCCCGCCCCGAGGCGCTGATCTACGGCGTCGCCAAGCTACAGGAACGGATCGCCAACGGCGAGTCCTCGCCGGTGACGGTCAAACCGTACGAACTCGAACAGTTCGGAGACCTCGAACAGGACGAACTCGTCGACAAACTCGCCAGCGAGATCGACGAAGAAGACCTCGTGATGCGCTACAACTGGGCTGATTCGCCATGAGTTCCGATAGACGATCCCGCTCGCGTTCGCTCGCGTGCTGCGACTATCGACCTCACGCTCGACATCGGAGGTGTCTCGCATGAGTTTAGAGGAACCCGAACCGTCCACACAGCTCGACGTGGGCGTCTCCGAGGACGGCCTGAACTACGACCAGATCGAAGCGTTGCTGGGCGATTCGGTCATCGGTCGCGAGAGCCACGTCAACGCCGAGGGGTTCGTCATCCGACCCGACGACGTGCAGGCGGTCCTCTCGACGCTCAAGACCGAGGCAGGCTTCGACTTCTGTACCTGCGTCACGGCGCAGGAGTATCAGGATCGTTACGAATCGATCTACCACCTGCGAAAGTACGACGACCCGACACAGGAAGTCAGCGTCGTCGTCCCCTCGCCGCGTGACGATCCACACAATCAGACCGCACAGCCCGTCTACGAGACGGCTGCCTGGCACGAGCGAGAAGCCTACGACCTCGTCGGGATCGACTACGAGGAACACCCGGACCTGCGCCGGATCCTCCTTCCGGAGACCTGGCAGGGCCACCCGCTCTCACTGGACTACAACCAAGAACAGCCACAGATCGTCACGCTGCGAGAGCACGCGAACCCGCTGCAGGACGACATGCAGAGTCCCGACGACCCGGACACGATGTTCGTCAACATCGGGCCTCACCACCCGGCGACCCACGGCGTGCTCCACGTCAAGACGACGCTGGACGGCGAGCAGATCGCCGACATCGAACCGGACATCGGCTACTTGCACCGCTGTGAGGAGCAGATGTGCCAGCAGGGGACCTACCGTCACCAGATCATGCCCTACCCTGACCGGTGGGACTACGTCTCGGCCGGTATCCTCAACGAGTGGGCCTACGCACGTGCGGCCGAGGACCTCGCGGACATCGAGGTCCCCGAGTACGCACAGATCATCCGGACGATGTCTGCCGAACTGTGCCGCATCGCCTCCCACGCACTCGCGATGGGGACGTTCGCACTGGACGTGTTCGGTGACTTCACCGCCGTCTTCCAGTATGCCTTCCGCGACCGCGAGGTCGTTCAGAGCATCCTCGAAGACCTCACCGGCCAGCGTCTGATGTTCAATTACCTGCGTCTCGGTGGCGTGGCGTGGGACCTGCCCGAGCCACGCGAAGAGTTCTTCGAGAAGGTCCGGGACATGCTCGACGATCTCCCGGAGAAACTCGAAGAGTATCACGACCTCGTGACGGGCAACGAGATCTTCCAGATGCGGTGTGTCGACACCGGCGTCCTCACGCCCGAGAAGGCCAAGGAGTTCGGCTGTACCGGTCCCGTCGCACGTGGATCCGGCGTCGACTACGACCTGCGGCGTGACGACCCCTACGGCTACTACGACGAACTCGACTGGAATGTCGTCACCGAGGATGGTTGTGACAACTTCTCGCGCGTGCTCGTGCGACTCCGAGAGATCGAGGAGTCCGCGCGCATCATCGAGCAGTGTATCGACCTGCTCGAAGAGTGGCCCGAAGACGACCGCGAGATTCAGGCCAACGTCCCCCGGACGCTGCGCCCGGACCCGGACCGTGAGATCTACCGTGCGGTCGAAGGTGCAAAGGGTGAACTCGGTATCTACATCCGCTCCGATGGCACCGACAAGCCCGCACGCTTCAAGATCCGCAGTCCGTGCTTCAGTAATCTCCACTCGCTCGCGACGATGTCCGAAGGCGAGTACGTGCCCGACATGATCGCGTCGCTTGGCAGCCTCGACATCGTGCTCGGGGAGGTCGACCGGTAATGCAGTCACAGACACCGCTGCCGGACTTTATCGCTGGCCTGCTCGACGCCATTCCGGGCGTCAGCGCCGACAGTCAGTTGACGTTCATCGTCGCGGCGATCCTGGCCGGTGCGATCGTCGGATCGCTCATGTTGACCCAGACGGCACTGGTCATCTGGGCCAAGCGTAAGGTCACGGCCGCTTTCACCGACCGGATCGCGATCAACCGCGTCGGTCCGGCCGGGTTGCTGATCATTCCGGCCGACGCGGTGCGACTCCTCTCGAAGGAACTGATCGTTCCCGAGGGTGTCGACCGTCCGGCGTGGGACCTCGCACCGCTCGTGCTCGCCGCGTCGGCCCTGTTTGGCTTCGCCGTGATCCCGATGGGATCGCTGCTTGGTATCAACTTCCAGGTGGCCGACCCCGAGACCGGGCTGGCGTACGTCTTCGCGACGGCGTCGATGGCCTCGATCGGACTCGTGATGGCCGGCTACGCGTCGAACAACAAGTATTCGTTCCTCGGGGGGCTGCGCGCGGTCGCGCAGAACCTCGCGTACGAGATCCCGCTCGTCCTGACGGGCATGTCCGTCGTGCTGTTCGCGGGCACGCTCCAGATGAGCGAGATCGTCGCTGCCCAGTCCCAGACGCTGATCAATCTCGGCGGACTGGCGATCCCCTCGTGGTACGCGTTCGTGAACCCCTTCGCCTTCGTCCTGTTCCTGATCGCGAACCTCGCGGAGGTCGGGCGGAACCCCTTCGACATCCCGGAAGCGCCGACCGAGATCGTCGCCGGGTACCAGACCGAGTACTCCTCGGTCTACTTCGTCCTGATGTACTTGGGAGAGTTCATCCACATCTTCCTCGGTGGGGCGATCATCGCAACGATCTTCCTCGGTGGTCCGGCCGGGCCGGTCCTGCCGGGACTGATCTGGTTCCTCATCAAGATCTGGGGTGTCTTCCTGTTCACGCAGTGGGCCCGCTCTGCGGTGCCCCGTGTCAGGATCGACCAGCTAATCGAGATCGGCTGGAAGGGTATGCTCGTGCTGTCCTTCGCGAACCTGCTCCTGACGGCCGTGATCGTCGGGGTGATCGTCTAATGGTGACGAACGCGACTATCGGAGGTGACCTGTCATGATCGGAATCCTGAAATCGATGGCAACGACGATGAAGCACGCACTGGACGGGGAGACGTTTACGGTCGAGTACCCCGACACTGCCCCCGAAGTGAGCCCGCGCTTCCGCGGTGTCCACAAGTTCAGCCAGGAACGCTGTATCTGGTGTCGGCAGTGTGAGAACGTCTGTCCGAACAACACGATCCAGATCGTGACGGACGACAAGCGAAACGGCGAACAGTACAACCTCCACATCGGTCAGTGTATCTACTGCCGACTTTGTGAGGAGGTCTGTCCGGTCGACGCCATCCTGCTGACCCAGAACTTCGAGTTCACGGCCGACACCAAAGACGAGTTCGCCTACAACAAAGAGCAGCTAAAGAACGTCCCGTGGTACAAGGACATCGACCCGCTGGAATCCCGAGAACCCGACCGCGGTGCGTGGATCGGCGAAGGCGACGGCGAAGTCGACTATCAATAAGCATCCGGCGACTGCGTCGCCGGTTCGCGGAACCGAACGGAGTGAGGTTCCGTTTTTTCGCCACCGGGAGAGCAAGCTCTCCCGAGCCCACACTCGCTTCGCTCGCGTGGACCACGTTTTTCGAGGAGTGGTTCGCGACCAGCGGGAGCGAACCCGACGCTGAAAAAGGTGGCGTCGGATTGGCGAAGGCGAGGGCGAAGTCGACTATCAATAATTTGAGCGAGCATCCGCGGCGCACTGCGCCGCGGTTCACCGAACGCGAGCGGAGCGAGCGTTCGGCTTTTTCACCCATGTTTT
Organism: Halomicrobium sp. HArcht3-1; assembly: GCF_058933345.1. Classification (NCBI taxonomy): domain Archaea; kingdom Methanobacteriati; phylum Methanobacteriota; class Halobacteria; order Halobacteriales; family Haloarculaceae; genus Halomicrobium; species Halomicrobium sp. HArcht3-1. The sequence continues at coordinate 99,993 of NZ_JBZYDM010000004.1, read as the reverse complement.
CGCCCGAGCGGTTCGGGAGCGGAGCGACCGAACCCGACGGGGAAAAAGATGGGAGGGCGACGGCGAAGTCGACTATCAGTAAGCCACCGAACGCTCTTTTCGGAACTCTTTGCGACGGCGAGCCGACGAATCTTTCCGACCAAACGTCACTTCTCGTGATCGTTCACTGCCGCCGGACTGGTACCGGTGATTGTTGCCACCACCATGGTGGAAAGACCACCAATCAGGGCCGCCGTGACGAGACGAAAGAGGAATCTTCAAAAGCGCGCCGGCAAGAGAGTCAAACAATGATGGGACTGTACGAGACAATAGCGTTCGTGCTGTTCGCAGCTGTAACGATTGCGAGCAGCTGGGGCGTCGTGCTCGTCCGCGACGTCTGGCACTCGGCGCTGTTACTGGGCGTGGCGCTAATCAGCGTCGCGGTCCACTACGTCATGCTTCAGGCCGAGTTCGTCGCCGCGATGCAGATCCTCGTCTACGTGGGCGGGGTCCTGATCCTGATAACATTCGCGGTGATGCTCACGCGCAAAGACGAGAGCGTCGTCGAGGTGAGCACATGAGTCGCCCCGAACTCAAGACCGATACGTCGCTGTGGCCGGGCGTGGCCGCGGTCGCACTGTTTGCCGTCTTCGCCGTTGCCTTCCTCGGCGCGGACCTTCCCGATCCAGCGGGCTTCGGGGCGGATGCGGCGATCATGAAGAGTATCGGTGCAGCGATGTTCGGTTTGGAAGCCAGCGCGCTCGTCGGTGATGGCGCGTCGGCCGTCGCCGCCGAATCGTTCCTCGTCGTCTTCGAGATTATCGACCTCGTGTTGGTCGGTGCGCTGATCGGCGCGATCATGCTCGCCCGTCGCGAGGAAAGCGGTGAAACCGTCACCGTCACGTCGACGACCGATACCGAGTCGCCCGCAGTCGCTGCCGATGGCGGCCAGTCTGGAGGTGACGACGAATGATCCCGACGGAGTACTACCTCTTGCTTTCGGCCGCAGTCTTCTGTATCGGGGTCTTCGGCGTGCTCACCCGACGTAACGCGCTGATCTTCCTGATGTCCGTCGAGTTGATCCTCAACGCCGCGAACATCAACCTCGTGGCCTTTTCCCTGCAGTACGGGAACCTCTCGGGGCAGGTGTTCACGCTGTTTACCATGGCCCTCGCCGCAGCAGAGGTCGCCGTCGGCCTGGGGATCGTCCTCGTACTGTACCGTAACTTCTCGGACGTGGACGTCACTGAAGCGACGACAATGAGGTGGTAATTATGGCAGGTGCATTTGACTTCGCTCCCGCGATCGCGCTGCTTCCGTTCGTATCGTTCCTCGTCGCACTGTTCGGCGGGCAATATCTCCCGAAGAAGGGCGCGCTGGCAGGCGTCGCTGCGACGGCCGGTTCGCTCGTCCTCTCGGCATGGGTCGCCGTGACCGTCGCCGGTGGGGAGACCTACAACGAAGCGCTGTACACGTTTACCGCCGGGCTGGATACGTTCGAACTCCATCTCGGCATCCTCATCGATCCGCTGACCGCGCTGATGCTGTTGATCGTCTCGTTTATCGCCTTGCTCGTCCACATCTTCTCGATGGGGTACATGAACGACGAGGGCGAGACGGGACTGCCCCGCTACTACGCCGGTCTCGGCCTGTTCACGGCGAGTATGCTCGGGTTCGTCTTCGCCGACAACATCCTGATGGCGTTCATGTTCTTCGAACTCGTCGGGCTGTGTTCGTACCTCCTGATCGGGTTCCACTTCCGCGAGGAAGGCCCGCCGAGCGCCGCGAAGAAGGCGTTCCTGGTCACTCGCTTCGGTGACTACTTCTTCCTGATCGGCGTCGTCGGCATCTTCGTCACCTTCGCGGGCGCGACCCAGACGCCTGGTCTGTTCGCTGGCGAACACTCGTTCCCGGTCGTCGCCGAACACGCAATCATGGACGGCGCGACTGAGGGACTGAACACGTTCGGCTTCGCGCCCCAGACGTGGTTCACGATCCTCGGCCTGCTCGTGCTTGGCGGTGTGATGGGTAAGTCCGCGCAGTTCCCACTGCACACGTGGCTGCCCGACGCGATGGAAGGCCCGACGCCGGTCTCGGCGCTGATCCACGCGGCGACGATGGTCGCGGCCGGTGTCTACCTCGTCGCGCGGATGTACGGGTTCTATTCGCTGACGCCGACGACGCTCGCCGTCATCGCACTGGTCGGTGGCTTCACCGCCCTGTTCGCGGCGACGATGGGTGTCGTCAAGCAAGAACTCAAGCAGGTACTCGCGTACTCGACGATCTCCCAGTACGGGTACATGATGCTCGCGCTGGGATCGGGTGGCTACATCGCCGCGGTCTTCCACCTGACGACCCACGCCGTGTTCAAGGCGCTCCTGTTCCTCGGTGCCGGGTCGGTCATCATCGCGATGCACCACGAGGAGAACATGTGGGAGATGGGCGGTCTCAAGGACAAGATGCCCGTCACCTACTGGTCGTTCCTTGCCGGCTCGCTCGCACTCGCCGGCATCGTTCCGTTCGCCGGCTTCTGGTCGAAGGACGAAGTGCTGTACGAGGCCCTGATCCACGGCTTCGGGACCGAAGGTGGGCTCGGATGGGTCTTCCTCGTCGCGTACGGGATGGGGCTGCTGGCCGTGTTCTTCACCGGCTTCTACACCTTCCGCATGGTGTATCTGACCTTCCACGGCGAGCCACGGACCGAGACGGCACGCAAGCCCCACGGCGTTCGCTGGAACGTCAAAGGGCCGCTCGCGGCACTCGGCATTCTCGCGACGACGATCGGGTTCATCAACATGGCCCCGGTCAAGAAGCTACTCGGCCCGGAGATCGATTTCCTGCACAAATGGCTCGCAGGTGCGGAGGGGTCCGGCTGGGAAGCGCTCGCGACCGGCTACCACCACTACGAGGGGCTTCTCCACGACGGCCCAGCACACGTCCTCGTCGGCGAACCGCTCGGTGCGACGGGAACGCTGGTCGCCTCCGCTGCAGTCTCGCTCGGTCTGGCACTGGCTGGCGTCCTCGCCGCGCGCTCGCTGTACAAGGTGCCGGAACCGGTCGAACACACGAACAAGCTCGGCTCGATCAAGACGCTGCTCATGCACAACTACTATCAGGACGAGTATCAGGTCTGGCTCGCGACTGGATTCACGTATCCCATCGCGCGGGCCGCAGACAAGTTCGACCAGGGCGTGGTCGACGGAGTCGTCAACGGAATCAGTAGCGTCAGCCTGTTCTCCGGCGCTCGCGTGCGCCGACTCCAGACTGGCGTCGTCAGCAACTACGCCTTCTTCATCACGGTGGCACTGGTCGTGTTGCTGGTGATCTTCGGTATCACAGGGGGGTGGTTCTAGATGGTCGCCGTCGCCGCATTGCTCGCGGTCACGCTGCTTGGCGCTATCGCGACCTTCCTCGTCGACGACGAGTACGCCGCGAAGTTCGCGACCGCAGTGAGCACCGTGCCACTCGTCGGCTCGGTGTGGATGTACTACGTCTATCTCACCGACTATCAGGGCGTCGGCAACGCCTTGCTCTCGCCCGAAACCGTTGCGTTCCGCCAGTCGATCGACTGGATCGAACTGGGCGGCTACACGCTTCAGTACTCCGTCGGACTCGACGGTGTGAGCATGCCGCTGCTGACCCTAACCGGCGTCCTCACGACGCTCGCACTCGTGAGTTCGTGGACGCCGATCGACGAGCGCCAGTCCCAGTTCTACGGGCTGATGCTCCTGATGGAAGTGAGTCTCATCGGCGTCTTCGCCGCGCTTGACTTCTTCCTCTGGTTCGTCTTCTGGGAGGGCGTTCTCATCCCGATGTACCTGCTCATCGGAATCTGGGGTGGCCCACGCCGGAAGTACGCCGCGATCAAGTTCTTCGTCTACACGAACGTGGCGTCGCTGGTCATGTTCGTCGGCTTCTTCGCGCTCGTGTTCTCGCTTGGCTCGTCGATCGGTTCGTTCGGGCTGCCAGCGATCGCACAGGCCCTTCGCGGTGGCGCGGAACTGGTCCCGGTCGCCGGGGTCACCGCTGCCCAGCTGAAGGTGCTCGCTTTCATCGCGATGTTCTTCGGCTTCGCAGTGAAGGTCCCAGTCTTCCCACTGCACACGTGGCTGCCCGACGCGCACGTCGAGGCACCGACGCCGGTGTCGGTGATGCTGGCTGGTGTGCTCCTGAAGATGGGGACCTACGCACTGCTGCGGTTCAACTTCACGATGCTGTCGGACGTGGCGACCGGTGAGGTGGCCGCGATCCTGCCGTTCTCGATGCCGGTCGCGATCGCCGTTATCGGTGTGTTCAGCGTCATCTACGGCGCGATGCTCGCGCTCGCACAGCGCGACCTCAAGCGCATCGTCGCCTACTCTTCGATCTCGTCGATGGGCTACGTCATCCTCGGACTGGTCGCCTTCACGCCACACGGGATGGGCGGTGCGACCTTCCAGATGATCTCCCACGGCCTGATCTCCGGGCTGATGTTCATGGCCGTCGGTGTGATCTACAATGAGACGCACACGCGCATGGTCGGGGATATGTCCGGGCTGGCCGATCGAATGCCGTGGACTGTCGGCATCTTCGTGTCGGCCGCCTTCGGGTACATGGGCCTGCCCCTGATGAGCGGGTTCGCCGCCGAGGTGTTCATCTTCCTCGGTTCCTTCGGTGCGACCGAGACGCTCGGAACGCTTGCCCCGGTGCTGACTTCGGTCGCGATGTTCGGCATCGTGATCGTGGCTGGCTACCTGCTGTGGGCGATGCAGCGCACGCTGTTCGGTGACTTCGAACTCGAAACCGATTACGAACTCAACGGTGCGGCGTTCCACGACGTTGCGCCACTTGCGGTCTTGCTCCTGCTGGTCATCGCGCTGGGTGTCGCACCCGACCTCTCTTACGGGATGATCCAGGAAGCGGTTAATCCGATCCTCGATATCGGAGGTGGTGTCTGATGGTACAACTCCCAACGTGGACGGCACTCGGTCCGACGCTGTTGCTTGCGCTGACCGCCGTCGTCCTCCTGCTCGTCGACAGTATCGACCCGGATACGACGAACAACGAACTGCTCGCGGGCATCGCGGGTGTCGGCTCGCTGGCTGCGGTCGCGACGAGCGTCTGGTACCTCGTCAGCGGCACGGGAGTGCCCGGTGAGAACGGCACGATTATCAGCCTCTTTGGCGACCAACTGGTCGTCGACCAGATGACGCTGTTCTTCTCGTTCCTGATCGCCAGCGTCCTCACGCTCGTCGTCGTCGCGAGCTACGACTACATGAGCGAGCACCGCTATCAGGCGGAGTACTACACGCTCGTGTTACTGGCCGCGACCGGGATGACGCTGCTCGGGAGCGCGAACAGCCTCGCCGTGGCGTTCGTCGCGCTCGAACTCGCCTCGCTGCCGTCTTACGCACTAGTCGCCATCCTCAAGACCAACAAGGGCAGCGTCGAGGCGTCCTTGAAGTACTTCCTCGTCGGCGCGCTCTCCTCGGGTGTGTTCGCGTACGGGATCTCGCTGGTCTACGGTGCGACTGGCTCGCTCCGGTTCGATCTCGTCGCCAGCGCCCTCGCGGAGGGTGCTCCCGCTGGTCTGCTGGGGATCGGTATCCTGATGGTCATCGGTGGGGTCGCGTTCAAGACCGCGAGTACGCCGTTCCACTTCTGGGCTCCGGAGGCCTACGAGGGTGCACCGGCACCTATCTCCGGGTTCCTCTCCTCGGCATCGAAGGCTGCTGGCTTCGTGCTGGCGTTCCGCGTCTTCGTGACGGCCTTCCCGATGGACGCCGTCGGATCGGCGATCGACTGGGTGCTGGTCTTCCAGGTGCTCGCCATCGCGACGATGTTCGTCGGCAACTTCGCGGCTGCGACCCAGGAGAACGTCAAACGGATGCTCGCCTACTCCAGTATCGGCCACGCCGGCTACGTCCTGATCGGACTGGCCGCGCTGACCGGTGAGGCAAACAGCTACGTGCTCGGTTCCGGGATGGCCCACCTGCTCGTCTATGGGTTCATGAACACGGGCGCGTTCCTGTTTATCGCCATGGTCGAGTACTGGGACGTTGGTCGGACCTTCGAGGACTACAACGGTCTCGGGACGGAGGCACCGCTTGCGTGTGCCGCGATGACTATCTTCCTGTTCAGTCTCGCCGGCCTGCCCATCGGTGGTGGCTTCTTCTCGAAATTCTACCTGCTGAGCGCGACGGTCCAGACCGGGACGTGGCTCCTGGCCGCGTCGTTGATCATCAACAGCGCGCTGAGCCTGTTCTACTACTCTCGGGTGGTCAAGGCGATGTGGATCGAGGACCCAGCCAGTGGGCTGGAGATCGAGAGTTACCCGCTCGGTCTCTACACTGCCGTGATCGCTGCAGCGGTCGTGACGGTGCTGTTGATTCCCGGCTTCGACATGGTGTCATCGACCGCCGAGACCGCTGCGACGCTGCTATAACGGCCGATAGACCAGCACACCGCCGCTTTCTTCGCGTTCGACGCGGCCCCGTTCTTCGAGTACGTCGAGATGGCCGACAGCCTCGCTCATTCCCGAGAACTGTTCGGTGACGGCGAGATCGTCGAACAGGCCGTCCATCACGTCGATCGGCGTCGTCGGCCCGTCGACCAGTTCAGCGACCGCCCCCGTCCGCTGTTCGTGTTCGGTCAGGATCTGCTCGATGCGTTCGCTCGGGGCCTCGATCTCACCGCGATGACCGGGGAGAAAGCGGTCGAACCCTTTCTCGGCCAGTGCATCGAGTGAGTCGTTGTATCGGGGGAGGACCCTCGGACGTGGTCCGTCAGGGTCGGCCGGTGGCTGGAGGAACGGATTGGGCGTGATCTCTGCGAGGACGTTGTCGCCGACGATCCCGCGTCGCTCGTCGCCGACCGTGTACGCGAAGACGACTTCTCCGATCGCGTGACCGACGACCGTGTGGACCGTGATCGGCCGGCCGTCGACGCTGACCTCGTCGCCGTCGCCCACTCGCTCGTCGACGGTGACGCTCGAAGCGTAGTTGAGGAACGCCCGCGGCAGTTCCGTCACCGTCTCGGCGGTATCGCTTGCCATCCCACAGCGCTCGAAGAACGGCTTGAAAAACGATTGTTCGTATTCAAGTCGGCCCGCGAAATCTTCTAGAATCGGTGCTGCGGCGTCGCTGGCGACGACGTTCGCACCCGCCTCCTGAAACCGATGTGCCAGCCCGAAGTGATCAGGATGGGGATGCGTAATCAGGATCTGTTCGATGTCGGCCGGCGTCAGATCACGCGCTTCGAGCGCGCCGAGTAACGCCGACCACGCTTCTTCACTGTCCGGCCCCGGATCGACGACCGTTCGACCGGCGAGATAGGCGTTGATGGGTCCAACCTGAAACGGCGTCGGCAACGACACGCGGCGAAACATATCTCGGATATGCGCTCGCTGTGGAAAACTGTTCGTCCGAACGCCAGTATCGACCGGGCCACAAACACTTTATTCGTTGCTTCCGTAAGGTCAGATATGAACAGGTACTTCAAAGACACCCGATACTACCTGAAGCGAGCGGCAGAGACAGCGCTACAGGGCGTGCGGGCCGAACTCGATCCGATCGAAGCGCGCGTGCGAACACTCACCGGGCGGGAGGTGTCCGAGACTGGTCACCTTGCCGACGTGAAGGCCGACCTCAAGGACACACAGGCGAAGGCAGAAAGTGAGGCGAAAGCGGCTGTCGCGGATGCACGCGAGCGACTCGACGCCTATCGCCAGACTCGGGCCTGATCGGGAAGACAATTCTTAAGTCGACCCCTCGAATACCATCAGGTGTCCGGGTTGGTGATCTAGTCCGGTTATGATACCTCCTTCACACGGAGGAAGTCGGCGGTTCAACTCCGCCCCAACCCACTTCTGCGACGAACGGACGTGAGGAGCGAATGGGAGATGGTGGGTTGAAGCAGACGAGACGAGCGCAGCGAGTCTCGGCGTGGTTCAACTCCGCCACAACCCATTTTCGACGACACAACACCGCGAGCGAAGCGAGCGGCCCGTGTCGTCGAAAATTGTTCCGAAGGAGTTGAATCCTGCCGGTCGCACGCAACGAAGTGAACACGTCTGATTTCGGTTCAACTCCGCCCCAACCCATTCTGCGACGACCCATCACCGCGAGCGAAGGGAGCGTCCGTGTCGAAGATTTCTCCGACTCGTGTGCCCGCGGTCTCGGACCTCGCCACAACACGTAATCCGCTGGCGACCAGTGAGGGCGTATGACCGAGGATTCCTTGCACGAGCAGATGGAGCGGTACGAGGAACTGGCAGCCCAGACGCGAGCGCGAGCAAGCGAGCGTGACGCTGTCGGGGATGCAGTCGGTGAGCGACTCGCCGAGACGATCACGGAGACCGTCGCGGAGGCGGGTGTCAACGTCGAGGTAGACGAGTCATCGACCGACGGTCGGCAGTTTCGGTTTCGGGCACGACTGGACCGGGCGGCACTGGTCGCGGCGTTGACGGAGTCGTTGCCAGTGGGATTTTTCGTCTCTCATGTCAACGACGACGGATCGTTGAACATCGAGTGGACCGGTGACGATCGAACGCCGTCGAAGCGTGAGCACGGCGCGGTGCTGAAAGCGATCGTTGCCGAGGGTACTGTCACCGATGCCGACGGCCTGATCGAATCAGTGCCATCGAAGGAAGCGGTGCTCGACCGCGCAGTCGAACTCGGCATCGATCGTGCAGCGGCGGCGGACCGACTCGGTCGGCTGTCGACGCTCGACGTGGTCGACATCGCCGACGGACGCGTGTATCCCGACACGAACTTCTCGCGATACTGACCGCGCCGGTTCGGGTGGGACTGCACGGGAGATATTTCATCCTCAAGAGCATAGGCAGCGTATGGGTTTTCACACGTTCGACGCGGGGCGGGCCGACAATCTCGAAAACGCGGCCAAGCGATACCGCTACTGTTCGGCCGAGGAGTTACTCGGGGCGCTCGCACTCGACGGGGGCGAGCACGTGGCCGATCTGGGCAGTGGAACGGGTTTTTACACGGACGACGTGGCACCGTTTGCGGGGACGGTATCAGCCGTCGACGTACAGGCAGCCATGCACGACTACTATCGGGAGAAGGGGGTCCCGGAGAACGTCGACTTGCTCACGGCCGAGGTCGCGGACTTGCCCGTCGGGACCGACACGATCGACGCGGCGTTCTCGACGATGACCTACCACGAGTTCGCCGACGAGGCGGCACTGGCGGAAGTCGGGCGCGTGCTGGTCGCGGGCGGACGGTTCGTCGTCGTCGATTGGGCGGCGAGCGGGAGTGGCGACGCCGGGCCACCCCTCGACGAACGGTTCGGTGTCGACGAGGCGGAGACGGCGCTCGAAGCGGTCGGTTTCGAGATCGATATAGCGACGACACGCCCCGAGACGTTCGTGATCGTCGCACGAGCGCCGTCGGACCCTACTCGCTGAGGTCGACTGCGCCTTTCGAGTCCCAGATCTCTTCCATCAGTGCGGCGAATTTCGCCGTCCTGATCGGATAGCCGTCGCTGTTCGTCGCGTCGATTGGCTGGTCGGCGATCTTCTCGACGATCGTCTCGTTGTAGTCCATGTCCGCGAGCGTCTCGCGAACGTCGAAGGTGATCGTTCCGTCGTCGTCGGTCGAGATCCAGGCCGCGGCCTGTGCTTTCGTGTCGTACTCAAGCGTGTAGGTGTCGCCACCGATGATCTCACAGATGTCGTCCAGCGAACCGACTTCGAGGTCCTGATCGCCGACCTCGAGAAACAGCGTGTCGTCGTCGATCCGGGTCTCGTAGCGCTCCATACCGTCACTGGTGTGATGGCTGGCAAAAGGCGTACTGCTTTGGACACGCTCGTGCGCGAGGATCGAACGACCCCCGGATCGTATATATCGATGGCGACGAAACGAACCCGTGTGTCCGTCACACTGACGCCCATACTGGGTGCGCTCGTCGTCGTGGTCGTCCTCGTGGCGGGGGCGATCAACGGTCTCGCGGGCTTTGGGTTCGCGCTCGTCGGAACGATGGTGCTGGCGTCGGTGATCGACCCGGCGACGGCGGTCGTGTTCATGATCGTGCCGATCCTCGCGGCGAACCTCTCGCTGGTGCGTGAGCTATCGGCCGACGAACTGCGGACCTGTGGGGTTCGCTTCGGGCCGCTGCTTGCCGGGGCACTGGTCGGGACCGTCGTCGGACTCGTCGCCGTCGACGGCATTCCGACCGCACCGCTTCGAGTCGGTCTCGGGGTGCTCTCGCTGGGGTTCGTCGCGACAACACAGCAGGCCGTCGCGATCCCGGGGTTCGAACGAGCCAAGCGACGCTGCTTCGTCGACGGGCCACTGGCGATGGTCGGCGTCGGTGGTCTCTCGGGCGTGGTCTTCGGCGGGACGAACGTCGGCGTTCAGTTGATCGCGTACGTTCGGAGCTTCGACCTCTCGCATGGCCTGTTCGTGGGTGTCGTGGCGATGCTCTTTCTCGGACTGAACGGCGTCCGGGTTCTCGCCGCCGGCGCGCTGGGGTTGTACCCTGACGTGACCACGTTCGGGCTTTCGATCGTGGCGGCGCTCCCGACGCTGGTCGGCGTCTCGGTGGGGCGTCGGCTTCGCGTTCGGATCACCGAACGCTGGCGTCGCAGACTCGTCCTCGGCTTACTGACCGTGATCGGCGCTCGCCTTCTCGCCGGTGGACTCGGACTGTTCTGATCCGTCGGATCGATGATGTCAGGGAACTGTGACGGCGCTGGACAGAACGAGTGGTTCAAGTATTACTCGGTGTAACAACTGGGAAATGCGACGACGAACCTTTCTCACCCGGACGGGTGCCGGGCTCGCGGGGCTGACGGCACTCGCAGGCTGTACAGAGGATGGAACCACGACACAGAGCGACGGCGACAGTACGACGGCGAACCCGGAGACCGACACCGCGACCGACACTCCGACGAGCACCACAGAGGAAACGACGACCGAGGGGACCACGACGGGGACGGTCTCAGACCTGAACGGGACACTCACCGTTGCCACGTACACCTCTTTCACCGGCGAGGAGACGGCGGGTAACTGGCTCAAGTCTGCCTTCGAGTCCGAACACCCGGACGTGACCGTCGAGTTCGAGACGCCCGAGAACGGCGTCAATCGCTACATCCAGCGCACGGCACAGGGTGCACCGGTCAACGCCGATCTGTACGTCGGCCTGAACACCGGCGAACTCGTCCGCGTCGACGAGCAACTCGACGACCCGCTCTTTGCGGCCACCAGCGATCAGGTCGCCGGCAGCGACGCGGTCAAGTCCTCGCTACAGTTCGACCCGGACGGGCGGGCGATCCCCTACGACACGGGCTACATCAGTCTCGTCTACGACGAAGGCGAGGTCGAGGAACCGGCGACGTTCGACTCGCTGCTGGAGCCGGCTTACGAGGACGCGCTCATCACCCAGAACGCCCAGCAGTCCGACCCCGGCCGGGCCTTCCTGCTGTGGACCATCCACGAGAAAGGACCGGACAGCTATCTCGACTACTGGGCCGATCTGATCGACAACGGGACGCAGGTCCTTTCGGACTGGTCGACGGCTTACAACGCCTACGACAACGGGGAGGCACCGATGGTGGTCTCCTATTCCACCGATCAGGTGTACTACCACGGCGAGGGCGTCGACATGTCGCGCCATCAGGTCGGCTTCCTGAACGATCAGGGCTATGCCAACCCCGAGGGGATGGCACAGTTCGCCGACGCGGACAACCCCGAAATCGCACGTGAGTTCATGTCCTTCATGTTGACCGAGGACGCCCAGTCCGAAATCGCGGTCCGAAACGTCCAGTTCCCGGCCGTCGAGGGCGTCGAACCGGGCGGTGACTTCGGCGAGTACGCGCTCGAACCGCCGGAGCCAGTCACCTTCAGCTACGACGAGCTGGCGGGCAACGTCGGCGACTGGATCGACGCCTGGGCGCGACAGGTCGCGAGTTCGTAGCGATGGCTCGCCGGGTCGATCGGATCGCGCTGCCGGCCGGGGCCGTGGCGACGCTCGCGACCTTGGTGGTCGTGTTCTATCTGCCCGTCGGGAGCGTCCTCGCGAGTGCGATCCATGCGAGCGGCCGCCTGACCGTCGACCCACTGCTCACCGTCCTCGGTGACCCGTTCTACACCGGCGTGGCCCACTCACTGTTCGTCGACCCGCTCGGCGTGCCGGGCGGAATCGGCCAGTGGCTCGCTGACGGCGTCCCGTCGATCGACTTCGGACTGTTCGGGTTCACCGCGTATCAGGCGCTCCTCTCGACAGTGGCGAGCGTTGTCGTCGGACTGCCGGGCGCGTACCTGCTGGCGCGCTTCGAGTTTCCCGCCCGGCGCTTTCTGCGGTCGGTGACGATCCTGCCCTTTGTCATGCCGTCGATCATGGTCGCCGTGGGTTTTCTCGCGATGTTCGGCCGGAGCGGTGTGTTCAACGATCTCCTCGGCGTCGTCGGTCTCGGGCCGGTCGAACTCACGTTCACGCTCGAAATCGTCATCATGGCCCACGCGTTCTACAACGCGCCGCTGGTGACGCGGCTGGTGACGGCCGCCTGGGAATCGGTCGACGGGCGGCGCGTCGAGACCGCCCGGACGCTGGGGGCCTCGCCGCTGCGGGCCTTCCGTGACGTGATCGTCCCGCAACTGCTCCCGGCACTGGGGACTGCGGCGGTGCTCACCTTCGTGTTCACGTTCATGTCGTTCCCCATCGTGCTGGCGCTTGGCGGCCTCAAACTGGCGACCGTCGAGGTGTGGCTGTTCGATCGCGTCCAGAACCTCGCGCTGGCCGAGGCGGCGACGCTGGGCGCGATCGAGACGGCGCTGTCGCTCGGCCTGATCTATCTCTACCTCCGGTTCGAAGCGATGCAACTCCAGTCCGGTGGCGAGTCCCGTGGACTGGCCCGCGAGCCCCTCGTCGACGGCTGGCGCTCACTGACCGACCCGCGTCGCCTCGCCCTGCTCGGGTACGCTGTCGTCGTCCTCGTCCTCTTTGTCGGCCCGCTGGCGAGCCTCGTCATCGAGAGCGTGACGACGCCCGAGGGACAGTTCACCGGCGAGTACTACGCGTTCTTGCTCTCTCAGCAGACGGGCGCGGCGACCGGGACGATCCAGCCCAGTCAGGCAGTGTCGAACTCCTTGCTGTTCGGTGTCGGCGCGCTCGCGGTCGCTGTGCCGATGGGGCTGGTCGTCTCGCTCGTCGCCACGCGCGAGCGACGCGGGTCGCGACTCGCCGAGGCACTCCTGACGGCACCGCTCGCCGTCAGCGGCATCGTCCTCGGACTGGGGATGCTCCAGACGCTCGTCTTTGGCACCGAGATTCTGGGGCATCGCCTGACCGTCACTGGCCCGGCCGCTATCGTCGCGGCCCATGCCGTCGCGGGGTATCCGTTCGTGACGCGCAACGTGACTCCGGCGCTGGGTGCTATCGACGACCGACTGGTCGACGCCGCCCGGTCGCTCGGTGCGAGTCGCGCCCGGACGCTGGTCGACATCGAGATCCCGCTGATCGGGGCGGCACTGGTCGCGGGGGCGGCCTTCGCCTTCGCCATCAGCATCGGCGAGTTCGACTCGACGGTGCTGCTCGCGGAGGGCGTCGACAGCGCGACGATGCCGGTCGCACTCGAACGGTACACGGGCAACCGCTCGCTCGGGCCGAACCTCGGGCCGGCGACGGCGATGGGCACCGTGTTGCTCGCGGTGACGACCGTCAGTTTCGTGGTGATCGACCGCGTCGGCGGGCGGTGGGAACCATGACGACGACCGGCGTCGAGATCGAGCACTGTTCGGTCGCCTACGACGGCGTCACTGCCCTCTCGGACGTGTCGCTGTCGATCGACGACGGCGAGTTCTTCACGCTCGTCGGTCCCTCCGGCTGTGGGAAGACCACGACGTTGCGCGCGATCGCCGGGCTGGAGGCACTCGACGCTGGGAGGGTCTCGATCGGTGGCAACGACGTGACCGACGTGCCACCCGAGGATCGCAACGCCGGCATCGTCTTCCAGAACTACGCGCTCTTTCCCCACATGAGCGTTCGGGAGAACGTCGCCTACGGCCTACAGTTTCGCGACTCCGGGGAGACCAGCAGCGACGCGACACGGGTGACGGAACTGCTCGAACTCGTCGAGGTCGCGGATCTGGCCGACCGGGACCCCGATCAGCTCTCGGGGGGCCAGCAACAGCGGGTGGCGCTGGCTCGCGCGCTCGCGCCCGAACCGGACGTGCTCTTGCTTGACGAACCGCTGTCGGCACTGGACGCACAGCTTCGACAGCGTCTGCGTGTCCAGATCAAGTCGATTCAGGCCGATCTGGGGATCACGACGGTGTACGTGACCCACGATCAGGCAGAGGCCCTCGCCATCTCGGACCGGGTCGCGGTGATGCACGACGGTCGCGTAGAGCAGATCGCCACGCCCGAGACGGTGTATCGTGAGCCAGCGACCCGCTTCGTCGCGGAGTTCGTTGGCGACAACAACGTCTTCGACGCGGCCGTCACGGGACCCTCGCAGGCCTCGGTCGACGGCGTCTCGATCCCGCTGCCTGTCGACCGGGCGTTCGACGGCGGGCGGCAGATCACGCTCTCGGTGCGCCCGGAGTCGATCACGGTCGGCGACAGGGCGGTCAGTGACGGCCCGGTCGGCGACGACCGCGCGACGCTGTCGGCCACTGTCGACACCGTCGAGTTCCTCGGGGACTCGTACCGCGTCCACTGTGACTGGGGGGACCGAACGCTCGTCGCAAAGACGGACGCGAGCGAGCCACCGACGGGCGACGTACGGCTCGGGTTCGACCGTGACGCCGTCCACGTACTGTGAGCCGGACAGCCGAGTGTGCCGCGTCGGCCGACGAACCTCGTGTGCCCCGATACGACCGGATAGCTGCGACTTTAGGGCACCACCGCCAAACCGAGAGCGATGAGTGATCTGGGCAAGATCGACCGCGCCGTCTTCGAAGAGATCATCTATCCGAATCTCGGGGCCGAGCGGTCGGACGTGACGGTCGGGCCGCGCCACGGCGTCGATTTCGGCGTACTCGACGTGGGTGGGCAGGCAGTCGTCATCGCGACGGACCCGGTCTCACTGCTGCCCGCGCTTGGCCTCGAACGCGCGGGTCGGCTGGCACTGGAGATCGTCCTGACCGACGTGGCGGTCTCCGGGATTGCCCCCTCGCATCTGGCGATCAATCTGACGCTCCCACCCGAATGGAGTGACGACGATCTGGCGACGGTGTGGCGCGCGATCAGCGACCACGCCGAACGCCTCGGCGTGAGCATCGTTTCGGGGCACACGGCCCGATACCCCGGCATCGAGAGTTCGTGGGTCGGTAGTGCGACGGTGCTTGGCGTCGGCGATCACGACGAGATCGTCAGGCCGGACGGCGCGACGCCGGGCGACCGGATCGTCGTCACGACCGGGCCAGCGGCGGAGATCACGGGGCTGCTCGCGACGCTGTTCCCCGAGCAACTGGGACTCGATCCGGCGACGGTCGCGACGGCACAGGACCGCGTCGACGACATCGCGGCCGTCCGTGACGCCCGAGTGGCGTTCGACGCGGGCGGCGTCACGGCGATGCACGACGCGACCGAAGGCGGTCTCGCGAGTGGGTTAGCCGAGATGGCCCGCGGTGCGGGCGTCCGGTTCGACGTCGACACCGATCGTGTGCCCGTCCAGCCGGGAGTTTCGGACGTGTGTGACGCCGTCGATCTGGACCCGTGGACGGTCACGAGCGCCGGTACGCTCGCCGTGACCGTCGAGGAGGACCGGGCTGATAGCGTCGTCACTGCACTCCGGGATCGCGGGACACCAGCGGCCGTCGTCGGCAGTGTCGGGGCAGGAAATGGCGTCTACCTCGACGGGGAGCCAAAGCAGGTCCCGGACGCCGACCCGTCGTGGGCCGTCTTCGACCGTCTCGACGCAGAATAGCTCCGGTTCGGCACGCATTTACGCCCGCCACCCCAAGCATAGCTATGGCAACGACCGCGAGCGGTCGACGGAACAAGATCGCGTTCGGACTCGCCTTCGCGTTGGTCGTCATCGTCCCGGGACTGGCGAAGTACGTGTTGACCTCGTTTGGCTACGGACTCGTCGGGAGTGTCGTCTGGGCGCTCGGGTACGGTCTGGGCGCAGTCGCGATGTGGGCCATCTGGATTCGCCCCCTCGATCTGACGGGACCGAACGGGACTGCAGACTGAGTACAACGGCTGTAGTAAACCTTTTGAGCCAGTCGGACACAGGTAGTCCATGGTTCGGAACGTTTCTGACGACGGCGCACCCGGGTACGGTGCACGATCTGGCTGGTCGCGTGAACACGCAACGCGCATCCAGCGGACGACGGACAACACGACGCCGATTTTCTATCCACCGGCGACCGACCAAGCGCCCGACGTCCACGTCTGGGACACGTGGCTGTTGCGTAACCGTGATGGCACCATCGCGGAAGTCGACGGCTACCGCGTCGCCTTCTCGCTGACGGCACCAGCGGATCTGCTGCCGGGCAAGCGCCACGACGTGGCGACGATCCGCTACTTCTACTCGCCCGACGGCCGGACGTGGCACAACGGCGGGCCGATCTTCGAGGACCCGCTGGGCCAGCGCACGTGGGCTGGGTCGGCCTTGCTCGACGACGGCGACATCTACGTCTTCTACACTGCCGCCGGCGAGCAAGGGGCCGACGAACTCACCTACACCCAGCGGATCGTCGGGGCCTCCGGCGGGGAGGCAGTCACCGGCGACGGCTTCAGTATCGAGGGTCCGTGGACCCACCACGAACTCGTCCGCCCCGACGGTGAGCGCTACGAGCGCGAGGACCAGTCCCGCGGGATGATCTACACCTTCCGTGACCCGTGGTTCTTCGAGGACCCGGCGACCGGCGAGACCTACCTCCTGTTCGAGGCCAACACGCCCGTGCCCGAGGGGAGCGATGCCTGCGGCGGCGACGCCGCCCAGCAGGCGTTCAACGGTAGTATCGGTCTCGCCCACTCGCCGACCGGCGACCCACTGGACTGGGAGCTAAAGGACCCGCTGCTGGACTCGGTCTGCGTCAATCAGGAACTCGAACGCCCCCACGTCGTCTACCGCGACGGCCTGTACTACCTCTTCATTTCCAGCCACATGCACACCTTCGCGCCCGGCCTTTCGGGCTACGACGCGCTGTATGGCTTCGCCGCCGACTCCCTGCGCGGGGACTACGCCCCGCTCAACGACTCCGGTCTCGTCGCGACCAACCCCGCCAACGCGCCCTTTCAGGCCTACTCGTGGATGGCCTTCCCCCACCGCGAGGAAGTGCTCGTCCAGAGTTTCTTCAACTACTACGACTTCGACGCCGACTCGCTGGATCTGGTCTCCGAACTGCCAGAGTCAGAGCAGATGCGACGCTTCGGCGGCACTCTCGGGCCAACGCTTCGCATGAACGTCGAGGGTACTCGGACCGAGATTCTGGGTACGCTCGACCACTGGGAGATACCCCTGCCCGACGAGGACCTGCCGCCGACGGATCGCGAACTGTTCGCGCGTGCAGACGGGACCGGTCGTGGTTCCTACCACAACGACAGTAACTGATTCTCGCCGCCGCGAGGCGTCGAGGTCGCCCTCACGCCCATATATCGTCGAGTTCCCACGCGTCGAACGTCGGGATGTGAACGCGCCCGCCCACGGCACGCAGTTCGATCTCCGTCGAGTCCGTGCCGGTGGGGTAGACGCGACTCGTCAGGCAGTGACGCTCGTTTGCGAACACCTCGACGACGGAGCCATCGACGAACACCCGGAGGTCGACCGGTTCGTCGTAGGGCGTCACGCGCATGCGTTGGCTATCGCTGGTCGCTCGGGGGTCCGTACTGGAGTGGGTTCGGTCGACGACGACTTCGTTGTCCTTCGTGTATCGGATCGGCGTTCGCTCGGTGCCGTCGGGGTCGGCGAGCACCCGAATCTCGACCGCGTCGGCGTCCACGAGCGAGAACCGGCCAGCGAGTTCGACCGTCCGGCCGCTCGTCGCGAGCGTCGTCGTCTCGCCGTCGTCGAGTTCGACGCCGCCGTGGTGTTCGTTCGCTCCCCGGAGTGCAGTCAGTTCGTCGGCGGGTCGTTGTTCGAGTCGGCCGTCACCGGCCAGCGACAGTTCTCGCGGGAGCGACATCGTCCCGGACCACCCGGCGTCCCACTGTGCGCTCACGTCCCGTGCTTCCGGCAGCCACCCCCACGTCAGGATGCGGCCGTCGTCGGTTCGCATCGACTGGGGGGCGTAGTAGTCGCCGTGGTCGAGTTTGTCCCGATACTCCGGATCGAAACTGTCGCCGTCGAACGTCCCGAGGAAGTACACCACGTCCTCGTAGTTCGAGACGTGGAGCAGTTGCTTGCCGCCCAGATCGAGCAGTTCCGGGCACTCCCAGACGGTTTCCTCCGGGATGTCTCGGTCGCCCGAGAGGATCGGACCACAGTACTCCCAGTCCCGCAGGTCCGCGGACTCGTACAGGAGGACGACGCCGCCGCCGTTCTCCATGCCGGCTCCGATCAGCTGATACCATGTGCCGTCCTCGCGCCAGACGCAGTGATCGCGAAACTCGCCGTCCCAGTGTTCCGTCGAGAGCACGTCCGGGTCGCGCGGGAGTTCTTCGATGATGGGGTTGCTCTCGTCTTTGTTCCACGTCCGCAGCGCCGGGTCCCCAGTCGTCGCCAGACACGGGAGCTGTTTACGATCACGCCCACCGGTGTACAGAATGGTCGCCGTCCCGTCGTCGTCGACGGCACACCCGGACCAGCAGCCGTCCCTGTCGGGGCCGTCCGGCGAGGGCGTCAGTGCGACCGGTTCGTCCTCCCAGTGGACGAGGTCGTCGCTCACCGCGTGGCCCCAGTGGATCGTATCGTGATAGGGGCCGCCGGGGTTGTACTGATAGAAGACGTGATAGCGGTCGTTCCACTGGATGATGCCGTTGGGATCGTTGAGCCAGTTGGCCGGTGTCGAGAGGTGATATGCTGGACGGTGGTGGTCGTCGTCGAACTGTTCGCGCAACGCAGCGATCTCCTCGCCGCTACGTGGTCGCGCGGGGACGGTCGTCTCGCCGACGGCCGTCAGCAGTGAGCGAGCGAGCCGGTCGCGGGCGTCGACATCGCCGCCCGCCGCCCCGAAGACGAGACCGTCACCGAGACCAAGGACGACGCCCTCGCCCAGCGACCACCCGACGCACGTGACCAGATCGGGCACGTCGTGGTCGATGCGTGCCGTGCTCGCGAGTACTTCGCCGCGCTCGGGAAGAATGCTGTCGTACCGCGCGAGCGTCGCTTCGGTGGGGCCTCTGGTGATCGGCCGGCGGTCTGCCAGCGGCGCGAACAGTGGGTGGTCGTCGTACGCGGCCTTGACCAGCGGTCCTGTTTCTGGACTGTCCGGGTCCGGCCCGACGGCATCCGGGGCGACGGGATCGATCCCAAGCGCCTCGACGGCCGTCAGTGCGGCGAGTGAGAGAACCAGCCCACCACCCGAGCGCACGAACGCTCGGAGGACACCCCCGAGGTCGGAGTCGACGGAGAGTGCCGGCGGCTCGTCGGCGTGCCACCAGCACACGTCGACCCTCGACAGCGTCGTCGTCCCGTCGACCAGTTCCCCGACGGTGACGGCCGTCACGTCGAAACCGCTCGTCTCGGCCCACTCTCTCGCAGCGATCTGCTCTCCGGTCCAGTCGCCCGCCGAGAGCATCGCGACACGAACCGACGAATCAGTCATAACCGGACAAAGACGAGCACAATCAAAAGCTTCCCGTTCTCGCTTCTTGGCGCTGTCCGTCACCGACCGCGTTGGTAGGGTGTCATACGGAACGTTGTCGTTGCGTACCAGTGAGCGTCGTCACGGGGGAGACGCTCACCGGTACATCGCTACAACCGTCCGTATCAGGCGACGGTCCGCGCGCGTGGTTTGTACTCGATGACCGTCTGGTGGCAACGCGAGCAGGCGAACTCCAGCAGTTTGGTCGTTTCGTCGTTGTAGCTCATGCGTTCGCCACAGTTCGGGCACTTCATGATAAATAATGATAGATGGGCAGGGGGCTTAACCCTTTCTCGACCGTCGGGGATGGGTCGCTGCCGGACAGTTACTCGATTTCCACGGCGTTCGAGACGAGTTCGTCTCCGAGGTCACGTGACTCGATGACCGCGGCGAGACACTCGTCGTCGAGGAGGCGGACCTCCTCCTCACGGGAGCGTCGCGTCGCTTCGTCGGTGATCCCTGCGGAGGTCGCCATCATCACAGCGTCCACGTTCGACCGCTCTGCACGCAGGTCACGACACGTCTCGATGGCTGCCTCGGTCACTGGCTCTCCGTCGGGTCGATGATAGAGGCGAACGAGCATCCGCTCGGTCGTCGGGTTCCCTTTCGCGACGATGACGGTGTCGTCGGTGGCCGCTTCGACGGTCCACCCGGTCTCTCCGAGTACGGTCGCGACGACATCACCGAACCGATCCTCGTCGAGTTCTCGGAGACGCCGTTCGATGCTCTCCCCGGGGGAATCTGGCTCGGCCGCGGCTGGCTCCGTCTCCGGCGCTTGCTCGTCGGTCTCGTCCGTGTCTTCGGCCGCTCCGATCGTCGCCTCGACGGCGTAGTCGGGTTCGTCGTCGGCAGGGTCCGTCTCGACTGGATCGACGGATTCGCCGTTGTTCGCGGCCCGTGCGCGTTCGAGACTGTCTTCGACGGCCGCGAGATCCGTTTCGAGGTGATCGACGGCGTCGGGATAGTGTTCGGCCGCGACCTCGATCGCACGCTCGAACTGGTCACGTGCTGTCTCGAACTCCTCGATTGCGAGGTCGTACTGGTCGGTCCCGATGTACCACTCTCCGGCCTGCTTGGCGTCCGTGGCGACGTTCCGACGCGTCGATGTCAGTGACTCGATCACGTCCTCACGGCGCTCTCTGATGTCCTCGGGATCGCCGGTAAAGCGTCGCTCGGGCGCGTCCTGATCGATCTCGATCGCGTCCTGATACAGGTCGATCGCTCGTTCGAGGTGTGTCACTGCGGTCTCGTCGTCGTCGGCTTCACTCGCCGCTTTGTCGGCGTCGATGGCCTTCTGCAGTGGTGCGTCTTCGAGTTGCTCGATCGTCCTGTCGACGCGCTCTGCTTCGGCCTCGATTCGGGTCCGGTCCTCGACGGCGTCTGACGACATCGCACAGATCGATTCGTACTCGCTCTGTGCACGCTCGTAGGCGTCGCGTGCTCCCTCCAGATCGTCGTCTCGCCAGCGACGCTCTGCCCGGTCGGCGAACTGGCGCGCGCGACCGACCCGAACCGTCGCGATCGTGTTCTTGCAGCGGTCGGCGACCTGTAGCACACGGTCGAGTATCGCCGTTCCCGGCCACTCTCTGTCGAACTCCCGTGCGGTTCGGACGGCGTCTTCGAGCTGGTCCGTGGCCGCCTGTGCGGCGTCGAGCGCGTCGTCGTACTCCCCCTTGTCGCGGCGGTCCAGCGCGCTGACCAACGCACGCGTGACGCCATCGATCGTCGACTCCACGTGAGTCCAGGCCTGTACGGCTCCCCGTACGAACTCCTCGACGGCATCCAGTCCCGACCCGCCAGCGTGGATGGTCCACGTCGTCCCGCTGGTCCGATCGAGGGTGAGCGTCCCCCCGCGCCGTCCGCCCTCGCTTGCGACGGACTCGACCTCGGTGAACGGCACCGACAGGCGCTGGTCGCCGTCGACGTTCTCGTGACTGCTGTCGCCGACGAGGACGACGATCCGCCTGTCCGTGACGACGGTGATCGTCCGAAAGCCCTTGCCCGAGGTGATACGCTCGTGTGACCCCTCTCGTTCGATCTCGATCCCGCGCTTCTGGTTCGTCAGTACGAAAACCGGCGTCTCGTCCTGCAGGTGTGCCGCTGCGGGGTCCTCACGAAGGTAGCCAGCCGACAGGAGACCACCCTTGCCGGTCTGTGTGAGAACCGAGGCCGATTCTCTCTCCCCATTATTCAATCTGATAATGCGACCCATCAATTACACCTTCTACGCCTGTCGTTATGAGCCTCATCTATTCTATATTGATACTTAGACGTGAAATTTACACTCAAATTTCGTGAGACGCTTCTCACAGGACCTTCTCACTCGCTCACCGAGCGCGTTCCGTCTGCTCTCCGACTGACGGCTGTCTGACTGAGCTTTACCACACTGTCGTCGAAAAATGGATAGCATGTTCGAGCGACGTGAGGCTGGCCGTGGAACCGACACGGAGTCGGAGTCCGCGGTGATTCAGATCGATTCGACCGTCTTCGAGACGTTCTCGTCGATACCACACCGGGGATCGCCCCGTATCGTCCGCTGGCTCGGGACCTGGGCCGGCCGTTCTTAGGCGTTCTCGGTGAGTCGCTCGGCGATCCGCTGGGCACCGATCGTCGGCGCGATGTCGGGCTGGTCGGCCGCGATAGCCTCGATCTCACGGTCGAGTTCCTCGCTCAGGCGCGCCTCGAACTCCTCGACGATCCCCGGGATACACGCCATCCCGCCGGTGAGGACGATCGGACGATCCAGTGCGAGCTGGTACACCTTCATGTAATCGTTGGCTAGTTCCGGGAGGAAGGTGTTCGCGATCTCCTCGACGGCATCGTCGAGATACTCGTCGACCGCGTCCATCACCGACCGTTCGATGGTGAACTCGTGGGAGCCACCACCGGGCTGCTGGATGATGTCGGTGAAGGGTTCGAAATCGACGAAGTCGGCGTGTTCTTCCTTGTACTCGCGGGCGGTCTGGGTGTCGATGTTGACGCGGCCCTGCGTCTCCTCTTCGACGTAGTTGGCGATCATCCGGTCGACCTCGTTGCCCGTCACCGCGCCCGTGGTAAAGGGTGCAAGCTGTTCACCGCGGCGGTAGGCCGATGCTTCGAGGTTCGTCGATCCCATGTTGACGGCGATGAAGATCTCGTCGATCGCTTCGAGGTCGTCGCCGAAGGCCGGAATCGCACCGCACAGCGATTCGGGGTAGCTCTCGACGAGGCGCTTGCCGATCGAACTCCCCTCGATGACGGAACTCAGGTTTTCGAGCCCGCGGGGATTGTCGATGGTCGGGATCGCGTAGACGACGGCGCTGTACTCGGGCAGGTCGTTCTGTTCGATCAGCGCCTCGAAGAACGTCGCGGTCAGTTCTGCCCGATCCTCGTCTTCGGGCAGTCCCGACCGAAGCATGAACTGGACCCGGTCGGGGTATTCGGTCGCGGCTTCCTCGCCGTAGAGGATCTTCTCTTCGCCCGTGAGTGCGTCCTCGTAGGTCGCGAGGCAGGTCAGCGTCCTGATGATCTCGTCTTCCGTACCACGTGCCCCCGGAACCGAGATGACAGTACGTGTACTCCCCAGTTTCACGCCGATCGGAACGGCCTGTCCTGCGTCACTGATCTCGGCGTCCGTGTCGCCAGCGTCCTCGTCGACTGACTCGTCTGCTGGCGGAGTCTCGTCTGCAGCGTCCTCACTCATACGACGTGATTTTCACCGGTCAGATATATAACCCCCGACCAAAGTAACAGCACTGATAATCGGACTGCCCCACAGCGAATTTCGCCATCGACCCATCACGACCGCGACGATCCTACTGCATCGAGTGAAGCTTCGCGATGTAGACCAGACTCAGCATGTGGTCGTCGACGTCGAGACTGTTGCCGTCGTTGGTCCCTGACTCGTCGATTCCCCGCAGGTAATCCGAGAGGTTCGACTGGACCGTTTCGGTGATCCAGTCCACGTCCTCGTAGTAGTCGAGTGCGTCTTCGGCACCGTGATACCCCGAGTGCATCAGCAGGAACTCCAGCCACTCGAACACGACGAACTCGGCCGCGTAGTTCTCGGGTAGCTGTGCGAGGTACGGCTTCTCCGCGCCGTCGCCACCGAGGAACGGGAGCAGCTCCCGGTACAGCCCGGCCCGGAAGGAGTCGCCTGCAGCCGCGTCGCCCTCGTCGGCCATCGCCATGCTCAGCTCTGCCGGGTCCAGTTCCGCTTCGTCGCCCAGCCCGTTCTCGGGTCGCTGCTGTCGTGCCATCTTGCGTAACTCGTCGAGGTCGTAGTCGCGTGGGTTGATGGTCATGATACTGTAACTACTTCGCCCCAACGTGTTAAATGTTGCACACAGTCAGACGGCCGTCTGACGCGCTCAGCGGCTCGTTTCGTGATATCGTCGCGCCGTCTCCCAGTCCAGTCGTTGATAATCGGGAGCGTATTTTTATATTCCGGTAGTGTCGACACCTTCCTAGTCCGACGATGAGTCGCCAATCTGGGTCCGATACGGCACGCCTGTGCGTGACGAACGCGAAAGGGGGTACTGGGAAGACGACAGTCGCCGTCAACGTCGCCGGCGCGCTCAACGAGCGTGGCCGGGACGTGTTGTTCGTCGACCTCGACCCGCAGGGCAACGCCACAGAGGCCCTGGGCTTGGTCGATGCCTACGACGCGGCACCACCGACGCTGTTCGACGTGTTGACAAGCGGTGACCACCGGTCGTCGCTCGGAGACCTGATCGTCGACCACGACGAGATGGATGTCGTTCCGAGCAACATCGACATGCTACAGGTCGAACACGAACTGACGATCGCTGATCTGGTCGCCCGAGCCAAACACGACGACGCGGTCGGCATCGACCCCGACACACTGAGCGAGATGGCGCTCAACATCACACCCGAGAGCGTCTCGGGATCACACACGCTCGACGTGCTCGACGAGGCGCTCGGAGCCATCGAAGCCGACTACGATTACGTCGTCATCGATTCGCCCCCGTTCTACGGGAAACTCACTGACACGGGCATCTACGCCGCGCGCAACGTCCTCGTCCCGGCACTGACCGAGGCGACCTCCGAACGGGCGATCGAACTACTGATCGACCAGATGGCCGCCCTCGAAGCGCAGGCGGATATCACGGTCGACACGCTGGGCGTCGTCGCCAACCGCGTCGAGAAGACCAACGAAGACCGGACCATGCTCTCGTGGCTCGAAACCGTGTTCGAGGACTTCCCCATCTGGGAAGTCCGCAAACGCGTCGCACTCCAGCGGGCGTTCTCCGCCGGCAAATCTATCTTCCACTACGAGCAATCCGTCGACATGGAAGACGTCTTTCTCGACATCGCGACGGAACTCGACCGTCAGTTCGGCTATACCGAGGAGGTCCCCGCATGAGCGACGACGACGAACGCATGGAACGCGCCCATCGAATCCGACGGATGCGAGAGGGCCAGCGAGCGACCGACGACGGGGACGAGGACGCTGAGGACACCGACGCCCAGACGAACGACGACAGCGACGCCGACGACACCGACGACCTTGACCACGCCGACGACGCCCAGACGAACGACGACAGCGACGCCGACGACACCGACGACCTTGACCACGCCGACGACGCCCAGACCAACGACGACAGCGACCAGGTCGAAGCAGACACCGACGATTCGGGCGCGGGAGACTCACTGTCGACCGAGCCGGCCGATCAGACCGAAGAGACAGCACGACCGACCCGAGCCGACGGCTCCGACCAGCCCCAGGAAGATAGCATGAACGAATCGACACCGACGAACGAGCCAGCAGCATCGAACGAGACAGACGAGGACGACCCCGATCCACAGGCCATCGCACAGCGGGCGGCACAGGCCGCCGCCGAGGTCACCGGTGGTTCCGAAGCGTCGGGTGACAGTGGTGCGCCGGCCAGCACCGAACCGACGAGCGACGATGCGCTGACCGGTGTCTCCACGTCGGCCATGCAAGGCCCGACGGGCGTCGAACTCCCGGACCAGGAAGACATCGACGCCGCCATCGAGGCCACAGACGGCTCGGTCGAGACAGCCGAGACCGCCGAGACGGGCGACGCCGACGGTATCGAGGCTGGACCCGGAGCGGTCGATGCGTCCGCGTCGACGGCTGAGGACTCGACGCGCGTCCTCGAATTCACGCTGGGCGACGAACACTACTGCATCGACATCTCGCTGGTCGAGGAGATCGTCAAACGCGACTCGATCACGCGCGTCCCAAACACCGACGAGTACATCGAAGGTGTCGTCGACCTCCGGGGCCAGATCACGACGATCCTCGATCCCAAGGCGCTGATGGACATCGACGCTGACGGCTCGGAGACGCTGATGATCGTCTTCGACCCCGACGCGTTCGACGATCAGGGTGCGCTGGGCTGGATCGTCGACGAGGTCCGGCAAGTCGCGCCGATCACCGAATCCGAGGTGAACCAGCCGCCGGTCGACGAAGATTACATCCGCGGTGTCGTCGACCGCGAGGACAGCGACGAGTTCGTCATCTGGACGAAACCCGAAGTCGCGATCAAACTCGCGACGATCGACGAGACCGAAGACTAATTTCCCCTGTCGGTCCCGCCGGGGCAGGAGGAAAGCCTTATTCGGGACCGAGGGCGGACGTACACATAATGGGGCTCGAAGAGGAGATCCGCGAGATCGAAGAGGAGATCGCCAGCACGCCCTACAACAAGTCCACAGAGGCACACATCGGCCGCCTCAAGTCCAAGCTCGCGGAGAAAAAAGAGAAGCTCGAACAGCAAGACGGCTCTGGCGGCGGTGGCGGCTACGCCGTCGAGAAGCACGGCGACGCCACCGTTGCGCTCGTCGGCTTTCCCAGTGTCGGGAAGTCGACGCTCCTCAACGCCCTGACGAACGCAGAGAGCGAGACCGGCTCTTACGAGTTTACGACGATCGACGTCAATCCCGGGATGCTCCAGTATCGCGGCGCGAACATCCAGATGCTCGACGTGCCGGGCCTTATCGAAGGCGCGGCCGCAGGCAAAGGTGACGGACAGGCGGTCCTCTCGGTCGTCCGCACCGCCGACCTGATCGTCTTTACCCTCTCGGTGTTCGAGATCGAGCAGTACGGGCGCCTGCGCGACGAACTGTACAAGAACAAGGTCCGAGTCGACCGTGAACCACCACGGGTCTCCATCCGCCGGAAGGCCAAGGACGGCCTGTCGGTCAACGCCAGCGTCGACCTCGACCTCGACGAGGAGACGATCAAGGGCGTCCTGCGCGAACACGGCCACGTCAACGCCGACGTGACCATCGGCGAGCAGGTCGATATCGACCGACTCATCGACGGCGTGATGGACAACCGCGTCTACCTGCCCTCGACTGTCGTCGTCAACAAAGCCGATCTCATCGAGCCAGACTACAAGGAGACCGTCGACGCGAACCTTCGCGACCACGGTATCGATCCAGACGATGCGGTGTTCATCAGCGCCGAGGAACAGCGCGGTCTCGACGCCCTGCGCGAGGAGATCTGGGAGCGCCTCGGGCTGATTCGAATATACATGGACAAGCCCGGCCGGGGGGTCGACAAGGACGAACCGCTGATCCTTCGCCGGGGCCAGACTGTCGCCGACGCCTGCGAGAAACTCGGCGGTGACTTCGAGGAGCGGTTCCGCTTCGCCCGGGTGAGTGGCTCGAGCGCCAAACACGACGAACAACAGGTCGGTAAAGATCACCAGCTAGCAGACGAGGACGTGCTGCGAATTCTCACCCAGTGATCTACGTGGTCGTCGTCCCCTTATGAATCGCTTTCTCGCGAATCGCCGACTCGTTGCCATCTTCGCACTCGCTTTCGTCCCGTGGACGATCGCCGTCGCCGGCACCGTCACGTTCGTCTTTCCGTTTGCCCTCGTCGATCCCAACACCGGTGCGATCACACCGATCACCGATTATTACTTCGTGTACACGCGAGGGCTTCCCCCGTTCTTGCGCGCGTGGGGCATCGGCGTCTGGCTCTATCTCGGTGCCGTCGCGAGCGCGGTCAGTGGCGCTGTCCTCGACATCGAGGACCGGCGCCTCACTGCTGGCCTGCTCGTCTTCGCCGGCCTGACTCAGCTTTCCCTCGCACAGGGCTTCTCTCGCCAACCCGGCCGATTTGCCGTTCCGCTCGGAACGGTGCTTTGCTTCGCGGTCGTCTGGGTTTTCGATTGGCCTGCGATCCGTGCCGCTATCGGGCTGTCATCGGAGTGATGGCTGGCACTAGGCTTTTCGGCGCACGGCCCCTCCGCTCGCACATGGGAATGCCCCTCGACCACACGATGATCCGTGTCGAAGACCTCGACGAATCGCTGGACTGGTACACGACACACCTCGACTACGAAGAGAAGGGCCGCTGGGAGGCAGACACCTTCACGAACGTCTTTCTCGGTCCTGAAGATGTCCACGAGGACGGCGCGCTCCTCGAACTCACCTACAACCACGACGGCCGGTCGTACACGATGGGCGACGCCTGGGGCCACATCGCCGTCCGCGTCGCGGACGTGACCGAAGCGTACCACGAACTGATGGACGAGGGCGTCGCGGACTACCGACCACCGGAGGAAAACCCCGGCTACGCGTTCGTCAAAGACCCCGACGGCCACGAGATCGAGATCGTCGAGCGCGACCACGGCGCACGGTACAGCCTCGATCACACGATGATCCGCGTCGAAGACGCCGACGCAGCCATCGGCTGGTACGCCCGGAAACTCGGCTACGTCCCGGCCGGCCGCTGGGAGTCCGATACGTTCGCGAACTACTTCATGGCCGACCCCGACGCCGCCGAGGAAGCGATGACCGTAGAACTCACCTACAACTACGACGGGCGCACGTACGAGATGGGCGACGCGTGGGGACACCTCGCCGCTCGCGTCGACGACCTCGAAGCGGACTGGGACTCCCTGCTGGAACGCGAGGCCGAGGACTACCGCGACCCCGAGTCCTGTGACTACAACTACGCGTTCACCAAGGACGCGGACGGCCACGAAGTCGAGATTGTCACCAGCTGACGGACGCGAGCGAAGCGAGCGCTTTTTGGTGCAGATTTTTGGCCGAGGGTTCCCGCAGTGAGTGGAACGAACGAGGAAACCCGACGGCGAAAAAGGTGCGTGAGTACAACTACGCGTTCACCAAGGACGCGGACGGGCACGAAGTCGAGATTGTCACCAGCTGATGGACGCGAGCGAAGCGAGCGCTTTTTGGTGCAGATTTTTGGCCGAGGGTTCCCGCAGGGATGCGGACGGTTGTAGCGATGTATCGGTGAGCGTCTACCCCGTTGCGACGCCCACCGGTACGCAACTACAACCGTCCGTATGAGTGGAACGAACGAGGAAACCCGACGGGGAAAAAGGTGCGTGACTACAACTACGCGTTCACCAAGGATGCGGACGGCCACGAAGTCGAGATCGGCACGCCGTAGAACTCTCGGCAGCGACTCACTCGTTTCCTTCACGGTTTGTCACTTTCTACTCGGGCCGCAGTCTCGGCAAATCTCGATATAGCGCATCGGCCCAAAACGGCCGTTTCAGCCCGTGTGTCTGTGTGTCATCATCACATAGGTGACCACAAAGCATTTATAATACCCGCCTAACCCTTTGACTGTACCCCTACCTATGGTGTCAGTAGCGAGTATGCCGGTTCGGTCTGTACGCGACCAACACGGTCGCGTCCGACAGGGAGAAAGCTGCTGTCGCCGACAGAAGCACACAACAAACTATGACAGGAACTAACGATAAGGTTCGCAGCCTCTTCCTCGCTGCGCTGATGGTCGTGTCTGTATTCGCCATGACCGTCTCGCTCAGTGGGGCAGCCGCTGCAGCCAATACTAGCGGTGGACCTACGGTTGAAAAGGTCACCCACTACGACAATGGATCGAACGCTATCCTCGAGATCGCGTTCGACGAGGACGTACAGCTTAGCGGTGACGAATATGTTACAATCAACGGTGACGACGGTGTCGTGACGAACGTCACCGCTCAATCGGCCCTCGAGGTCGGCGAAGACGGCAACCCCGCACGGGTTGCGATCGTTACTGGATCGTCGGTGAACACCGATGTCACCAACGCCACGATCTCTGGCTTCACTGACGTTGGTGGCGAGGCCATGGACGATGACGGTAACGACTTCGATGTCACCATTGCTCCGGAGTCGCTTGACACCAGCGGTGACGGTGACTCGAACGATATCTACCGTGGTACCAACCTTGCTCTCGATAACGGTACCAACAAGAGCACGTTCGAGATTGTCGGCCCAGACGGCAGCAGCGAAATTGACCGGACCCGCGGATCTGGGAACGGTAGCAATGTCTACGTCGTCAACACCGACGACTTCGAACTCGGTCAGTACAACGTCACGAACGGTACTGACATCGGAGCGATCGATACGCACAGCTTCACTGTCGAAGACCTGGGTCTCGAAATCGAGGCCGACTCCACGTCCATCACGGACGAGGATGACTTCGAAGGCACGGTCTCTGCCGAGGATATCAACATCCCAGTCGAAGTTGAACTGATCAACTCCGACGGTGAAGCCGTCGATGGTGCGACTGACAGTGGTCAGCTCGACGGCGAAGGTAACTTCGATTACAGCATCGAGAACGTCAGCGAGGCCGGACTCGACGAAGACATTGGTAACTACACGGTCCGTGCGACAGCTACGGAAAGTGGCGTCACGGCCGAGACCGACACAATCGTTGTCGACTCTGCCGCTGACTCCGACGTTACCTTCGCAGGCAACAAGGTCTTCCAGGAAGAGCGCGGTGACATCGCCTCCGTTACGGTCGAGATGACCAACACCGATACGGCAACGGTCGTCATCGGCAGCGAAGACCAGAACTACTACTACATCGCTGAAGTCGAAGACGGCAGCGGTGACGGCGAGGTTACCCTCAACCTGAACACCTTCACTGCAGGTGCAGGTAACATCTCCGCCGACAGCGAAAACAAAGCGACTGTCGAGGACGGCGACGACGACATCCTCCAGGCTCATGAGGGCGGCGAGTTCTACGAGCCCTCGGGTGCCCCCGGAGACAAGCTCCTCGGCGCAGTCGACTACAACATGAACGCAACTGTCGGCGAGAACCTCAACGACAGTAACGCGCTCACTGCCACTGACGCAGACGACCGTGGTACTCTGGCGCTGCGCCCGCGCAGCACCGAGAGCCACCAGATCTGGACTGCTCCTGCAAGCACCGACGTTGGCGACCTCGAAGTCGCTGACATCTACGCTGACATCGGCAGTTCGATCACGCAGACCAGCGACGTCGTCGACGGCGACTACGCAGTCCACCAGATCGTTGCATCCGGTATCGAGGGTCACGTCGATAACTCGTCGGACCTCTTCGACGCACTCAACAACGAGAGTCAGATCAACCTGACGGTCGAGGAGACCGACGACAGTGTCGGTGCGAACGCCGATCCGAAGACCTTCGAAGTCAACTCGTCCAACGCGGACGCAATGCTTGATCCGGCAAACAACACGTACTTCCTCTTCGTCAACACCGACAATCTGAACATTGTCGAGACTGGCGAGGACTACAACGCAACGTTCACTGTGAACGGCACGGACAACAACGGCATCCTCACTGGCGACAGTGACGATGAGAGCGTCTCCGACGAGTTCGGACTCGTCGATGCGGAAGCCTCGCTCGACACGGACAGCGACGACAAGGTCCACGTCAGCTCCGCTTCCGACCAGACGATCACCGGCGAGACGAACCTCGCACCCGGCACGGAAGTGACGGTGCAGATCACCTCCAAGGGGACGGCTAGTCCGTTCCTCGCGAACCCGACTGCGACCGTTCAGCCGAACGGTACCTTCTCGACCTCGGAGGACTTCTCGAGTGTCGAACCCGGCACGAACCTCTCGCTCGAAGTTCGTGTCGACGGTAGCGAGGTCGGTGACGACGACGAGGCAACCTTCGATGGTCAGGTCGGTGACGCACCGACTGCCTCTGTCTCGATCAGCGACCAGGAATCCGACGGTACCACCGTGACGGTCGACTCCGTCACGATGTCTGACGGTGGCTTCGTTGCGATCCACCTCAACAACGCCAGCGGTCAGGTCATCGGTGCAAGCGACTACCAGACCTCCGGCACCACGGAATCCGTCGAGATCACGCTCGACCAGGAAATCGACAACGGCACGACGGTCGTTGCGATGCCCCACCAGGACACCAACGGTAACGAGGAGTACGACTTCAGTGGCGGTTCCACTGACTCCCCGTACACTGGTGACGATGGTGCGGTCACGGCCTCCGCGGTCGTGACGGTCTCCGACACGACCACCACCGAGACGGCAACCGAGACGGCAACCGAGACGGCAACCGAGACGGCAACCGAGACGGCAACCGAGACGGCAACCGAGACGGCAACCGAGACGGCAACCGAGACGGCAACCGAGACGGACACCGAGACGATGGAGCCTGGCACTGACACCGAGACCGAGACCACGGATGGTTCCGGTCCCGGCTTCGGCGTCATCCTCTCGCTCGTTGGCCTCCTCGCTGCTGCGCTGCTCGCTGCGCGGCGCAACAACTGAGGACGCTAACTAACCGGACTTCGTCCGGTCTCTGAACTCGCGATTTTTCTTCGGATCTCACGTACCAGTGCCAACAGTCGGTCGTGCGTGCTGGACACGCGTAACGACAAAGCATATAGCGCGGATTCTGTAATGTATCGATACGAATGGTTGTCGATGGTGCAGTCACGCTTGTCGCGTTCGTCGGCGACCCACTCGCCGTTGCACGCCCACTCTCGTGGGTAATCGTCACACTCTTTCTGGCGACGGCTCTCCTGTCGGCGCGAAGCGACGCACGCGAGCGGGCGCGGTACGTCGGTACCGTTGCCTGGGGTCTTTTCGGGCTGTTCTGGCTCGTACTCGTGCCCCATTTCGTACTCGTTCAGAAGAGCATCGTCGAGGGGATCGGGAGCATCGCGGCCGTCCCACTCTCGCTGTACGTGGGCTATCTCCTGTGGAACGGCCGTGAGTCGCTGCTGACACTCTCGAAAGCAGTCGGATTCATGGGACTGATCTACTTACCGTTCGCCTACCTGCCGCTGGTCGCGTCGAACCCGCTTCGCGGGTGGCTGATCGAGACAGTCGCAGCCCAGACTGACTTCCTGTTGTCGCTGATCGGTGTCGACCCGCAACTGGTCACCGGGACGAGCGTCCTCGACGGCGTCGACCCATCATCAGACTATCAGTACGAAAGCACGTTCTACTTCCCGGGTGATTCGAACCCGATCACGTACACGATCATCGTCGCCTGTACGGGTATCGGATCGATCGCGATTCTCGCGGGTGCGATCCTCGCCGTCGAGGCACCGATGCGTCGGAAGGCGCGCGCACTCGCGGTGACGGTGCCAGTGATCTACGTGCTGAATCTCGTTCGGAACGTGTTCATCGCGACGATGTTCGGCCAGCAACACATGCAGTGGTTCGTCGGAACGTTCACTGGTCTCTTTGGTACGTCGGATCCCCAGATGGTGTCGTACTACATCGCCGACCGCTTGCTCGCGCAGTTCGGATCGGTGATCGCACTCGTCGCGATCACGTGGTTGATCGTCCGGGAGCTTCCGGAGATTCTCTCGCTGATCGAGGACGTCGCGTATCTGGTGACAGGGACTGAGTACGACTTGCAGGCTGCGCTGGATACTGGGGGCGTCCGGGCCGACGGCGGGGATTAGTCGTCGGCTGGTGCGCCAGCGAGTCGAATCAGTGCGTCCCGTTCCATGTCGTGCAACTCGCCCGGAACGACGAGAAGGTGGAGCGGGCGGCCGAAGTCACTGGTCGCCAGTGTATCGAGAGTATCGGCCTCGACGACGGGATTGGCACTGCCAGCGCGGGCGACGACGACGCCGAGCGTGTCGTCGAACTCCTCGGCCAGCAGCGTTGCAGCGTGATCGGCGCTCATGAACTCCTGGTCGCCCTCCCAGTGTGGGTCGTCGACCTTGATGTCGAGATAGACCAGCGTGTGCAGATTCCGTGCCTGATTGTCCTCGATGGTGTCGACGACGCTCTGGGGGACGCCGTTGCCGCCGTGGGCGTCCTCGAAGGGGAGAGTCGTGGCCTTCCCGAACCGGTAGTTCTGGAAACCGGTCAGCGAACTGGCGGCGGTCTGGGCCGTCGTACCGTGGATGACGCGCGTGTGAATACCGCGTTCTTCGGCCCGCAGTCGCAGGTCGACGTGGGTCGTCGAGACCATCGTGTCTCCGGCCGTGACGAAGGCTACGTCCCCCTCTTCGGCGGCGTCCAGCATCACGTCTGGGTCCTGTTCGACGCCCGTGCGATCTAACACCTCGATGTCGATATCGTGGTAGTACTCCAACTTCTGTGTGGTCGTCCCGATCAGTTTGCTCGTGTAGAACTCCGCGAACACGTCCGTCGCAGTCTGGAGGGCTTCCTGTCCCTCGACCGTGATCGACCGTTCGTCGTAGAGTCCAAGCCCGACGAATGTGAGCATACACTCTGTCGACGATGCCGGCCAATAAAGGGCGCGAAGCGTCAGGCTTACCGCTGGCGATGTGGTCAGTGATGGTATGGGCGTCCCCTGTGTTCGTGTTGCGCGCGAGGCCGGCGAGGAGACCCGGCAGCGCCTCGCCGAGGCGGACCTCGTCGCCGACAGCCACGACATCGTCGTCGACGATACGTCGATCTACATCCCTGTTACCGATCCGACGGCCGTCCCGGACGACCTCGCAGTCGTCGACTACGATGCGCCGGTTCGGGAATCACAGACGATGCCGGCCGACCGACTGGACTTCGAACCGAGTTACGAACGGATCGGCGAGGTCATCGTCCTCGACGAGGACGATCCGGCCCGTGCTCGCGAAATCGCCGACGCCATCGTCGCCTCTGACCTCCCGGTCAGGACCGTCCTCGATCGTGCCTCGAAGATCAAGGGCCAGACGCGTGTCCGTGACTGGGACGTGCTCGCACAGGTGGACGACGATCCAGACCGAAAGCCGACGGAAGTCGTTCATCGCGAGTACGGCTGTGAGTTCCTGCTGGATCTGGCTGCGGTGTATTTCTCGCCACGTCTGGCGACCGAACGCCACCGGGTCGTAGAGCAGATCATCGAGGGGGACCACGTCTTCGACATGTTCGCCGGCGTCGGGCCGTTCGTGATCCCGGCAGCGAAACGCGGCGCGACGGTCGTCGGGGTCGACGTAAATCCGCCCGCCATCGAGTACCTCCGGGAGAACGCTCGACGCAACGGCGTCGTCGACCGCGTGACCGCAATCGAGGGCGACGTGCGCGAGGTCGCCTCCGAGTACGAGGGCTGGGCCGACCGTCTCTTGCTGAACCTTCCCCACAGTGCCGACGACTTCCTCGACACCGCCGCGGTCCTCGCTGGCGATGACTGTGTCCTACACTACTACGACATCCAGCACGAGGACGACCCCTACGGTCCCGGAGAGCGCGCCATCCGCGACGCCTTCGAACCCGAATACGAGGTCACCGTCGAGAATCGCCACACCGTCCGCTCCTATGCCCCTCACGAATGCAACGTCGTCCTCGACGTTCGGGTGACGAAGTAGTGTGTTTCGGGGTGGCATAATCGCCAGACTTCGGAACCCTTATGACCGTCTTGGGCATCCTACCGAATGCACGCGCCGGTGTAGCTCAGACTGGCAGAGCGAATCCTTCGTAAGGATTAGGCCGAGGGTTCAAATCCCTCCACCGGCTTTCTGCTGCGAACGAACGTGAGCAGCGAAAGCTAAACGAGGGATTTGAACCAGACGAGACGCGCAGCGAAGCGAGCAGTCTCGGCGTGGTTCACAATCCCTCCACCGGCTTACTTTTCCGGCGAACAACACCGTGAGCCGGAAATACGTCACCTGAAGATTTGAACCCTGCAAGTCGCAGCACCGAGCAAAGCGAGGCGACCGTCTTGCTCCGGTTCACAATCCCTCCACCGGCTCTTTCTGTTCGAACGAAGGTGGATCGCGACCACAAGACAGAAGTTACAGTTACCACGTTTTCAATCGCTCATCGTCAGTCCACCCGTGCCGGTCGTCTCCACGTCTCCCGGATCGTCGGTCCATTCGATGTCCAGACTGCGGCGCGAGAGGTAGGGCGCCAGTGATTCGGCCGACAGCAGGCCGAGATAGATGTCGTCGTCGACGACCGGCAGGTGTTTGACGCCGGTCTCACGCATCCGCTCGGCGGCCTCGGGGAGCGTCGCAGACGGTGGAATCGTCGTGACCGGCGTCGACATGATCGCTCGGACCGAGGGGAGGGTATCGGTTTCGGCGACGAGGGCGACGATGTCGGACTCGGTGACGATGCCCACGACCCGTCCGTCTTCGAGAACGGGGAGGGCAGGCGTCGCTGGCTCACGGAGTGTGCTGGCGGCAGCGCGCACGCTCGTGTCCGGGCTGATCGTCTCGGGGGTGGCACAGTCGACCGCGGCGACAGTGAGTTCGATCATGGATGTCCCACGCTACCGCACGACACTGCTTAACCATTATGGACATACAGATTGAAAGAACTAGAATTACTAGTATGACTTCAGAGATATTGTCACGTGAGGTTGAGAAACGGACGCAAATCGTCCAAAAACAGCACAGACGACTGCCAGACCACTCTCTCGATACGCGACGCCAGCCGGGGACGTCGATTTCGGACCGCAACTGAC
Source organism: Halomicrobium sp. HArcht3-1 (assembly GCF_058933345.1). Lineage (NCBI taxonomy): Archaea > Methanobacteriati > Methanobacteriota > Halobacteria > Halobacteriales > Haloarculaceae > Halomicrobium > Halomicrobium sp. HArcht3-1. The sequence continues at coordinate 63,699 of NZ_JBZYDM010000004.1, read as the reverse complement.
TACCCGATTTATCCCTGAGTGTGAACCGAGAATGCCGGAGTACGATATCGTCGTCGCAGGTGGTGGACCGGCGGGCCTGCAGTTCGCTCGGGAGGTCGGGCATCGAACGAAGTACGACATCGCCGTACTGGAGGCCAACGACGCGCTGGCGGACAACGACAAATCGACCGGTGGGACCTTCGAGCAGGTGATCGAGGGGTACGACATCCCCGAATCGGTGGTGATGGCTGCGTGCCCGGACGTGCTGTTCGAGGGGCCAGGGGCACAGTCACGGCTGGCGATCTCGAACTACGTGCTCGACTTTCCGGCCTTCCTCGAATTTCTGGGCGAGGATGCGTCCGAAAGGGGGGTCGAGATACACACTGGCACGCGCGTGCAGGCACCCGTGATCGAGGACGGCGCGGTCGCTGGCGTTCGCTGTACGTGTGGCGGTTCGACGGTGACCTACAGCGCCGACCTGGTCGTCGACGCGACCGGCCCGGCCGGAACCTTGACCACGCAGTTGGGGATGTGGGACCGAGCGGCCGCCCAGCGAGGGATCGGCAAGGAGTACGAGGTGACGGGCTCCTTCGACGAGCCGTCGATGCTGTTCAAGTTCGACCACGACGTTGCACCGGGCGGGTACGCGTGGGTGTTTCCCGCCGGCGAGGACGTGTTCAAGGTCGGAGTCTGCTGGATCGACGACTTCTACGAGCGCCACAGCAGGCCCAACGACGGTTCCATCGACGACTACGTCGAGCGGTGGGCCGAGAGTGACCCGCGCTGGGCGGTCGACGACATCAGGGCCGTCCACGCCGGGCAGGCCATCTCGGACAACTCGATCAACTGTCGTGCCGTCGACGGTCTCGTCGCGGTCGGTGACAGCGTCTCCAGTATCAATCCCCTGTTCGGCGAGGGGATTCGGCCGGGGATGGAGTCGGCGGAGATGGCTGCCGATGTCGCCATCGATGCCCTCGACGCTGGCGACCCCTCGCGGGCACGACTGGCGGCCTACGAACGGCGGTGGAACCGCGAGAAAGGACCCAAGTGGAAGACCCAACGCATCGTCGGCGAGCTACTCTACGACTTCGGCGCGAGTCAACAGGACGGGTTCGTCGAGCGCAGCGGGGGACTCTCTGTCGAGCAACTCGACCGTCTCCAGCGCTACGACCTGACGCTCGGCGATCTCTTGGACCTGTACCCATTCCGGGTCGGCGACCTGACGAAGGTGCCCACGCTCCTTCGACACCTCCGATAGGGTCGACCACGCCGCCCGGGCGATGATTTATTGGCCTACCGACAGATGGTGGTGGTATGCAAGCCACCGACGCCGCGTCGGGTCAGCCTGCCGACGAACACGAACACACGAGTCGCTGGCCGCTGGTAGCGGCACTCGGGGCCGGGGGTCTGTACGCTGGCGTCGGACTCGCGTTCGTCGGTCTGGATCTGGTGCCGGCAGTGCTGGCACTCGTGCTCGGTGTCGGCGGCGCGGTTGCCTTTCTCGTCGGCATCGGGGGGTGGCTCGTCGAGGCGTTCGTCGTCGATTACTGGCGCAACCACGACGCCGACCGGTCGCGAGTCTACGTTGCCGGGATGGTCCTCTTTCTGGTGTCGGACGTGGCGACCTTTCTCGGTGGGTTCACGTACTACGCCTTCGTCAGGGCTGGGACGTGGCCGCCGTCGGAACTGCCATCGCTGCTGGGGTCGCTCGTCCTCGCCAACACGCTCCTGTTGCTCGCGAGTAGCGTCACGCTACACTACAGCCACGAGGCACTCGAAGGCGGGCATCGTCGCCGATTTCTCGGACTGCTGGCGATGACAGTACTCTTCGGCGTTGCCTTCCTCGGCGGGCAGGCGTTCGAGTACTACGAGTTCGTCGTCGGGGAATCGTTCACCCTCGCGAGTGGCGCGTTCGGGTCGGCGTTCTACGGCCTGACTGGCCTCCACGGCCTGCACGTCGCACTGGGTGTACTGTTGCTCGCCATCACGCTCGGGCGGGCACTCCGGGGCCAGCACACGCCCGAGCGCGACACGGCAGTTCGGACGGTCTCGCTGTACTGGCACTTCGTCGATGCCGTCTGGATCTTCCTCGTCGTCGTCCTGTACGTCGGGGCCGTCCTTGGCTGATCACTGGCGTCCGGTTTCGAGTGCGACCAGTCGTCGGTACGCCGGTGGCGTGAGGATGCCCACGATGCCGAGTGCGATGGCGAACACGCCGAGTGGGAACTGCAACGGGGCCGTCTCGAAACAGGGGTGGTCTGCGATCACGGTCACGTAGTAGGATCGCCCGTCGTCGGTAACGATGGTGCCGTTCAGGAACGTCTCGTAGTGGGGGAACGGCCCGCGAACGTGGGCCTCTCGACGGGGGGCGTCGATTGCGTCGCGGAACGCCGTCCGCTCGGCTGGTGACAGTTCGGTCACGTCGAGGCGGGTGATCGTCGACCGCTGCCCGTCGCCAAACCGCTGCTCTGTCGCTTCGGGCGTCTCGACGAGGATCGACGGATCGCTGCAGTCGGCGATGTCCGTCTGGATGAGACCGTACGCGCCGGGGACCGCCGCAGCGATGCCGACGGCGACGAGCAGGACACCGACGAAGGGAGCACCGTACGTGAAGACGACCGAATCGTCGGCCATCACTGCGTCCCCCGCCCTGCTCGCTGGCGCTGCCGGAGGTAGTCAAAGGTCACGGTCAGTCCGATGCCGTAGGCCCAGTGGGCGACGACGACGAACCCGAGATACCCCACCAGCGCCAGCCCCTGCTGGCCGGTGTAGAAGGCGACGAGAAAACCCGTCGAGATGAGCGTGGCGAACACCAGTCCGGTCTCGAACAGCAGGCGGCCGGGAAGATACTCCTGAAAGGCGAGGAAGATCAGCGGCCACGTGACGGTCCCGCCGATCAGGAACAGCACCGCGCCGATAGTCGGTGACGGGCCGAGACCGACGAGGTCGGCGATTTCACCGAAGGAGACCGGATCGAGGACGCCGATCAGGATGGCCGTGCCGAGACCGCCGCTCATGAGGACCGTTCCGACCAGTCCGCCGACAGCCGCCATCGAGGCGTTGCGAGAGACGGTCTGGGCGACGGTCCCGACGCCGCCGGCGAGTCCCGCCGGCTCGGCCTCGGGCGCGTAGGATCGTCGCCGAGACGCAGGCTCGGCCGGCGTTCGGTCGTAGCGTTCGACCATCCGGTCCTCGAACCACTGCCACTCTTTCGTGAACTGTGCGGTCGCCTTGAGGTCCCAGGGGTCGGTCGTCTGAACGGGGTCGCCACGCCAGTAGGACGCCAGCATGTTGTACAGCCACAGCAGCGCACTCAGTCCGATGACGTAGGCACCGACGGTCGCGATCTGCTGGGCGAGCTGGTACTCCGGCGGATAGACCGCCTGTCGGCGCGGGAGACCGAGTCCGCCGATGACGAGCAGTGTGAGGAACGTCACCGATCCGCCGAAGATGACAAGAACGGCCTGAAACTGGGCGAGTCGACGGTCGTACCAGCGTTCCGTGATCAGGGGATACCAGTAGTAGCTCGCGGCCATCATCATAAACGGGATGATGCCGACGACGATCAGGTGGAAGTGACCCACGACGTAGTAGGTGCCGTGATAGAGGATGTCGACGGGGATGACCGCGAGGAAGACGCCCGTGACGCCGCCGACGATGAACGTCCCGATGCTGCCGGCCGCGAGGATGAAGGGTGCGGCCATCCGAATGTCGCCGTTCCACATCGTCGTGATCCAGTTGAACACCTTGATCGCGCTGGGGACGGCGATGGCGACCGAGACGGCCATAAACGAAAGGCGAAGCCGTGGGTCGATGCCCGTCGTGAACATGTGGTGGGCCCAGACGCCAAAGGAGAGCACGCCCAGTCCCAGCGTCGAGTAGACGATGAACCGATAGCCAAAGAGCTTCCGGCCGACGAACTTTGGGAGGATCGTACTCAGCAGACCGGTCGCCGGCAGGAAGAGGATGTACACTTCGGGATGGCCCCAGAACCAGAACAGGTGTTGCCAGAGGATCGGCCCACCACCGTCGACCGTGAAGAAGGTCGTCCCAAGATTACGGTCGAGCAGGAGCATCACCAGCGCACTGCCAAGGAGTGGGAAGGCGAACAACACCAGCCCGCTGGTCGTCAGCATGTTCCACGAGAAGATGTCGAGGTTCGCCCACGTCACGTCCTCGGCCCGCTCGTAGGCGATGGTGACGATGAAGTTGATCGCACCGATCGTCGTCGCGATGCCACTCAGGTGAAGTCCGAGCAACAGCAGGTCCAGTTGGGGATTTGCACGCTGGACCGACAGCGGGGCGTACAGCGTCCAGCCGACACTGACCTCCCGGAGTGTGAGGAAAAAGCGGATCGTCTCGGGTGGGAACACCGCTCCGAGCACCTGCCCGCCGATCTGGACGAACAGCCCCATCCGTGCCAGCAGGAGTGCCGGGGGTAACAGCCAGAAGCCGATGGCGTTGATCCGCGGAAACGCCATGTCGTCGGCTCCGACGAGCAGCGGCACGACGTAGTTCCCGATCCCGAAGAACACGGGCACCACGAAGAAGATCAGCATCGTCAGCCCGTGCGTGGTAAAGAGCGCGTTGTACGTCTCGGGCGTCCAGATGTCCGCTGGGGGCGTCAGAAGCTCCGTCCGCAGCATCATCGCGTCGACGCCGCCCCACAGACCCGCCGCGGTGCCAAAGAGAATATAGAGGATCCCGATCTCGCGGTGGTCGGTCGTCGTCAGCCATCGCAGCAGGGTCCGCCGGAGTCGTCCCAGTTCGAGCCACAGGCCCTCACGGGTGGTGTAGCCCCCGTCACTCTCGATGGTCTCGTCTCGGAGTCGAAGCCACAGCACCAGCGAGCAGACGGCGAGGAGAGCGAGCGCCCCGCCTTCGACGAGCGCCCGGTTCATCGTTCCTTGGGAGACCACGCTCGGGCTGTCGTGTGTCGTGCTACCACGGCTGTCATCGTGCCACACTGGTTGTTCCATTTACATAAAGCTACGCGGCGAGTCGATCGTCTCCACACTGACCGTCGGACCGCGCCAATCCTGTTAGACAGGCGAAACTATTTGGGGGCGGAACTGTCACTGTATGACAATGCGGCTCCGCTGGCTGTCACTCCAGTTCGGTCTCCTCGTGGCCCTCGTGGCCCTCGTCGCGACACCGGTGGCGGCCCAGTCGGTCAACCGGGCGGTGATCGACGAACTCAACACGCAACTGCTGTACGTCGCGCTCCCGCTGGTGCTTTTCGTCGAAGTGACGCTCGTCTACGCGATCTACCGCTTTCGGGACAACGACGACCCCCGCCCGACCGTCGACGACCCGTCACTGGAGATCACCTGGACGGCCGCGACGGGCGTGATCCTCGTGTTCGTCGGCGTCTCGGCCTTTTTCGTGATGACCAATCCGTATCTCACGCCGACAGCAGCGGCCGAGTCCCCCGACGAGGCGGGCGAAGACCTCGTCGTCGAGGTGACGGCCTACCAGTGGAACTGGGTCGTCACCTACCCCGAGGCGAACGTCACGCTGGAGGACCGCCTCGTGCTCCCGGCAGACACCGATGTTCGACTGACGCTTCGGACGCGGGACGTGATTCACTCGATCTACGTCCCCGCGCTGGGCATCAAACAGGACATCTTCCCCGGCAAACAGCAGGTGGTGCGGACCCGAGCGACCGAGACCGGCCAGTATCGCCTCTACTGTGCGGAACTGTGCGGGTCCGGCCACAGTCGGATGGACGGCACCGTCGCCGTACTGAACGAATCCGACTACGACACGTGGCTGGCGAACCGATCCGGTGCTGGCCCGTGACAAGCAGGGACCGACGGTGTACTGCCGGGCGTGTGCGGCGGGCTACCACTACGAGCAACTGCTCGACGCACGTGCCGACGAGGTGCCACTGGAGCGTCGATAGCGTCGCGCTGGCCCGTGGCCGACGGATCAGTGGGTCACCAGCAGTATCTGCTCGTCGGTGCGGACGAGACAGATCGGACTGTCGGGGTTCCCAAAGGTGTTCTCGCGGCGCTCGGAGACGAACAGCTTCTCGAAGCGCTCGCCACAGGCCGGACAGGCGAAACCCTCGCGGTTGGCGAGAGCCATCGTCTCGCGGTCCTGTTTGAGGAGCTTCAGGCCGTGGCGGTAGTCGTGGACGTCGAACCCGTCGCTGACGTCTAGCTGCTCCATACGACTGACTGGTGAGAAACCGGCTTGAAACTACTGCCTAGATGTTGAGTTCCGCACCGACGTACAGCACGACGACGAGGAAGATCCAGACGACGTCGACGAAGTGCCAGTACATCGAGGCCGTCGAGACGGAGGTGTGGCGTTCGGCGGAGTACTGACCGTAGATCCCGCGGACGAAGACGATGCCGAGCAACACTGCGCCCATCGACACGTGCAGGCCGTGCAGGCCTGTCAGGCCGTAGAACGCCGACGCGTAGGCACCTTCGGCGATGGTAAAGCCCTCACCGACGATGAACTCGTAGTACTCGTAGATCTGGCCGGCGATGAAGATCACGCCGAGCAAGAGCGTGATCGCGAGCCAGCGGACGAAGCTCTGGCGGTCGTCGTCCAGCAGTTTGACGTGGGCGTAGTGGAGCGTGAACGAACTGATGACCAGAATGATCGTGTTCGCGATCACGAGGTTCCCGAAGACGTGGCCGCCGTGGGGCAGCAGGTCGGCAGACCAGACCTCGCCTCCCCGAACGATGAAGTAGTAGACGAAGCCGGCACCGAAGGTGGCGACCTCGCTGCCAAGGAACAGCAACATCGCGAACTTCAGCGTGCTGCCCGAGTGGTGATCGGTGCCCCGTTCCCAGAAGTTGACGACGAAGGCGTGGTACAGCCAGCCGTAGATGCCGGTCAGAAAGATACCGACGGCGGCGACGGCCGCGCCGGCACCGACAAGCTCTGAGACGAGCGGGCTTTCTCCCTGTGACATGACGAACAGGGCGGCGGCGACGTAGATGCCAGCGCCACCGATCGCGGTGATGAAGGGCCACCAGCTAGCTTCACCAAAGCCGCGGGGCCAGTCCTCGACGGCGGGGAGATGGTGGTCCCCGTGCTCCTCTGACGTATCTTCGGCGACAGTCATACGCGCACCTTGCGAGTGGACCGTCAAAAGCGCTTCCAACTTCTGGCGCGACGAATCGATGCCTTCTCCGTCCCCGAGCCGAAATCTCGGACAATGCTTCGTCGTCGTGTGGTCGCCGTCGTCGCGCTCGCCGTCCTTCTCGCCGGTCGTGCGTCGGCTCACGGCGGCAGTCTCGCCGAGGGCGTCCGCGAACCGCTAACGATCCCGACGTGGCTGTTCCTCTCGACCGGTGGTGCGGCCGTGGGTGCCTCGTTCTTGCTCGCGAGTTTCGTCACCGACCGGTCGCTGATCGACGCGATCCACGACTGGCGGCGGTCGACGCCGGTGCCGGCCCGTCGCGTCCTCGTCGCCGTTGTGCGCGCGCTCGGGGTCGCCGGTCTCGCGGTGGTGATCGTCGCGGGCTACTTCGGCCCCGACGAGCCACGCGCCAACGCCGCCATCCTGCTGGTCTGGGTCGGCTGGTGGGCCGGACTCTCGATGAGCGCGTATCTGCTTGGCAATAGCTGGGCCGTCCTCAATCCGTGGCGGACGGTCGCCGATCTGTTGCCGTCGCTCGACCGGACCTACCCCGACCGACTCGGTGCGTGGCCGAGTGTCCTCGGTCTGCTGGGGCTGGTCTTCCTCGAAGTCGTCAGCCCGCTCGCCGAAAACGCCAGTCTGCTGGTGACGACCGTGCTCGCGTACTCCGTCGTAACTCTCGCCGGTGCGGTCGTCTTCGGACCGGCGACGTGGTTCGAGCAGGTCGATCCGCCGGCACGGGTGTTTCGCTACTACGGCCGGGTCGCACCGATCACCGCCGACGAGGACGGCCTGCGGGTGCGCCTGCCGGGGATGGCGCTCTCAGAGCGTCGCCTCGTCGACGGGCGCGACGAGGTCGCCTTCGTCGTCGCCTTGCTATGGGTCACGACCTTCGACGGCTTCGTGGCGACGCCGGCGTGGAGTGCCATCGCACGGCCACTGGTCGCGGCCGGTCTCCCGCCGCTTGCCGTCTACATGCTGGGGCTACTCGTGGGCTTCGCGCTCTTTTCGAGTAGCTACTTCCTCGCGGCCGAACTGGCCCGTCGCAGTGCCGAGACGTTCCTGACGCCGGCCGCGCTCGCAGAACGCTTCGCGCCGCCGCTGCTCGCCATCGTCGCAGGCTACCACCTCGCGCACTACCTCGACTACTTCCTCGGCCTGTCGCCGGCGCTGGCCCAGGCCCTCGCTGCGCCGCTCGCGACGCGTGAGACGATCCTCACGCTCCCCATTCCGGGATGGTTCGGCGGGGTCGCGATGGCGAGTATCATCGTCGGCCACCTGCTGGCGATCTGGGTCGCCCACGCCGCGGCCTACGACCTGTTTCCCGGTCGCTTGCAGGCGATCCGGTCGCAGTACCCCTTTATCGCCGTCATGGTCGTCTACACCATGACGAGCCTGTGGGTCATCAGCCAGCCAGACGTTGCCCTGCCCTACCTATGAGCGAGACAGACGACTACCACGTTCCGCCGACCGAGTCGGTGTACGAGTGTGAGTACTGTGAGCGCCCGTTCGCCCGCGAGGAGTGGCGTGCGCTGCATCGCGGACTGGAACACGCCAGTCTGCTCGACGACGAACAAGTCGAGCAGTTCCGCGAGGCCTACACCGACGAGGACGCGGACCTGCGGCTGTTCCGGCTGAAGTCACTCGCTGTGCTCGTCGTGCTGTACTTCGTTCTGTTGATGATCTACGCCGTCGTCTGATCCTCGTCGAAACAGGCCGGCGACTCCCACGGAGACTGCAGCGGCCGGTCTCTGTGCCTGCGTGGTCCGACCACTGATCGAAGCAGCGGGCGAACTGCTCGGCTGGGGGTGTGTGAACCAAGAATTATTGTCTCTCGATACTCCTAAGGTAGTCAATGGGTCTCGATCTGCCCGTGGCTGAACGACGCGTCCCGCGTTACTTCTTCGGTACTGGCGTGGCGATCGTGGCCGTGATGCTTCTCGAAGTCGCTCTCTACGCCGTCGACTTCCCTGGCTGGGTGCATGCTCCGCTGGTCTTTCCGGGTGAGTTTCTGGTCGGGATCGTGACCACCGTTCCGTTCGCCCTCAGTCTCGGATACGCAAGCTACTGGCTCCGGGACAGTGAGATCGAACCGGAGCGCTATCCCCGGATACTGGCGTGGGTTCTTTCGGCCGGTGTTCTTTCGATCCTGTTTAATCTCGTGTTGATGGCCGTGATCGGCGTCGGCTCGCTCGGTCTCTTCGTCGGCTGGATCCGCTGGGCACTCGCTGTCGGTCTCGGGCTGGGTCTCGCTGTCGGACTCTCCGAGGCGCGTGCTATCCAGCGCTCGCTCGAAGCGGAGCGAGCGAAGGTCCGCGCGACATCGCTGGCGGAGCAACGCGACCTCCTCAATTATCTCAACGCGTTCCTCCGCCACAAGATCCTCAACACGAACCAGGTGATCTTCGGTCAGTCGGCCCTGTTGATGGACGAACAGGACCCCGACAGCGACCGCTACGACTACAGCCAGACGATCCACCGCCGGAGCGAGGAGATAACTGCTGTGATCGAGGAGATCACGCTGTTGATACGGGCGGTTCGCAGGGACCCTCCCCTCCACGCAGTGAATGTCACGTCGGTACTCACGAGCAACATCGAGAACGCCGACCAGCGGTACGACGAGGCGGAGATCGTGGCTGATCTCCCCGAGCGGACGTACGTGATGGCGAATTCGATGCTCGGTCAGGTGTTCGAAAACTTGCTCCAGAACGGGATCGAACACAACCCCAGTGCGGCACCGACAGTCGAGATATCGACGACGGTGACCGACGACGCGGTCGTCGTCGAGATCAGTGACAACGGTGACGGGATGCCTGACAGGCTTCGGTCCGACCCGTTCACACGACCGGACTCGTTCGAAGCCAAGCCCGGTCTGGGTCTGTTTCTCGTCGACGAACTGGTGACCCAGTACGGTGGCACGGTCGAACTGGTCGACAGCGGGGACGATGGGTGTACGTTCCGTGTCGAACTCCAGCGAACCACTCCGTCGTCGACCGGTTCTTCGGGTGTCGATACGCCGGACCAGTTAGTGACATCTCCGTCGGGCGTCGCCGACAGACAGGAGTGATAAATCGGTTCGAGGACGCGTCTGTCAGTACCGGCTGGACCGTCACGTCGGAGTGTGGGCCGAGAAGCGACACTTTCATGCGCGCCAGTGCGATATGAGCGTGTATGGATCTGCGCGTCATCGAGAAGGAGGATACGATGCTCTCCATCGAGGTTGCCGGCGAGGACCACACGTTCATGAACGTCCTGAAAGGGGCACTGCTCGAAACCGACGGCGTCACGGCGGCGACCTACGACGTGAACCCCGAACAGTCCGGTGGCCAGACCGACCCGGTGTTGACGATCAAGACCGAGGTCGACGTGGACGCACTCGACGCCATGGAAGCCGGTGCCGAGCGCGTCATCGAGAAGGCCGACGACTTCGAAGCCGCCTTCGACGCCGCCGCGTAAACGCGTTTTTGCGGTCGCTTTCCTAACAGACAGCGACAGTGACGAAGATGCGGCCGTTGGGCGCGATGTGAACGTCGACGCCGACCTGCGTCTGCGCTTGTACGAGGGCGTCGTCTCGTCCGTCCCAGCTTTCGAGCAGCGTCGCCGCCAGCGCCGTCTCGTTTTCGAACCCCTCGACCGGACCGGTCGAGAAGACGGTGTAGCGCGCCACTGTCGGCCGGCGCTGGCAGTACTCGGTCACCCGAGAGAACTCCTCGCGTGAGAGGGCGGCCCCGTCGCCGGTCACGTTCGCTGCGGTGCGCTTGTTGACGTAGGCGGTGTACCACGCCAGATCCGTGTCGTTGTCCAGCGGGGCGACGCCAGCCTCGTCGCGCTGGTCGTTCAACTGCTCGATGTAGGCCGACTCGACTTCCGCGAGCGAGAGGTCGCCGACCTGTTCGGCCTCGCCCGGTGCATCGGGAATCGGCGGTCGCCCCGTTCCCGGGAGCGTAATGACGCCGGTGTAGGCGAGTATCAGGGTGAGTCCGAGGACGGCCGCAAGCAGGTAGCCGGCGACGTAGCGCGGTTCGAGCACGTCTCGGTAGGTGGTGCCGCCGATGTCCTCGAACTCCTCCCAGTCGGGCTGGCGCTGTTCCAGATGGACGTTGCCACAGCGCTTGCACGGCGGCGAGTTCTTGGTGTGCTGGCGGCCACACTCCGGACAGACCCAGACGGGTTCGGTCGGCCCGTCGGTCGTCTCGGGAGCCATCTGTTCGACGGCCCGCTCGAAGGTACTGTGGCCGCAGTTGTCACACGGTGGATCGTTCTCTTCGTGGGGCTTGCCACACCACGCACACCGCCACTCCATTACGTGAAATTCAGTGCGTCGCCCGCAAAAGGGTAGCGGTCAGCGCCTTCCGAACGTTCTCAGAGCCGCACCGGGACGCCGAGTTCGTCGAGTCGTTCCTTGGTCTCGGCGATGGAATACTCGTCGAAGTGGAAGATCGAGGCCGCCAGCGCGGCGTCGGCACCGGCGTCGTCGAACACCTCGGCCATGTCTTCGGGACTCCCACACCCGGAGGAGGCGATGACGGGCGTCGAGACGGTGTCACAGACCGCCGCCGTCAGCGGGATGTCGTAGCCGTCCTTGGTACCGTCGGCGTCGATGGAGTTGACGAACAGTTCGCCTGCACCCCGCTCCTCGGCTTCTCTGGCCCATGCAACCACGTCGAGGTCGGTCCCCTCGCGGCCGCCCTTGACGGTACACTCGAACCAGCAGGACTCGCCATCGACCTCGGCGTAGTACTCGCCCTGCTCGTCGAACCGGCGGCGCGCATCGACGGAGATGACGATACACTGACTGCCAAAGGCCGCTGCACCCTCCTCGATCAGTTCCGGCCGGGCGATGGCCCCGGAGTTGATCGATACCTTGTCTGCGCCCGCCCGCAGCGTCTCTTTGATGTCCTCGCGAGTGCGGATCCCCCCGCCGACCGTGAGGGGAATGAAGACTTCGTCGGCCACGGCGGAGACGGTGTCGAGCATCGTCTCGCGGCCCTCGGCGCTGGCGGTGATGTCGAGAAAGACGAACTCGTCTGCGCCCGATTCGTTGTACTTTTTCGCCATCTCGACCGGGTCGCCGGTGTAGGCCAGGTCCTCGAAGTTGACGCCGGTGTAGACTGCAGCGTTGCCGTCCTCGTCCAGATCCACGTCGATACAGGGGATGATCCGCTTCGTGAGGGTCATTTACTAGTTCCTGCTTGGGTACGGGACTATCTAAAGGCATCCGACTCCGGCGAGTGTCGCGCCACCGCCGGTTCGTCGACCGCTCGTCACTGATCAGTTCCGAGCGAGCGCGTAGAGACCGTGGCTCGTCGGGGCGTAGACGCGCTGGTCGTCGAAGACGGGGGCGGTGTTGCTGTAGCCGACCGGGACCGACCAGCGGACGCTGCCGTCGGTCGTGTCGACGGCGTAGAGTCGGTCGTCGTTGCTACCAGAGTAGCACGTCTCGGCGTCGGCGTCGACTGCGGGCTGGGTGACGAGCCAGTCCTCGGCGTCGAAGCCCCAGCGCCGTGTCCCGTCGCTGCGGGCGTGGGCGGCCAGCGTCCCGCTAGCGCTACCCAGATAGATCGAATCCTCGGTGACGACTGGGGCCGACTCGGCGAGGGTCTGTGTGGTCTCGACGCGCCACGTTCTGGTGCCGTCGGTGTCGAGCGCCAGTAGCGCACCGCTGTCGGTCTCGGGATCGCTCGTGCCGACGTAGACCGTCCCGTCTACCACGGTCGGGACGTGTGCGCGGTCTGATTCCGTGTCGTGTGTCCAGCGGACTCGCCCGCTGCCGTCACCGGCGTCGACGGCACGGACGCTGCCGCCGTTCGAGCCGATGTACGCGACCCCGTCTGCAACGGCCGGGCGCGTCGGCTCCGCTTCGCTCGGTAGGGTGACCGACCACTGTTCGCTCCCGTCGCTGGTCGCGAGTGCCGTCACGCCATCGTAGGCACTGCAGTAGAGTCGCTCCGCCGAGACGGCCGGCGACTTCATGGTCGAGACGGCGCTGGTCGACCACTGCTCGTCCCCACTCTCGACGGCGAGTGCCTGCACGCCGTCACACCCGGTAGCGTAAACGAGTCCGCCCCCGACGGCCAGTCCACCGTCGTGACAGATCGCGTCGCTGGGTTCCGCCAGCGTGTGAGTCCAGTCGGCACTGCCGTCGTCGGGTGCCCGGCGGCGCACGTTCCAGTAGCCGCCGGTGTAGAGACGCCCATCGCGAAGGACGAGACCGGCGACCCTGTCGCCGGTGGTGGCCCACTGAATCCGTTCGTGTTCGAACTCGGTGCGTGTCCCATCGTCGGTCGCTGACGGCTCCTGTCCTGTCGCCGGGCGCTCGCTCCGGGTGTCGGTCGCGGGTCCGGCCGTGGTCGAGTCGACCGGTTCCTGCTCGGTCGGCAAGTCTCCATCGTCGCTCGTGCACCCGGCCAGTCCGCCCAGCGTGAGCGCACTCGCACGGAGCCAATCGCGGCGCGAGAGCTGTCTGTCCATACCACTTGCTCCGATCGCCCCGGAAAAGTGTCTTCAGGTCGGTGAAACGCCGTTTTGAACGTCCGACCGACTGCGACGATTCCGACAGGGATACGTACCATCGCACAGAACGCGCAGCTATGAGCGACGACCACGACGATCACGGTCACGGCGACTCGGACCGTCCCGACTACGATCCACACAGCGTCGAACTGCCCGAACGCGAACCGCCGCTTCGCGAGACCGCACCCCAGAGCGACTTCACCATGGGGCAGGTCGGACAGGGGGCACTCGTCGCTGCCGTTGGCCTGCTGGTGACCTTCGGACTGGCGCTGGTGCTGGTCCCGTTCTGATACGGACGGTTGTAACGATGTTCCGGTGAGCGTCTCCCCCGTGGCGATGCTCACCGGTACGCAACGACAACGTTCCGTATGAAACCGTCGAAGCACCGCGAAAAACGCCCTCTTACTCCAGTTCGTTCGTGATCGTCGAGCGCAGCGCGGCGATCTCGTCGGCGTCGTACGCGAGCGATTCGCCGTTGACCGTCAGGTCAAGCGCCCCCGAGTCGTCTGCCGCTCCGAGGTCGTAGACCGGAGCGACGCCGTCGAAGGCCTCACGTACTGCACTCGCGTCGGTCGTCTCGATCACGACGCGACCGGCCTGTTCGCCAAAGAGGAGTTCTGCAGGAGTGCCCTTGCTCGGCGCGTCGATGTCGACGCTGGCACCGGTCTCGTCGGTGACCATCTCGGCCAGTCCGACGGCGAGACCGCCGTGGCTCAGGTCGTGGGTCGCGAGCGTCGTCTCGTCGTTCGCCACGTCGGCGAGCGTCTCGACGAAGGCGTCCGGATTCGCCAGCAGCGTCGGGAACCGATCCTCCCCGCCGAAGGTGGCGAGGTACTCCGAGCCGCCGAGTCGGGGTTCGGCGTCGCCTTCGAGTGCGCGAGCGCCCACGAGCAGGAGGTCGCCCTCGCCCGACAGCGACAGCGGTGGTGCATCGTACCCCTGCTTCGTCCCGACTGCGGCCAGCGTCGGCGTCGGCGGAATCGGACCGGAGACGGAGTCGTTGTACAGCGAGACGTTCCCGCCGACGACGGGGATGTCGAGCGTCGAGCACATGTCCGCGAGACCGTCGACGATGCCCTTGAAGCCGCCGTACACGTCGGGCTTCTCGGGGTTGCCGCCGTTGAGGCAGTCGACGGCGGCCAGCGGTGTCGTTCCCTTGGCCGCGAGGTTGGTCGCGTTCTCCAGTGCGACCGCGCGTGCACCCTCGTAGGGGGCCGTGTCCGTCCAGTTGGGATCTGCTCCGGCGGAGAACGCAAGCCCGGTCTCTGTCTCCCGAATCGCCAGCAGCGCCGAATCGTCGCCGGGGCGCATCGCGGTGCGGACCTGCACTTCGTGGTCGTACTGTCGGTACACCCAGCGCTTCGAGGCGGTGTTGGGACTGGAAACGACGGCTTCGAACGCTTCGTCGAGGGCGATGCCGTCGGGCAGGTCACGATCCGGCTGGGTCGGCTCCTCGGCCGGCAGGTCGTTCATCGGTGCGCCTTCCCCGAGGAACTCGGCGTCGCAGTCGACGACCGTCTCGCCGTCGAACGTGCAGACGTAGTTGCCGTCGGTGACCTCGCCGATAACGGAGGCTCCCAGATCGAAGCGGTCGGCGATTTCTTTCACGCGGTCGACGTTCTCGGGCGCGACCTCGTAGCACATGCGCTCCTGGCTCTCGGCGAGCAGGTACTCCATGGCGTTCATGTTCGGCTCGCGCTCGTGGACGTTCGTGAGTTCGATCTCCGCACCCAGCCCACCCTTGGCGACGAGTTCGGAGGACGCTCCGCCAAGTCCCGCCGCGCCGAGGTCACGGGCCGACTCGATCAGGCCCTCGTCGATCAGTTGCTCGTTGGCCTCGATCAGGAGCTTCTCGGTGTAGGGGTCACCGACCTGTACGGCTGGACGGTCCTCTGTTTCGGCGTCCTCGTCCAGGTCCTCGCTGGCGAAGGAGGCGCCACCGAGACCGTCGCGGCCGGTGGTGTTCCCGACCAGGACGAGCTTGTTGCCCGGTTCCTGTGCGACGGCGGTGATCATCCGCTCTTCGTCGACCAGTCCGATACAGGAGACGTTGACCAGCGGATTGCCCTCGTAGTCCTCGTGGAAGGCGACGCTGCCGGTCACCGTGGGGACGCCGATACAGTTCCCGTAGTGGCTGATCCCCTCGACGACGCCCTCCAGCAGGTAGCGAGAGTGCTCCCGATCGAAGTCGCCGAAGTACAGCGAATCGGCGAGTGCGATGGGGTACGCACCCATCGAGAGGGTGTCCCGGACGATGCCGCCGACACCCGTCGCCGCGCCGTCGAACGGGTCGACGTAGGAGGGGTGGTTGTGACTCTCGATCCCCATCGTGATGTAGGTCTCGCCGTCGCCGGCCGGGAGGGCGACGACTGCGGCGTCGTCGCCGGGGCCGATGACGACGTTCTCGCTCTCGGAGTCGAAGGCACCGAGCAACGGCCGCGAGGATCGATACGCACAGTGCTCGCTCCAGAGGTTCTCGAAGAGGGCCGACTCCGCCTGGGTCGGCTCTCGATCGAGTTCCTCGACCACGAGGTCGTGGTCAGCGTCGGACAGGCTCATTACCTCCCCGTCGCTCCCGGCCGGCTAAATCGCTTTCCATGCGCGCTGGTGTGTCGCCGGTATCAACGCCGGCCCGCAGTATTCGGGTACGTTTTCACCCGCTGGGAATCCCCTCGACGGGCTATAAGCTGGGACTTCCAACGACAAACTGTACATGACCGACCGCATCGGTGCCCCCGGAACGAGTATGAGTCGTCGAGAGTTCGTCGCGGCAACGGGCCTGACTGGATCGCTGGCGCTGGCTGGCTGTCAGGCACCCACGTCGTCGTCGAAGGTGACGACGACGGGCGAAGCGGCGACGGAAACGTCGATGGCGAGCCAGTCCGAGTCGCTGCCGACGACTTCGCCCCCGGAGATCGTCAACGTCGACGAGCAGGGCGGCGAGGTCACCATCTCCACTGTCGCATCGAAACACATGGTCCACCCCGAGCAGACGATGGGTGGTCCCGTCGAGTTACCGAAGGTGTGGGCGTTCCAGGCCGACGACGGTGAGCCGAGCGTCCCAGGTCCGATCTTGCGGACGACCGAGGGCGAGGACATGAAGGTGACCCTCGACAACACCGACGCGAAGATGCCCCACACGCTGCACTTCCACGGCGTCAGGAAGACCTGGGAGAACGACGGCGTCCCGACGACGACGGGCATCACGGTCAAGCCGGGCGAGAAACACACCTACGAGATTCCGGCGAACGTCCCCGGAACGCACCTCTATCACTGTCACTACCAGACCCAGCGCCACATCGACATGGGGATGTACGGTATCTTCCGGGTCGATCCGAAGGGGTACGAGGAGGCCGACCAGGAGCTGTTCATGACGCTGAAAGACTGGGACTCGACCCTGAACAAGCAGATGGCTGGCATGGACGCCAGCTACAGCCCACGGGACCGCGACCCCGACGTGTTCACCATCAACGGCAAGAGCGCCCCACGCACGCTCCATCCCGAAGACGGCTCGCCGGTCATCGTCTCGAAGGGTGACACGGTCCGTATCCACCTCACTAACAACGGGTACATGAGCCACCCGATGCACACCCACAACCACCGCTTCCGCGTGGTCGAGAAGGACGGCTCACAGGTCCCCGAAGCGGCACAGTACGAACAGGACATCGTCAACGTCGCGCCCGCAGAGCGCAAGACCATCGAGTTCGACGCCGACGCCGATCCCGGCATCTACCTCATGCACTGCCACAAGGTCAGTCACGCGATGAACGGCAACACCTACCCCGGCGGGATGGTCGGTGGCATCGTCTACGAAGAGGTAATGGACTCGGACATCTTCGCGGAACTGATGGAGTACGCGGGCTACGAGGGGTAGCCACTCGGTCGCAGCGGACGAGTGTCAGCCGCCCGGTCCGAGTGCGGCGATGTCCGCACCGACCGTCGCGAGCGCGTCGGCGGGGTTCGGGTCGCTGTCGGCGAGGTGCGTCCAGTCGTGGTTCGGCACCTCGTCCAGTACGTCGACCACGGCTGCCCGGTACTCACGGAAGGCTTCGCCGGGGTCGGCTCGGTCCTGCCAGACGCTTCGAATGACCGTCATCGAGTCGATGCGGACCTCGACGGTCTCGGGATCGAAGCGGGCGAGAAGCTGTGTGAGGCCCATGTAGAGTGCGACGTACTCCGCGGTGTTGTTGTCCGTCCGCGAGCCGACCGGATAGCCGAGTTCGACCAGCGTCTCGCCATCGCTGTTCTGAATCACTGCACCAGCCCCGGCCGGGCCGGGATTGCCGCGCGAACTCCCGTCGACGTAGAGGATCGCTTCCCCATCGGGGAGCGTTCGCTGCTGGCCGCTCGGTTCTGTGTCGGACAGGTCCGACAGCGCCGTCCGAATCGTCGACGCGTCCGTCTCGGGTCCGAACAGCCCGCCAATGCCGGGCACCGCGTCGTCGATGGCGGTGATCGCCGCGTCGACCTCGTAGTGGTGACTCGCCAGCACGTCCCGAACGTCGTCGGCTAGCGGCGCGAGGTGTTCGGACGGGGGCTCGGTGTCGGGCCGCGGTCGGTCCATAGCTCGTCGTTGTCGCCGGAGCCGCGTAGCCCTGTCGGTGGTTCGACAGTGTCACCCGGCGTCCCGGTCGCGAATCGTCCGTCGAGCACGCTCGATCAGTACCGCCGGCCGTGGCTCGGTTTCTGAGCCTGAAACTGTGAATTGCGATTATAGTAGTCGCCGGCACAAACGACAGCTATGACTCGATCTGACCGGGCCGTCGACGATGGCACGACCCCTCGACGAACCGCTACTCGCAGACAGCTCCTCGGTACGGCCGGGATTGCCCTGGCTGCACTCGGCGGTTGCGTCTCTGTCGGTGAGATCGACCGCCGTACGACGAGCGTCCAGTACGATGTGAGTGACGTAACATCGCTTTCTGTGGACGGCGACGACGGCGAGACGACCGTCGAGCCTTGGGACGGCAGCGCCGTTCGGATACAGGCGACGAAGTACGCGGTCGGTCAGACCGACCTCGAAGACGTGACGGTGACCCGTGAGGTGAGCGACGGTCTCCTCTCGGTGGGTGCCGAGCGCGCCAACGATTTCACCATCGGTGCGGCTGGCGGTGGCCTGGAATCACTCACGGTCAAGGTTCCGGATGGCGTCGACGTGACGGCTGTCACGATCGACGACGGCGAAGCAGCGGTCGACGGGGTCGCCGGCGACCTGTCGCTCTCGATCGACGACGGGACCGCCGAAGTCGGCTCATTCGACGGACCACTCCAGATCGACGGTGACGACGGCGAAGTCACCGTCGGCGAGGCCGACCGCGTCAATGCTGGGCTCGACGACGGTCGACTCACCGTCACGGAGGCGACGACGCTCGGCGATATCGACATAGACGACGGCGAACTCGATCTCGCCGTCGACGATATCCGGGACGGGGCGACCGTGCGGGCAGACGACGCCGACGTGACGGTACGACTCTCGTCGTCGCTCTCGCTCGACCTGACCGCTCGCACCGACGACGGGCGGGTGTCGGTCGCCGACGGCGTCCTGGATACGATCGAGACCGACGGCGACGAGATGCGTGGCCGGATCGGCGACGGTGGTCCGGAACTCGTGATCGAGGTCGACGACGGGATTATCACGATCGAATCGCTCTGATACGGTGTGTTGGAGCGATGTGTGGATGGGGGGACGATCTCCGGTACGCAACGACAACAAGCCGTCTTAGACGACGTAAGACTGTAACTCACCGCGGGACTGCACGTCGACGAAGCGATAGCGCCGCCCGTCGTCGAGGTCGCCGGCGAAGTCCGGGCCGCTGACGCCGCTCATCTCGTACACCTCGTCGGCCCCGAGACAGTCCCGGTCCGCCAGTTCCCGTTCGACGGCGTCGGGCAGTTCCTCGCCCGCGGGGACTTCGACCACGAACAGCCGATCGGTGAAACTCTTTGCCGTCCAGGCGTCCTGAACGCCGTCACGTTCAGCGATCTCCTCGGCGAGGGTGCACAGTTCGGCGGCGCGGTCGCTCATACGTGTTCGTCGCACTGCGGGGGCAAGCGTTCGGTGGCGAAGGTGTTCGGGCGGCCCGTCGGCGCGTTCAGTCGCTTCGCGTCGGCGATTCCTCCTCGCCGCCGTCGGCTACTGCTGGCAGCTTCTCCGTCTTGAACCACTCGAACTCGCGGGCGAACATCCCGTCGCGGTCGAGGTTCCATGGATCGTCACTGGTGACGACTGGTCCTTCGAGCCACGAGGTGACGAGGTTCCAGACGAACAGGAGCTGGCCGACGACGAGGATGACGACCCCAAGCGTCGCGATCTGATGGAGGAGCGTGAAGAGATCGACCGGGCCGACGCCGACGTTGTAAGTCGCATAGCGCCGTGGCATCCTCGCGTAGCCCAGCAGGATCATCGGGAAGAAGGTGACGTTGGTGCCGATCATGGTGAGCCAGAAGTGGGCCTTCGCGAGCGTGCGCTGGTACCACCGGCCGGTGTAGATCGGGAACCAGTAGTAGATGCCGGCGAACACCGCGAAGGCGATCCCGCCCATGATGACGTAGTGGAAGTGCGCGACGACCTGGTAGGTGTCGTGCAGCAGGAGGTCGACCGGAATTGCGGCTTCGAAGACGCCGGTGACGCCGCCAATGACGAAGTTCGCGATGAAGCCGACGCAAAAGAGGAAGGGTGCAGTCAGGCGAAGACGGCCGTTCCACATCGTCGCCATCCAGTTGAAGGTCTTGACCGCGCTGGGGATGGCGATGGAGATGGTGACGGCCATGAAGGCCCCGCGAAGCCGGGGGTCCATTCCGGTGGCGAACATGTGGTGGGCCCAGACGCCAAAGGAGAGCACTCCAAGCGCCAGCGTCGAGTAGACGACGAACTTGAACCCGAACAGCTTCCGGCCGCAGAACTTCGGGAGGATGTAGCTGACCAGTCCCATCGGCGGGAGCACGAGGATGTACACCTCGGGGTGGCCGAAGAACCAGAACAGGTGCTGCCAGAGCATCGTCCCGCCGCCGTCACCGACGGCGAAGAAGGCGGTGCCCAGATTCCGATCCAGCAGCAACATGACGAGCGCACTCCCCAGCAGCGGGAAGGCGAAGAGGATCTGCCCGGACTGGACTAGCACGGTCCAGCTAAAGATGTCGAGGGTCGCCCACGTCACGTCCTCGCCCCGTTCGGTGAAGATGGTCGCGATGAAGTTGATCGCGCCCATCGTCGCCGAGACCCCCGTCAGATGCAGACCCAGTAGCATCAGGTCGATGGCCGAACTGGGCTGATCCAGCGACAGCGGCGTGTACATCGTCCACGAGGTCTGTGCGGGCGCGATGCCGGGGATGAAAAAGCCCGCCCAGATCAGGACTGCACCGAAGGGAAGCAGCCAGAACGCGATGGCGTTGATCCGCGGGAACGCCATGTCGTCGGCCCCGATCAAGATGGGGACGAAGTAGTTCGAGAACGCCGCCAGCATCGGCGTTCCGAAGAGGAACAGCATCGTGATCCCGTGGCTGGTCATGAGGGCGTTGTACGTCGAGGGCGTCAGGAAGTCCGCCACCGGTGCGAACAGTTCGAAGCGCATCAGGACGACGGCGACACCGCCCCACGCGAACGATAGCACGGCGAAGGTGCCGTAGAGGATGCCGATGTCCTTGTGATCGACTGTCGTCAGCCAGCGTATGATCCCCGTGGGCTTCTCGCGGTGGCCGTGGGCCGGTTCAACGGTAGTCGTCCCACCACCCCCACCTCCGCCGACGGACGGCGTGTAGGATCGCCAGTTCTCCAGTCGCGCTACTGTTGCCGCCGCGCCCGCGAGGAGCACGGCCATCACTGCCGTCAGTATCAACTGTGTCGCTGCCATTGCCGGCCGGTTTCAGTCACGGTCCCTTCGGGATTGTTCCGAACACGTTCGCGCTTCCCTTGCCGTGCGTTGGCACGCCATGGACAGTGGTCGCGTCTCACCAGCGACGAAACCCGCCCTTAGAATGGCGTGTCGAATCCGCTCTCGTCGGGTGCCTCGTCGACCTCGCTATCGGTCACAGTCTCGCCGGACGGGACCGTACCGGTCTCTCGGAACTGCTCCTCAAGCTGCTGGAGCTTTGCGTTGATCGACGTGCTCTGTTGGTGCATCGTGTCGACGCGCACCCGAACGAGGTCGTACTCGTGGCGCTCTGCCAGTCCGTTCCAGGCCCGGAACGCTCCCAGCGTCAGCGTGTCGCTCTGGGGACAGAACTCCGTGGTCGGCGTGAACTCGGCGCGCAACACGCGTTCGCCGTTGCCTTCCTCACGTGCATACCGAAAGCCCGAGTCGGGATGGCGTCGGTCGAGGTTCAGGCGCGCGAGGTTGTAGCCGAAGGTCATGTCGATGACGCCCCGTTCCTCGAACAGGTCTCTGGTCACCCGGTGGAAGGCGGCGTGTTCGGTACCGGCCAGGACCTCGGCGTCGAGGAACGGCCCCGGTTCTGGGATGTGGTCGGGGACGAACGCGTCGTAGTTGTCGTACTCGGGACCGTCACCGCCGCGGGCGAACCCGGAGAGGAAGCTCATGAGTATCGATTGATGCGCAAACACGCTGGGACTACTGGCGAACACGTTCGGCACAACCCCGACCGCTTTGCTCGCCCTCTCGTTGGACGTGCCCGAGACAACCGTCGACGCGGAGCGCAGGT
Source organism: Halomicrobium sp. HArcht3-1 (assembly GCF_058933345.1). Lineage (NCBI taxonomy): Archaea > Methanobacteriati > Methanobacteriota > Halobacteria > Halobacteriales > Haloarculaceae > Halomicrobium > Halomicrobium sp. HArcht3-1. The sequence goes on along the minus strand of NZ_JBZYDM010000004.1, from coordinate 41,447 downwards.
ACGACGACGCACAGTTCACCGCGCGGACGATCCACGAGACCGAGCGCCAGAAGGTCGTTCTCGGCTACTTCCAGCCGGGACAGTTCATCCCCGTCCACGCGCCCGACAGCGACGTGGCGATCACCGTGCTGTCGGGGACTGGTGTAGTCCGTGACGGCGACGACGAGCATGCGGTCGAACCCGGCAGCGTCGTGGTCGTCCCGGCGGGTACTGACCGCGGTATCAGGGCGAGCGACGACGAGCGACTCGAAGCGACGCTCGTGACCGCACCCCCTCCGACCGACGCCGAGCACGACCCGGTCCGCCGCGGGCTTCGTCGTGGTCAGTTCGACCCCGAGTGATCGACAGCGTTCGAAGACCTCCAGTCCGCCGAACCGTGATCACGTGGGCCGACGACGGAGTAGTCGACTCGGGCACTAGTCCGAGCGAGAGATCGGTCCCGCTGGTCGGCGGGCGACCGCTACTCCACGTACAGTGAGTAGAGAATGACGGCGAAGGCCACTGTCGTCAGCAGGCTCTGGACGAACACGCTGACGACGAGCCAGTCCTGGATGCCGCTCGCGGGGAGCCAGCTTACTCGGGCCAATATCTCGGGGACGAACAGATCGATGATCCCTCCGAGGAACGCGCCAAATGTCATGATCCCGAACCCCCACGACAGCGCCTGTAACTCTCTGGCCTGCGTCCGCTGGAAGGCCTGATACGAGTAGTAGGTGATCAGCCCACCGAGGATGAGCGTGAGTGTCTTCGTCGCGACGATACCGACCTGTGAACTGATAACGTGGGGACTCATGTTTCCTTTCGGACCTCCGACCAGAGGTTTGCGAGGCGCTCGTCGGGCGTCTGTGGCCGATGTTCGATCTCGACCTCGAACGTCCGTTGTTCGTCCAGCGAGATAACGACATCTTCGAAGTTGACCGTATATCGGCTGGCGTGCTGTCCATCGGCGCGCACCTCGACACCCTCGTGGAGCAGGGACGCCTCCGTCAGTAATTCGAGCTTTCGGTAGGTCGTCGATAGCGGAACGCCGCTTGCCTCCGCGATGTCACTTGCCGTCATCGGCCCGTCCAGGGCGGTGACGATAGCACGACAGTCTTCATCGTCCAGCGCGTCCAGTACGTCTTCGAGCGCCGGCGACATCTCGTCCGCAAACGGGTCCCGGGCCATCCGTACCTGACTCTCACCCGTCGAGGGTTAAAACGCCACCGACACACGTGAGCGTATCCGTCCCCAGAATTCTGGGGGTGCAACGGGCGGTATCGACGGCTCCGCGTCTCGACTGGGCTGGTTCGCCTCCGACTGCTCGGTGCACGCTCTATTTCACAGCCAGTAACGGATATCTAACCTTTTTCCGGCGAGGACATTCGTTCGTCCGTTTTCGACCCTCGTCGCGCGGTATGTTCGGCTGACGACGACATAGGGAAGGATTAAATGATCCGGAACCATAGCGTTGCTAACTATTCGATGACTTCCGACGATGCCGGGGCGGTTCCCAACTCGCCCACGGCGCTGCTCGACGATCCTCGCATCCGCTCTGCACACCTTCGACTGCTCGTCGATGGCGACTCGTCCGCCCTCCTGACCGGCGTCGTCCACGATCATCCGGCCAGCGTCTATCGCGTCGAACGACTCGTCAGCGTCCTCGATCCCGGGACGGTCGCGGTGGAACTCCCGCCGCTGGCGCTGCCGCTGTTCGAACAGGAGACGACCGGTGAGATGAGCGCTGCGTTGCGCGCAACCGAGGCGGCGGGCGTGGCGATCGACGCCCACGGGCCGCGCTTTCTCGCGACACTTGCCGGGGAGATCCGTCGGCGCTCGCCCGCCCGCGAGACGATCGCTCGGATCGCCTCGAACGCGGTTACGGTCGGCAGGCACGCCCTCTCCTGTCGTCTCGCCGCCGTCTTCGGTCGAGACCGGTTCCCGACACCGCTTGCTGGCGACGACATCGATCTCGGGATCGAGACGACGGCCGATCCCGAGACCGTCGCCGAGCACGAACGACGTCACCTCTCACGAAGCTTCTCTGTCTTGCGGGCGTTCGAACGTCCCGCTGCCGACGAGATCGTCGACGCCGCCCGTGAGCGGACGATGGCCCGGTCGCTAGCGGGGATCGACGGGACCGTGGTCGCCGTCGTCGGCTTCGAGCACCTCGACGGGATCACGGCAGCACTGGAAGCCGGCGGTGCCACGTCGCTTCCGGTCGACGCGTCACGACTCGAAACGCTCGCAGAACGGTGAGACTGTCGGCTGAAATCTGTGACCGACTTCACCACACTGGGGTGGCGAATCCGTTCACGAACACCAGCCGGCAGTGTCCCGGAACACGACCGGGACGATGGTAACCGAGCCACCGGTTGCCTTCGGTATGGGGTCTACTGGTGATCGGCGCGAGGTCAGGGGTTCTGTTCGAGACGCACCTCGATGTCCGTAATCTCCGACACTGCCGAGTGATCGAGTTCGTAGACGGTTTCGTCCTCCGATGTCCAGCCGAGTTTGCTCCGAACGCTCTGTTCGAGTGCGTCGTCGGGCTTGACGTGCGCCGTGTTCTCTTTGATGTCGTCGATCGTCCCGACCGTCTCTCCATCGGCCGTGACGACGTTCTTCCCTCTGTCTTGCGCCATGAAGTCGCGTGGCATGATACAGTACCGTCTCGGAGTGGCCGGACGGCACACGGAGAGTGGCCGTAGCCGACATTAAGTATACATCCGTTATTTCCTCGCTGTTTTGCGGTCGAACGCGATCGGTTGGATTACTCTGCGGGTCGTTCGCCATTGGTGGCGTTACCGACGGGACAGTCGGCGGTGGCGGTCACCGCCCCGGACCACGGGAGTTCCGTTCTCAGCGACTGGGAACGCGGTCCCCCGGTTTTGTGGGGCTGGTCGTAAGTGGTAGCTATGCCCGACGAATCGCTGAGCGTCACCGTCGACGAGCCACGCGACGCCGTCACGCGCGAGTGGGAACTGTTCGTCCGTGAATCGGCCGACGATCCGCTGACTCACGCCGGCAGCGTCAGCGCGCCCTCGGCCGAGGTCGCCCGCGAACAGGCACGCAGGCTGTTCGAGTGGAGCGCCACGGCGCTGTGGCTCTGTCCCGCAGACGAGGTCGACCGCGTCCAGACCGAGCAAGCGGCCGCCGTCGCCAGCGCGGGTGAGGACGCATGATCTCGGTCAGTAAACTCCTCTGTGATCTGGACGCAGAGGGTGATGGCCTGCGCTACGACGCCGCCAAAGAGTCCCGCAAAGAGCAGATCCGCGACCGCAAGCAGCGCCGTCCGGTCGTCGTCTGGAACGTCACCAAGCAGTGCAACCTCTACTGTGAGCACTGCTACGCCGCGGCCGACACCGAGGTCGCAGACGGCGAACTCTCGACCGCCGAGGGGAAAGCATTGCTCGACGATCTGGCCGACTACGGCGTCCCGGTGGTGCTGTTCTCCGGGGGCGAACCGCTCGTGCGGGACGACCTCGAAGAACTGGTCGCCTACGCCAACACGGTCGGTGTCCGCCCGGTCCTCTCGACGAACGGCACGCTCATCACCGAGGAGCGGGCCCGATCGCTGCGCGACGCCGGTCTCAAGTACGCTGGCGTCTCCGTCGACGGCCTGCCAGAGCGTAACGACGCCTTCCGCGGCGAGGAGGGGGCCTTCGACGCCGCCGTCCGGGGCATCCGAAACTGTCTCGACGTGGGTCTCAAGACGGGGCTGCGATACACGATCACCGAGCGCAACGCCCCGGACCTGACCGGCGTCGTCGACCTGCTGACCGACGAGGGGCTGGATCGCTTCTGCTTCTATCATCTCGACTACGGCGGGCGCGGCACCGAGATTCTCGACGCCGACCTGACGCCCGAGCAGCGCCGTGAGGCCGTCCAGACAGTCTGTGACATGACCCGTCGGTACCACGACCGGGGCGAGGAGATCGAGACGCTGCTCGTGGGCAACTACGCCGACGCCGCCTACATCGTCGAGTACGCCCGCGAACACTACGGCGAGGCCAAGGCCCGCACCGTCTACGAGTATCTGCGAACCAACGGCGGCGATCCGGCGGGCGAGCGCGTCGCCGACGTGGACTATCAGGGCAACGTCCACCTCACGCAGTTCTGGCAGAACTACTCGCTGGGCAACGTCCGCGACCGGTCGTTCGGCGCGATCTGGGACGACGACTCGAACCCCGTCCTCGCCGCGCTCCGGAACCGCGAACAGCGGCTCACGGGCAAGTGTGCCGACTGCGCCTACAGCGAGGTCTGTCGCGGTGGCTCTCGACTCCGGGCACTCACCGTCGAGGACGACCTCTTTGCCCCGGACCCGCAGTGCTATCTCTCCGAGTCGGAGATCAGTGCTTCGCCACCGGCTCCCGACATCGGGACCGCCGATTAGCCGTCCTACCTTCCCCTGACAAGTGTCTCGTCCCGGACCGAGTCTCTTTTGCCGACCGGACCGAAACGTTCGACCGTGCTAACGGTCGAGCTTCACACCCATTCGGCGCTGTCCTACGACGGCCGTGATCCGGTCGAACTCCTGCTCGAACAGGCCCAGGCCGTCGGACTGGACGCGCTTGCAGTCACCGACCACGACGAGATCGACGCGAGTCTGGAGGCCGCGCGTCTCGCGCCGGAGTACGGTCTCGTCGGCATCCCGGGTGTGGAGATCACCAGCGAAGCAGGCCACGTGCTGGGGCTGGGCATCGAGACCCTGATTCCCTCGGGACTCACCTTTCAGGAGACGATCGATCGCATCCATGCTCAGGGTGGTGTCGCCGTCGTCCCCCATCCGTTTCAGGAGTCCCGCAGTGGCGTCCTCGCCAACATCTCGCGGGACGAACTGACGGCGGCCGACGCCATCGAGGTGTACAACTCCCGGCTGTTGACCGGGCGCTCGAACCGACAGGCCCACCAGTTCGCGAGCCGCCGGGGGATGCCGATGACCGCCGGTAGCGACGCCCACATCAGCGAGATGGTCGGGCAAGCGGTCACCCACGTCGACACGGACGAACGCAGTCTCGACGCGATTCTCGACGCCATCCGCGAGGGTCGGACGACGGTCGAGGGCAAGCGCACGCCGTGGCACATCAGCTTTCGGCAGGCCGCCGGGGGCGCGAAACGTCGCGTGAAGAACCGCTTTGCCCAGTTGATGCGATGATCCGCGGGACCGATGCGGGCGTCGTTCGCCACGCGATGGAGACACGCGATCCGCTGCCCGGCACCGCCGGGTTCGCGGGGCGGGTGGTCGTCGACGACGAGCCAGCGCTCGTGCGCGACGTTCTCGGTCGCGTCCCGCTGTTCGTCGAGCGCGAGGCCGCGGACCCGACGGCAGACGGTGCGTGGGCGTTTGACCGCGCCGCCCTCGACGATCCCGTCTCGCTGCCGGCCGGCCACCGACGGACGGCGACCGACGACGAGCGCCTGTGGACGCTCCCCGAGCACGACCTGCTCGGTGACGACGAAACTGCCGTGGCGCGCCTTCGCGAGACCATCACGGCGGCGACCGACCCCATCGACACGAGCGACGCCGCCATCGCTTTCTCCGGTGGCGTCGACTCGGCGCTGCTTGCCGCTCGCCTCGACTGCCCACTCTACGTCGCCGGTTTCGAGGGAAGCCACGACATCGAAGCGGCCCGCTCGGCCGCGGCGCTGCTGGATCGTGAGCTGACCGTCGTCGAGTTCGACCATGCAGACCTCGAACGCGCCGTGCCCCGGATCGCTCGCGCGACCGGGCGGACCAACGCGATGGACGTACAGATCGCGCTCCCGCTCTTCTTGACCGCCGAGCGCGTCGCCGACGACGGCTACGACCGCCTGCTCGTCGGCCAGGGCGCGGACGAACTGTTCGGCGGCTACGCCAAGGTCGCCAACGCCCCCGATGACCACCGAATCGAGGCCGACACCGTCCGTGGCGCACAGCGTGAGGTGATCGCGACGCTGCCCGATCAGCTCGAACGGGACGTGCTGACGCTCGAAGCCGCCGGTGTCGACCCGGTCGCACCGCTGCTCGACGACCGCGTCGTCGACGTGGCGCTCGGTCTCTCTGGCGACCAGCTTGTCAGGGGCGACGATGAGCGCAAGTGGGCGCTCAGGCGGGCCGCGAGCACGTGGCTGCCCGACGGGATCGCACGCCGGGATAAGAAAGCCGTCCAGTACGGCACCTACGCCGCTCGCGAACTCGACCGACTGGCCCGGCAGGACGGCTTCAAGCGCCGGATGGACGACCACGTCACGAAGTACGTCGAGTCGTTGCTGTAGCGTCACGCACCCAGCAACGTCACGACGTTGACGACGACTGTCGCCACGGTGACCGCGGCGAACAGACCCAGAAAGATCGCCGCGTTACGATCCGACAGCAACGCCCAGCCACCGACGAGCCACACCATCGCGCCGAACTTCACGAGCCACAGGCCCGGCAGCCCCAGCGTCTCGAACAGGGTCCGGACGACGATGTTGCCCTCCTGTAGGCCCCGTTCCAGCCCGATGATTGTCGTCAGGATGTCCAGCACAGTGGCGACGAGGATCACGCTCCAGAGGACGGTGTGGGTACGAGTCATCCGCCGTTCGACCCGCAGTGATGCTCGGGACACGACTGTCTGTATGTACGGCGCTGGCACAAAAAGGACGACGCCAACCGACCGCTCGCTCAGTCCGACAGGACGCTGTAGCTCAAGCCGAGGACGATACCGTAGAGTGCGTGACCCCCGAGGCTCGTCGTCGAGATGTTGGGGACGGCCGGGGCGTCCGGGACGCCGACAGCACCGAGCCAGATCGGCATGAGGACGACGGCGAGCGCCGCCCACAGTACCAGCCCGTAGATCAGGCCCGCGAAGGCGTTGTCCATGTTCGTCGCCAGTCCCTGATCGATCCCGTCGGCGTCGGCGATAGCCGCGAAGACAACACCGAGCACTGCGCCGTGGCTCATGTGGATCGCCCAGCCAGCGACGCCCGCTGGCGTGCCCAGGCCGTACAGCGCCGGGATGGCGTTCTCGATCACACCGGGTGCGACGAGCGACAGGAGAACGCCGAAGACGAGCGCGCCCAGGAGGCCGCCCGCGATACCGCCCTGCCACGGTTCGAAGTTCGTTCGTGCGCCGATCGACCGTTGTGCGCTGGTGGTGGTGCTCATAGGTCGTGTCTAACGACGCGATAGGCCGACATTGTTATGTACAGCCCATCGGCGATAAGCTGTGACAACTCGGGTGGTGGACGACCGAGACGGCGAGCGGGTCGCTTCAGGTCTCGTCGATATCGGCGTACGCCCGCACTAATCCACACTCGGGACAGAGTCGCCCTTCGACGCTGTGGTTCTCGGTCATGCCAAGCGAGCCCAGCAGTCCCTCGCGGCGCTCGTCGGTGTTGATCTGCAGTTTGAATCCTTCACCCGTTCGGAGTTTGACCGGTTCCATCCTCACGCCACAGTCGGGACAGCGTCGGTCCATACGCTCGGTTCGACGACCGTGCCGTTAGGCGTTGTGCTCGCTCTCGACCGTCTGGATCGCGCGCTGGCCGATGTCGATCACGTCCTCGGCGAGGCGGTCCGTCGCGGCCGCGAGGTCGTCGGCGTCGAACCACTTCCAGTCCGCTGGGGGTGCTTCCCCGGCCGCCGGATCGATCTCTCGGTGGGGGGCGCGAGCGTAGTAGACCATATCGATGTGCTGGTGGCCCACGCCCTGCTCGGTGATGTTCACGTCCGCAAGCTGGAAGTGCTGTGGTTCGGGCAGCGGTTCGACGGTGTCACTCTCGATGTCGCCGGTCTCGGCGAGCAGTTCCACGTCCATGCCCAGTTCCTCGCGGATCTCACGCAGCGCCGCCTCGTGGGGGAGTTCGTCGCGGTCGACGTGGCCGCCGGGCGGGAGCCACATCCCGAGCCTGTCGTGTTCGTGGAGCGCGACGGCACCGCTCTCGACGACGTAGGTGGTCGCGGTAAAATGCCGTGTCGTTTCCATACCGTCAGGCGGGACGTGGCAACACCAAGAGATTTCGATCTACAGTTGCTGCATCTCCTCTTCGGCTTCCAGCAGTTCGTGGTAGCGGTTTCGGATCGTCACCTCGGAGATGTTCGCCACTTCCGAGACCTCGCTCTGGGTGACTTTCTCGTTTGTCAGCAGCGAGGCGGCGTACACTGCCGCCGCCGCGAGTCCGACCGGCGACTTCCCGGAGTGGACGCCCTGCTGTTTGGCGTTCTGCAGGAGCTGTCGTGCCCGTCGCTCGACCTCGTCGGGCAGTTCCAGATCGGAGGCAAAGCGGGGGACGTAGCTCTCGGGGTCTGCGGGCTGGATCTCCAGTCCGAGCTCGCGGACGACGTAGCGATAGGTGCGTGCGATCTCGTCTTTCTCGACCCGGGAGACTGCGGTGATCTCGTCGAGACTGCGGGGCGTGCCTGCCTGCCGGGCAGCGGCGTACAGCGACGACGTGGCGACCCCCTCGATGGAACGGCCGGGCAGGAGGTCCTCGTCCAGCGCGCGCCGATAGATGACGCTCGCGGTCTCGCGGACGTTCTCGGGCAGGCCAAGCGCCGAGGCCATGCGGTCGATCTCGCCAAGCGCCTGCTTGAGGTTGCGCTCCTTGGAGTCTCGGGTGCGGAACCGCTCGTTCCACGTGCGCAGGCGCTGCATCTTCTCTCGCTGGCGCGAGGACAGGGAGTTCCCGTAGGCGTCCTTGTCCTGCCAGCCGATGTTCGTCGACAGTCCCTTGTCGTGCATCATGTTCGTCGTCGGTGCGCCGACGCGGGACTTCTCGTCTTTCTCTTTGGCGTCGAACGCTCGCCACTCGGGACCGGGGTCGATTTCGTCCTCGTCGACGACCAGCCCACACTCTTCACAGACCGTCTCGCCGCGCTCGCCGTCCGTGACCAGATCGCCGCTGCACTCTGGACAGACCTGCTCGTTCTCGTCCTCGGCTTCGTCCTCGGTCTCCGCTGTGTGCTCGCGTTCGTCCGTATATCGTCGGATGGTGGTGTCGGTCATTGGTTAGGGGAACAGCCGGGTCTGTGACCCGAAAAACCTTCTAGCGAATAATGTATTGTACCCACAGTGACTTAAACTTTTTGTCTATCTGTGAAGCCTGTTTGGCAAAATCGAAAAGGATAGTTTGTCGTTTCGAAGCGCCCCTGCCCGAAAAGAGCGACACGGCCCGCGTGGTCGTGGTGCTGGATCGCCACCGAACGCCGGTCTGGGGTATCGAAACGCTTACCGCTGGGCCGCTGTTCCGGTGGGATATGAGCGAATCCGTCGTCGACCCGGAGGAGGTCCGCCACGTCGCGGATCTCGCCCGTGTCGACCTCGACGACGACGAGGTCGAGCGGTTCACCGAGCAGTTCGCCGACATCCTCGCCGCTTTCGAGACGCTGGACGAGGTGCCGGAAACCGAGCGCGATGCCCCGCTGGCGAACGTCATGCGCCCCGACGAAAGCCACGAGTGTCTGAGTCAGAAGGCGGCACTCCAGAACGCACCCGACAGCGAAGACGGCCACTTCAAGGGACCGAAGGTGTCGTAAGATGGTGACAGAGCACAACGCCTACGTCACGACCGAACGGATCGAGAGCGATGCAGACGGGCCACTGGCCGGCCGGACCGTCGCCGTCAAGGACAACATCTCCACCGAGGGCGTCCAGACGACCTGTGGCTCGGCCATGCTCGACGGGTACGTCCCGCCCTACGACGCGACGGTCGTCCAGCGACTGAAGGACGCGGGCGCGACCATCCCCGGCAAGACCAACATGGACGAGTTCGGGATGGGGACGACTACGGAAACGTCGACCTACGGACCGACCGAGAACCCGGCGGCACCGGGACACGTCCCCGGTGGCTCCTCCGGTGGCTCCGCCGCGGTCGTCGCGGCCGGCGACGCCGACATGGCGCTTGGCACCGACACCGGTGGTTCGATCCGCTGTCCTGCCGCGTTCTGTGGTGTCGTCGGCATCAAGCCCACCTACGGGCTGGTCTCGCGGTACGGGCTGGTCGCCTACGCCAACAGCTTAGAACAGATCGGCCCGATCGCCCCCTCCGTCGAGGAGGCAGCCGAACTGCTCGAAGTGATCGCCGGTCCCGACGAGCACGACGCGACCACTCGCGACAACGAGGGCGCGGCCGAAGGGCTGGCCGACGCCGCCGATGGCGATGTGGACGGTCTCTCCATCGGCGTCCCGACGGAACTCGTCGAAGGGGCTGACGAGGCAGTCGTCGAGACGTTCTGGGACGCCATCGCGGAACTGGAAGCACAGGGTGCGAGCTATCACGAGGTCGACCTCCCGAGCGTCGAGCACGCCGTCGAGGCGTACTACGTCATCGCGATGTCGGAAGCCTCCTCGAATCTGGCGCGCTTCGACGGCGTCCGCTACGGCCAGAGCGGCGGGTACGAGGGCAACTGGAACGAGAGCTTCGCCAACGCTCGCGAGGAAGGCTTCGGTGAGGAGGTCAAACGACGGGTCCTGTTGGGCACCTACGCCCTCTCTGCGGGCTATCACGACAAGTACTACAAGAAGGCACAGGACGCCCGCGCGTGGGTCAAACAGGACTTCGACGCGGCACTTGCCGACGCGGACGTGCTGGCCTCGCCGACGATGCCGGTCCCGCCGATGGAGATGGGCGAGAGTCTCGACGACCCCCTCACGATGTATCTGGCCGACGCGAACACGACGCCGGTCAACCTCGCCAATTTGCCCGCCATCTCCGTCCCAGCGGGCGAGACCGACGACGATCTCCCGGTTGGCCTACAGCTAATCGGTCCTGCGTTCGGCGAAAAACAAATCATCCGGGCCGGGAGCGCGCTGGCGTAGGTGGCAGGCATACGACGAGCGTCGCGAGTCGTTTCACCGGATCGAACGTAGTGAGATCCGGCCTTTTTCACCCACGTTTTTCAAGGAGCGGATCGGGAGTGGAACGAGCGATCCCGACGCCGAAAAAGGTGGAAGCCAGATCATCCGGGCCGGCAGCGCGCTGGCCTGACGCTGGCGGCGGCTTCTTCTCGCTGACCGATACTTTTTCGACGCTCCCTCGACAATCTCCGAACGATGCCCTCCATTCGATCACTCGGGCTCCGGCTTCGACTGGTCGCGCTCGTCGCGTTGCTGGTCGCGTTCGACGCCGTCTTCGTCGTCGTCGCGTACTGGCTCGGGCACCTCGCAGTCGGCCTGTTCTCGTGGTTCATCACCTACGAGTCCATCGGGCTGGTCGCCGACGCGCTGCGATTCCAGACGTTGCCCTCCCCCCTCGTCGTCGCGGTCGGGACCGTGGCGACGCTGGCGATACAGTCCGTGTTTGGCTACCGGATGAGCGTTCAGACGCTGCCCGGTGAGGAACAACGCCTCCGTGAGTTACTTGCACCGGTGACCGACCGCCTCCGGGACCCTTCGGCCGACCCGGAAGGCGGCCGATTTCGTGACTTTGGCGGTGTACTCGCCGACCGCTCCCACGCGATGCCGGACGAGCCACAGGACGATACGGACGACCTCGACGATCGGGTCCTCCCGACGTTCGACTACAGCGACGTGCGCGACGCCGTCAGCGCCCGACTCACCAGTCTGGCACAGCTTTCGAACACGCCTGTCCCGGGCGTCAACGTCGTCGACAGCGACACGCCAAACAGCTACGTCGCCGGCCGCCCCGGCCAGCAGACGCTGGTCGTGACGACCGGACTGCTCGAACGGCTCGATGGCGACGCACTCGACGCGGTGCTGGCCCACGAACTCGCCCACCTCAAACACGGCGACGCCTTCGTCATGACCGCCGCCGGCTTCCTGCCGACGATCACGGCCCGTGTCAACGAGGGGACGATCGAGTTCCTTCGGCGATCCGTGCTCGGCTACCTTCCCGGCGTCGAGAAATCCGAGGACAGCGACAGCGCCGCGTTCGGCCAGTTCCACATCGCGATGCTCCTGCTCTCGCCGGTCGTGCTCGTCCTCTCGTCGACGCTGTGGCTCGCCAGCACAGCCTGTTACCGTGCGCTCTCGCGGGTCCGTGAGTTCCACGCTGACGCCGGTGCGTCGGCGATCTCGGGATCGCCGGCGGCACTCGCCGGTGCGCTGGAGACCCTCGACGACCTGCGCCCGTCCGAGGACCTGCGCACTGCACAGACCGGCGTGCGAGAACTCTGTGTCCTCCCCGACGCGATCGGCGACGAGGACGGGATCGAGGGCGACGATGCCATCGCGCGGACTCGACGGCGGTGGCGCTCGCTGAGTGCGCGCGTCCTGCCATCCTCCCATCCCGCGATCGAGAGCCGCGTCGACGCACTCCGTGAACAGGAACGGGCCGAGTAGCCCTCGGTCGTTTCACGAGACGGTGTTCGATCACCGGGGCGTAAAGTGCTGGCCGGGCCGTCGTGACGGACACGACCTGCTCGTACTGTTTGCCGTCCCTTCGTGAAGACCTTCGCCACCCGGCGTGACGAAATGGTTCACAGACGTATCGCCAACGGTATCAGTCGCTCGTCGATGACTGGCGGTCACGCACGTCGAACGTCCCGAGTAGCGCCTGGAGCCGTTCCGCGCGTTCGACCAGCGACGTGACGTTCTCGCTGACCTGCGACACCGACGTGGCCTGTTGTTGGGCGGTTTCGGCGGCGCGTTCGGTCTCTGCCGCCGTCGACTGACTGATCTCGGCGACCTCTTCGATCATCGAGACTGCTTCCTCGGTACTTGCCGCCTGTTCGTCGGTCGTGTCGCGGATCTCCTGAATCCCGCTGTCGGTCTCCTCTGCGTTCTCTGCGACACGGTTGAACGACTCGACGGCCGCCTGCACGGCGGTGGCTCCCTGCTCCATCGCCCGTTCGGCTTCTTTCGCTTCTGCGACGGTCCGTTCGGTCTGTTCCTGTGTCTCCTGAATACGCTGCTCGATCTCCGTCGCCGACGACCGGGTCTCCTCTGCGAGCTGTTTGACCTCCTCTGCGACCACGGCGAAGCCGTCGCCGTCGGCCCCGGTCGTCCCGCCACTCGCACGAGCAGCCTCGATGTTGGCGTTGAGCGCCAGCATGTTGGTCTGCTCGGCAACGTCGGTGATGAGTTCGACGATCTCGCCGATCTCGTCCATCTGCACGTCGAGCGTTTCGACGTGTGTGACGGTCTCGTCGATCGCACGCTGGACCGTGCGAGCGTCGTCGAGTGCCTCTTCTGCGGTCGACTCACCGCTGTCCGCGATTTCGGCCGTCTCGCGGGCAGTCTCGGCGACCGTCTCGGCGGAGGCAGCCACTTCTTCGACCGTCGCCGACAGTTCCGTCATCTCGTCGCTTGCCGTCCCGAGCATCTCACGCTGCTGGTTCGCATCGGCAGCGATCTCCCGAAGCGATTCGTTCATTTCCTCGCTTGCTTCACGGACCGTCCCCGTCCCCGCCTCTGCGTCACTGCTCGCGGTAGCGACCTCGTCGGCGAAGTCCTGAATCTCTCGCATCGCAGCCTCCGTTTCGTCCATCATCTCGTTGAACGCCTCGCCGATCTGGACCATCGCGTCGCTCTCGCTGTCCGTGTCCAGACGGATGCTCAGGTCGCCGTCGGCCGCGCGCTGCATTGCCGCGCTGTACGCGTCCGCTGTCGCTTCGAAACTTTGGTTCAACTGCTCGACTTCGCGCTGTCTCGCCTCCGCTTCGGCTTTGGTCTCCTCGGCTTCGGCTTTCGCCTGCTCGATTTCGGCTTTCTTCCGTTCGAGATCGGTGACTTGCTCGGTCTTCGCTTCGGCTTCTTCGAGTCGCTGCCTCGCCTCCTCACGGGAGCGTTCGGTCGAGTACCAGTGTGACATCAGTGCAACAGCGAGTGCTAGCACGAAGATGCCGTGGATGAGACCCCACGCCCACGGATTGTCGATCGCTGCGGTGTGGTTGTACACCCGGCTCGGATTGATCATGCCGAACACGCCGTGCGTGACGACGACGTACCCGATACCGAGGGCAAAGGGAACCCAGTCCTCGTAGATCGCGACCACGGCCATGGCGACGAAAAAGTGGAAGTGTGCTTCGATGAACCCACCCGAGAAGTGGACGAGGACGACCGACGACGATAGCAGTCCGAGGGTCGCCAGCCCTGTCCGAACGCGTCGCGGAAGGCGCGAGAGTGTCGCGAGGCCGGCCAGCCCCGCCACGACGCCAAGTTCGAAGAGGATCTCGACCAGCGGAATCGACGGGATAGTCGCACCCGTGATCGCCGTCTCCGTCCCCTCGTACAGCCCCAACAACAGCAGGAACGGCACGTGTGCGAGCACCAGCCCGATGATCTTCCGATGTCGGCTTCGCCACGTCGACCGAGGGATCGATTTCCCATTCGGTGTGTGTTCGATGAACGTTCGCACCATGCTACTCCAGTGGCTGGCCGAAAGCACCCCCATCCCGGACCTGGGTTGCTCGTCTGTCATACCTGTTCAGAGGAAGCAACCATTGAAAATGAACCCCTCCAAATATCATCGGCGATACCGGGCGATGTCACACACCGTGGATGCCCGTGAGCGATCCGGGTCTGCAAGCAATTCGAATCGAAAGAACGTGAGTCAGAAGAAAAAGAGCCGTTCTTTGGCTTCCTCGGTCAGGGGTGCGCCGTATTCGGAGATCTCGACGGCCTCGGCGTGTTCGGCGGCAGCGCCCTGTTCCTCGCCGTAGCGGGCCTTCAGTTCCTCCCGGAAGCGATCGGAGACGTCCATCTCGGTGTTGGCTTCGAGGTGACCGATTCCTTCGGTGGCGAGCCATTCGCGGCGGGCGTCCTCGTCCTCGGGGACGCTGTCGAGTTCGCCGAAGGTGAGCGGAAGCCACTCGTACATCTGGGACTCGTGGCAGTCGAGGGCAGCGATCTTTTGATCGACCACGTCGGTCACGTCGAGGACGACATCGGGTTCGAAGGGGGCCGGCTTCTGGAAGTGGTCGGCGACGTAGCCAAAGACGGGGTTCGAGTCCAGTGCCGGCGCGTCCGGGACGATGTTGGGGACGATCAGCGAGTAGGCGGCGTCACGCACCAACTGGGCCGTGTAGCGGTGGTCGGGGTGGTAGTCGTTGTTGCGCGGGCCAAGCACTAGATCGGGGTCGACATCGCGGATGTAGCGAATGAGCTTCTTCCGGTTTGCAAGCGTCGGTTCGAGCAGCCCGTCCTTGATGTCGAACACGTCGTAGTCGATGCCGAGCGTCTCGGCGACGGCTTCGGTCTCACGCTTGCGTCGTGCGGCGAGCTTCTTGCGCCCCATCGACTGGTGGCCCGCGCTCCCGTCGGTCACCGACAGGAATGTCACGTCGTGTCCCGCCTCGACGTACTTGGCAGCGATCCCACCCGCTTTGATCGAGCAGTCGTCAGGATGTGCGCCGATGACGAGGAGATGCTGTGTCTCACTCATACCACTACTCTCTATGGGGGTCGTTGAAACGTTTTTGGGAACGCGAAATATTATTCGCCACTCTTCCGTGCGAAACGTTTCGTCTGGCGACATCGAGCCAGTAACGATTGTTATCGCGACAGATCCGCCACTCGGGAGACAGTATTAGTCGGTGGCGCCACAACTGGAGGGTGTGACAGACACCGCGATTCTGTGGCACCGGGCAGACCTCCGAACGGTCGACAATCCGGCGCTTGCTGCCGCTGTCGACGAGGTCGATGCCGTCGCGCCCGTGTTCGTGGTCGACCCGCGATACTACGGGGAGCGCGGTCTCGCCTGCGATGCTCGCTTACAGTTTCTCCACGAGTGTCTGACGGATCTGCAAGCGCAGTATCGTGATCTCGGGAGTGACCTGGCGCTCCTCGTCGGCGACCCACGCGAGCGACTGCGGGCGTGTCTCGATGGGGCTGCCGACGCGCTGTACTACAATCGTCATCCGACGGCGCGCTACGGCGAGCGCGTCGGGAACACCGTCCGGAGGTGGGACGAGACCACTGCCGTCGCCGACGACGGTCTCCGATACGCCGACGACCGATACCGGGATGGGACCGTGGCGGTCGACACCCGCGAGGGGTGGCGCGAGCAGTGCGAACGGTACTTCGAGGCACCGCTGGCCGAGCGCCCCGATTCCCTCGATACGAATCCGATCGACAGCGAGACGGCGGTCGACGCCGTCGCCTCGCGGTGGTCGGTCGACCCCGAGAAGCGCGACGTTCCACGCGGTGGGACGATGGCCGGCAACGAACGGCTCGATGCCTTCTGCGACCGGATCGCCGAGTACCCCGGGAGCATCTCACCGCCGGCCGCCGCCGAGACCGGTGGGTCACGACTGTCACCGTATCTCGCCTTCGGCGCACTCTCGCCCCGGCAGGTGTACCAGCGGATCACGGCCCTGCCCGAGGGCCGTGGCGTCTCGATGATGATCTCGCGACTCTACTGGAATCGCCACTATCACCAGAAACTGGCCGACTGGCCGGGCTGGACCGAGCGCTCGGTCAATCCGGTGTTTCGGGGCCTGTTTCGGGACGAACACGACCCCGACCTCGTGGCGGCCTGGCAACGCGGCCAGACCGGCTTTCCGATGGTCGACGCGGCGATGCGGGCGCTCGTCGAGACCGGCTTCATCAACTTCAGGATGCGCGCGATGGTCGCCTCGTTTTTCGTCTACGTCCTTCGGGAGTGGTGGAAACGCGGTGCCGACTTCATGTACCATCATCTGATCGACGCCGACGCCGCGATCAACTACACGCAGTGGCAGTCTCAGACGAACCTCACCGGCGTCCATCCGGTCCGGGTCTACGACCCAGCCAAGCAGTGTCGCGAGTACGACCCGGACGGCGAGTTCGTTCGCGAGTACGTGCCCGAACTGGCCCCGCTGCCGGACGCACACCTTCCGTGTCCCGAAAAGACACCCCTCTCGGTGCAGGACGAGTGTAGTACTCACATCGGTGAGGACTACCCACGCCCCGTCGTCGACTTCGAGGCGCGCGCTGACGCCGCCCGGACGCTGTACGCTCGTCTCGACGACCGTGCGAACGAGGCGCTCACCGACCGAGTCCGTCGACGCGGGTCGTTCTCGAACCGCGAGCGACACAGCGACGGTGCGGAGACGAGCACACAGGGACAAACGAGCCTCGACGACTTCTGATCGGTCAGAGCACGCGGTCGTAGATGTCTGCCAGCCGATTGACCGAGTGTTCGACGCTGGTCTCTTCGCGTCGGGCCAGACACGTCTCCCGGAGGCGGTCGTTTTCGTCGAGGGCGCGCTGGATCTGCGCGCGGAACGCCGCGACATCCCCTTCCGGGTACCTGAAGCCGGTCTCCCCGTGATCGACCGTCCCGCTCAATGCCCCGCTGTCGACGCCCACGACGGGCGTCCCGCAGGCGTTGGCTTCCAGCGCGACGAGTCCCTGCGTCTCGACGGGGCTGGGGAACGCGAACACGTCCAGTGTGGCGTACAGTTCGGGCAACTCCTCGCGGTCGAGGAAGCCGAGGAAGTGGGCGTCCACGTCGGCGTCTGCCGCGGTCGCTTCCAGAGCCTCGCGTGCCGGCCCGTCGCCACCGAACACGAGCGTCACGTCGAGTCCTTCGGCGGCGGCGACGATGTCGTCCAGACACTTCTCGAAGCCGTGACGCCCGGTGTAGCCCACGAGCGGTCCGTCGGGGAGGTCGTGTCGCTCACGGAAGCCAGCCGTCTCGGTGGGTGTGAAGAAATCGGTGTCGACGCCGTTCGCCAGCACTTCGATCGGTGTCTCGACGTCGACGGTCGCACGGAGATGCTCGGCCGTGCGTTCGCTTGGCGTAATCACCACGTCGGCCTGGTTCAGGAACCACCGCTCGTAGCGCTCGGCCGCGCCGCCGATGAGGCGCTCGAAGTGCTCGCTGACCGAGACGTACTCCGCGTACTCGCTGGTCGGCGTGTGGTAGGAGGCGACGAGCGGGCAGTCGCTGCTGCGGGCGAAGCGCTTTGCTGCGATGCCGAGGCTGAACGGCGTGTGCGCGTGGACCACGTCGGCGCGTTCGATCTCGGCCGGAATCGTGGGTGCTGCGACGCGAAAACCCTCGTAGAAGGGAAACGGGAGGCTCGACACGGGATGTTCTCCGAGCGTCGCCTCGTGGTCGCTCCGGGGGTAGACCACGTCCATCTGGCTGTCACGGCGTGCCCACTGTTCGCGCCAGGTCTTGACGGTGTAAGTGACGCCGTTGACGGTCGGGAGGTAGGTGTCGGTGAACGCGGCGACCCGGGGCAGTGCCATCGCCGACGCTTGACCCACCACGCCTAAACCCGTTGCTATCTCCACTCGGCCGTCGCCGGCACGTCGCCGGCCGCCAGCCCCTCGTAAATGTCCGAGAGACGGTCGCCGACTCGGTCGAGTCCGTGTTCGCGGGCCGTCTCTCTGGCGTTTTCACCGAGTCGCTCCCGGAGGTCGGGGTTCGCTTCGAGGCGCTCCAGTGCGTCGACGAACTCCTGTTCGGTCGAGCAAATCAGGCAGTCGTGGCCGTCCTCGTAGTACTCCTCGAAGGCGGGGATGTCGGAGATCACGCAGGCCTTCCCGCAGGCCATCGCCTCCAGCACGACGATGCCCTGATTCTCGACCTTCGCGGGGAACATGAACACGTCACCCGCGCCGTAGGCCCCGCGGATGTCGTCGACCCACCCCGAGAAGGTGACGTTCGCTGGGGGATTTTTCGTCCACCGACGGACCGCGCCGGAGGCGCTTGGCCCGGTCTCGTAGGTCCCGAACCACGTGAAATCGTAATCGGTCCGCTGTGCGACCCGACAGAAGGTCGAGAGGCCCTTGCGCTCGAAGACGTTGCCGACAGCGAAGACGCTGAGTCCGTCGATGTCGTAGCGTTCGCGGTACTCCTCGCGAAAGCCCTCGTACCCCTCCAGCCGTTCGAGGTCGATGCCGTTCGTGATCGGCTGGATCGGGGCGTCGATGGGGTACGACTGGAGGACGCCCTTCGTGTACTCGCTGGGACACAGTACGAGGTCGGCCTGTGAGTAGAACCACTTCAGGTATTTCCCGAGTGCCGGCGCGACGACGTTCGCCCCCCGGAAGCTATCCCGGAAGTCCTCGCGCGTGACGTGGGAGTGGAGGACGACGGGGGTGTCGGTCCGCTTTGCGTGTCGCACCGTCGCGGCGGTCCCCGGCCCGATCATGTTACAGTGGACCAGATCCACGTCGGTGAACGCACGGCCGCCGGTGAGCTTCGACCCGATGGCGCTCGCGGGGTCGTCGCCGACCCACGGCGACGTGACGACCTCGACGCCGGTGTCTTCGAGTGCCGCCCGCTGGTGTTTGACCGACGTGCCGATACCACTGCGGTCCAGCCACCCCGCGACCTCGAGATAGTTGAGCGCGCGCACAGGAATCTGTCCTACAGACGAGGACAAAGGGCTGTCGGATCGGATGCGAAACGTATTCCCGTCGGGTCGGCGCAGTTGCTGGCGATGACTGGGGAGACCGAAATCGCTCGCGAGCGCATCGCGCGCCTCCACGATCTCGCTTGCGAGGCCGCCACGGACGGTCGCCACGAGCGCGCTCGTGAGTACGTTCGCCGCGCCCGTCGCGTCGCCGAGCGCCATCGTCTCGCTCTCCCCCGACAGTTCAAGCGCTTTACCTGCGACGCCTGTGACGCGTATCTGCGACCCGGAGTCAACGCCCGCGTCAGGACTCGGGACGGTCACGTGGTGGTGACCTGTGACTGTGGCACGCAGGCGCGCTACCCGTACGACTGAGTTCCGTTATTGGATAAGGGTTTAAGGATGCGAGCCCGCAATCAGGTCACTATATGAGCAACAAGGACCGTCGCCAACGAATTCACGACCTCGACGCCACCCTGCGCGTGGGCAAGCACGGCGTCGAATCAGTCGCAGACGAACTCTCGAACCAACTCGACGACCGCGACTTCGTGAAGGTGAAATTCCTCCGGTCGTCACTGGGCGGGACGACCACCGAAGACGAAGCCGAGAAGCTTGCTGACCTCGCCAGTGCATCCGTCGCACAGACGCGAGGGCACACGGCGGTGTTCGAGCGATGATGCAGGGAGATCTGACGCCGATCGCACGGATCCTGGACGGCATCGGACTCCCGTACGCCCAGTCGATCGGCGCGGCGCTCACGTTCGTCCTCACGTTCGTCCTCATCTACGTGGCCGGCCGTGTCGTCGTACTCCCGATCGTCAATCGGGCACTCCGATCGCGGAACCTCGACGAGCACGCCCGTAAACCACTGAAGAAGCTCGTCAGTCTCGTCATCGTCTTCGTCGCCATCGCTGTCGCTTTCGGCACTGCCGACTACGGTGATTTCCTGCAGTCGCTGGCGACTATCGCCGCCGCGGCGACCCTCGCCATCGGCTTCGCGATGCAGGACGTGCTCTCGAACTTCGCCGCCGGCATCTTCATCTTCACCGACCGCCCCTTCCGCATCGGTGACTGGATCGAGTGGGACGGTAACGCCGGCGTCGTCGAAGACATCTCCCTGCGTGTCACTCGCGTGCGGACCTTCGACAACGAACTCCTGACGGTCCCGAACTCACAGCTGACCGACGGCGTGATCAAGAACCCGGTCGCCAAAGACCAGCTCCGTCTGAAGTTCGACTTCGGGATCGGCTACGGCGACGACATCGACAAAGCGACCGAGATTATCGTCGAAGAGGCTACGAACCACGCACAGATTCTCGACGACCCCGCTCCCTCCGTCCGACTGGTGGAGCTGGGCGACTCCTCGGTCGGTCTCCAGTCTCGGATCTGGATCGCCGACCCCTCGCGTGCGGACTTCGTGAAGATCCGCGGCGAGTACGTCCAAGCGGTCAAGGAACGCTTCGACGAGGAAGGCATCGACATCCCGTACCCGAACCGCACCATCGGCGGCGGACTGGAACTGTCTAACGTCGACGGTCTCGTCGAACCTGCTGCCGACGATTAGGTCGTCTCGACCTTCTGTTTTCGTCTCTCCGTTGAATCGTCTCTATTCGTCACTGAGTAGCCGCCGGAGCGCGCTCGCCGCGTCCTCGAACGCTGCCACGTCCATGCTGTCAGCGGTAAAGAGGACGCCAGCCTCGTCCTGAATCACCCTGACGACGAACCCGTCCTCGTGGAATCGCACGGTGAAATTGTACGGCCCGATGTCCGAGCCGGACGGCCGCTCGGCGATTGCAGTCCGTACCGGGACTTCACCGAACCCGACCTGTTCGAACTTCACGAGCTGGCCCTTCGCCTCCCGCATGTCCTCCTCTGACCGGTAGAGGTCGGAACGGACGTAGAGCACGTCGAAATCCGTCGGCGTAAAGTACACGATGCTGCGCATGGTGTCGCCCAGACTCGTCCGCGTGGCGCTCACGACACTCTCTCGCATGTCGTCGTCGATGATCTGTTGTTCGGATTCCTTCACAATCACTAACAAGTCGGCGACGGTATCAAAGCTTTCTGTCGTCGCACGTCCGATGACCCTGAACACACGAACTCACAGCTCAGGGTATTCGGAATCGAAGACGAAGTTGGTGCGTTCGCCAGACCAATAGGTGGTGTTCGTTCGGCTTCGGTTGAGCGCATCCAGCATTCGAATCGACCAGTCTCGGACCGAGTTCGATCCGCTAAATATAAACCGTCTCTATATGGTCAAATAGTAAATGAGATTTCAAAGGGGTGATCTTGCAGTCTCTGGTTTTTTCGCCCTCTTTTTCACGTCTCCAATACTCTCGTCGACACTCCCGTTTGAACAGGGGATGGTGATCGTCGGTGTTCTCGTCGGTGCTGTCGGTATCTCACTTGCGTTCTTCTCTATTGCCTTTGGAGACGGGCACGAGCTTTCACAGGAGCTAGCAACGATTCAATACAATCCATCGAAGGACCCCGCCTTGGAGACTGGCATTGCCGAAGCGAGGAAGACCGTTGACGCCCAAGTGGAAACCCTAAATGATATCGACACGAAAGCGGTTCGGATTTTGCGGGTGAACGTGCTACTGGTCGGTCTGTATATCTCTGCGCTCACCTTCTCTACACGAACAGACACTCTCAATCTCGATTCATTTCTCAATATCTACCTCGGCACTGGTGTTCTTCTTCTTATCCTTTCGACTGTCGCTGCCGGTCTCACTTACACGGCGTCCGATTTTCGACCAGGCATCAGTCATCAAAACATAATCACGACTCTAGAGGAGGATTTGACTGAAGAGGAACTCAACCGAGTTCTCATCAAGAGCTACGCGAAATGGATAAATAATAACGAGGCGACACAAACGCTCAATGCGTTCTACTCGACTTCCATGTTGCTTCTATTGATGTACGCCTTGACGTATCTCGCACTTGGAACATATTCGGCACTCGTAACTGCAGTGCCTCTCGTACTGGATGCCGTAGCGGTTCTCGCTCTGTTCGCAATCACGCTTGCCTCTGGCTATTTATCACAGATCGTAGACGTATTCGACCAACTGGAGTTGACTCTGGAGTGATTATCAACCCAACCTATATACACCACTAAGCAGTATGGGTAAACAAGATGCCACGAGAATATAGCGACGATGACGACGAAGAACGCCGTGAGCGAGTCTCACGGATAATCTTCGATGGTCAGAAAGTCTCGAAAGGCAGCTAATCACTCGGCCGACGGCGTTCTCGTTCTCTCTGTTCTGCCTGATCGTCAGTCTGTTCACCGTCTCGTGTTCAGCAAAGCAACAGGTCGGCGGCTTTTTCCACCTATGCGCTTGGGTGCTTGCATAGCCCAGCAGCCTTCGATTTCTAGGGGCGCTTTCGAGCTGTCGTTCCTCGAAGCGGCCGTCGACTCACGTTCAGCCGCTTTCGAAGTGTCAGAGCAAGGGCTGCCAAGCCTACTTCACTTCGCTCGACAGAACCACGTTTTTCCGCAAGTAGTGCGGGACTTCTGGTCCGCAACCATGCGAACGGGCGATGCGCGGCGCATAGCCCACCCGCTGTCGAAAACGGTGGTAGCGGTATGAATGAGGTGGACACCGAGTTTGCCCGGCGTTCGGGCGCGGGTAGTCCCGTTTGCCTCCTCCACCCCGCGATCCGACGAGCGACAGGTGTTCGAGGGTCCGCTGCTCACTTCCGTGCCTGGCGGCATGCCCTCGTCTAACCACCGACGAACGCCCCTGCAGGCGCAGCCGAGTGGACCGCTGTCCCCGTTGGACGAGGCTTCGACGTTAGCTCACGGGGCCCGCGTCCGGCATACCGGACGCCCCCGAGTTCGGTCCCCGCTCAAGACCATATCGCGGGCGAGGAGAGGGGCCTAACCCCTCGACCTAGTCCACTTCGAAGTCCGCCACGACCACTTAAGGACCTTTCGGAAGGCACGGACGGCGCGGCCGCGTCGACCGAGTCGTCAGAAGATTCGCAGGGCGCGGGCGTACCAGAGAGCGGCGGCGGGCACGCCAAGCGAGACGACGACGAGCGCGCCGCGGTGGTACTGGAGGACGGTCGCCGTCGAGAGCTGTGTGACGACACTCTGTGGGACGCTGACGGCCCAAAACAGTGCCAGCGCAGTCATGAAGATCCCGAGGACGAGCGTCGCGCCGGCGACCAGATCCGGCGGTGAGCGCCCCTGACGGCCGGCGGCGAAGACGATGATCGCGACCGCTGCGAACAGCCCGACGACCATGGGGTTGATCGCCCCGGCGGCGAAGTAGGTGCCGACGCCGCTGCCGCCCTCGACGATGGCGTAAGGTGCTGCCAACACAGCGATGACGGCCAGTGCGGCGACGATTCCGACGGTCGGCGCGAGTCGCACCTGATTCATACCCGATACTCGTCGGCCCGTCGGTCTTATACTGTCGGTTCCGTTCCACTCTTGCTTGGCTCGGGAGTCGAAAGGGCCACAAAGGGGACACGCCTTGCCCCGGCCATGGGACTCGGAAGCACGGCCAAGAAGGTCCAGAAACTCGCCGATCTGGCCGAAAAGATGTACAAGCGGATCAACCACATGATCGAGCAGATGCAGGAACTCCGGGAGACCGTCGACGAGACGGGCGAGCGGGTCTCGGAGATCGAGCGGGAACTCGAACAACACCGGACGCTGCTCGAAGCAATCGCCGAGGAGCACGACATCGACGTCGACAGCGCCGTCGCAGACGCGGTCATTCAGGACGCCGAGGGCGAGACCGTGATCGGCGATGCCGAGGCCGGAACGAACACTGACGAGGCGGCAAGCGACGACTCTGCCGACGGACAGTAGCCGTTCGGGGATGAGTGCACCTGCCGGCGTGCGCTCACACTATCAGCACAGTCGGCCGTGTTCGACCTTCAGACACCTGTCCTGTACGACCTGTCGGCCCGCTTCTTCCGCACGCGCCGCGGCGTCGTCGTCTCGGATCCCGAGTTGCGTCCAGAGGACTGCCACGTCGTCACGTTCGAGGACGGCGTCGACGATCCCGCTCACCTCCTCGCTCGGCCGGAACACGTCGACGATGTCGATCTGGGCTTCGACGTCGGCCAGCGAGTCGTGAGCCGTTTCGCCGAGGATCTCCTCGGCGAAGGGGTTGACCGGGATGATCCGGTAGCCGTGGCGTTGCATGTACGCCGGGATGTCGTGGGCGGCCTTTCCCGGCGTCGTCGAGCAGCCCACGACAGCGATGGTGTCGTGTTCGAGGATCGCTCTGAGTTCGTCGTCGGATTCGACCGGCATACTCGACGCTACCAGTGGTGCGGCCAAAAACGTGCCGTCGATCAGGGGTTCGTCGGCCCGGCGTCGTTCGGCAGGTCGACGGCGACGACACCGGTTTCGTCCACCTCGATTCGCCCGTCGAACAACTGTCCGATGGTGTGCAGCGTTTGCTCGTCGTGGGCCGTCGACTCGATGACGTGAACGCCGAGTGCGTCGACATCGTCGACCCGACTCGTGATCGCGTGCATGAACTCGAACACGGTCTGGAGGGTCGCGTACATCAACAACGTCGACAGCGAGTCGACCATCACTCGGTTTCGCTCACGCCCGAGTTCGCCATAGAAATACTCGATGAAGTTCGAGAAACCGATCCCGATCCCCGTCATGTCGACTGGTGAAGACGCGTACTTCACGGTGAGCGTATCGGTCGTCGACCGGCCCATGTGCTCGGTCACGCAGTCGACGACGCCGATCGGACGCTCCCCCTCTTCCTGACCGCCGCCGAACTGTGAGAGTGCCCGCTCGGCGCTGTCGCGGGTCGTGATCACGATGGCACCCTCCTCGCTGTCGAGACCATGGCGGAGGATCTCGTACGCGATCTGTCGCTTGCCGGTCAATGGCGGCCCAGTCACGAGTATGTTCGTCCCTTCCGTGACTGTCTCCCCCTCGAATTGTTCCCCCAGATCGTACATCAGTAGTGCTCCATGTGGCCTGTACCTGATCGACACCGCCGTCGGCTATCCAGTCCTTTTCGATTCAACATTTATTTCTTTTCGGGATTTGCCGCCGATCGTGGGATGGAAACACATGGGGCGGTGCCGTCGAATCGGGGGGTTTAAATCAAGACCCCTGCATAGCATTGGTTACAGGGCCCTTAGCTCAGCCTGGACAGAGTGCGTGGCTTCGGACCACGTTGCCGGGGGTTCAAATCCCTCAGGGCTCGCTTGCTGTCGCGAACAAATTCGTGAGCGACAGCCCCGCGAACGGCTGTGGATTTGAACCCTGCCAGTCGCGCGCAACGAAGTGAGCACGTCTGGCTCCGGTTCAAATCCCTCAGGGCTCGTGATTTTGTGACGAGCGGACGCGAGGAACAAATCACGCACAGCCGAGGGTGTTGTGCAGACCACGAGCGACCACCGGGAGCGAAGTGGGCGTGGTTCAAATCCCTCAGGGCTCGCTCATCCTGCGGCTCGCAAACACGCGAGCCGCTGGTGTGTAAACCACTGAGGGATCTGCATCAGGGAGTGGAGCGACCGAAGTGGAGTAGTTCAAATCCCTCAGAGCTCGCTCATTCCGTGAGTTTTGGACGAACCATGTACGCGAGGCTGCTGGTCCTCGATGGCTGACCACTTCGGTCACTCACTGCTTCTCACGCTGTGGTGATAGGGGGCGCGATTTATACGGGTCCCGTGAGTCGAAACGACTAGACGGATGTACGACACCATTCTCGTTCCCACCGACGGCAGTCCGCACGCGGAACACGCGGCGGCCCATGTCCAGTATCTCGCGACCGTGTTCGATGCGACGGTCCACGTCGTCTCCGTCGTCGACGTGCAGGCCGCGGCCGGCCCGTTCGATGCCGGTGGCGTCGACGAGGAGTTCATCGACAATCTCGAAGCGGAGGGCAGGCGTGCGGTCGAAGCGATCGAAGCCACGTTCGACGGAAGCGCTATCCAGACAGCAGTCGTGAAGGGGACACCGGACGATGCGATCCTCGCGTACGCCGACGAGAACGATGTCGACGTGATCGCGATGGGGACCCACGGTCGCACTGGACTCGGGCGGTACATCTCCGGCAGCGTCACTGAGAGCGTCGTGCGGCAGGCCGACGTGCCGGTGTTGACCGTCCGCCAATCGGAAGCCAGTACCGTCGAGACGTACGACGACATCATGATCCCGACCGACGGGAGCGAAGCGGCCGGTGTGGCGTTCGACCACGGTCTCGCGGTCGCAGAGCGAACCGACGCGCGCGTCCACGCCGTCAACGTCGTCAACGTCAGCGATCTGTCGACCGGTGCCAACTACACGTTACCGACGGAACTGCTGGAGTCGTTCAGAGAGCGCGGCGAGCGAGCCACCGAGGAAGTCGCGACTGCCGCCCGCGAGCGGGGTCTCGACGCCGTCACCGCGGTCCGTGAGGGGTTCCCGGCACGAGACCTGCTCGACTACGCCGAGACCGAGGGCATCGACCTGATCGCGATGGGGACGGCCGGCCGGACCGGGATGAGTCGATTCCTCATCGGTAGCACGGCCGAGCGGGTCATCCGACACGCCGATGCGCCGGTCCTCGCAGTCAACGCGCGCGATCAGGAGTAGTCGGAATCGGGCCTCTCGGACTTGCGACGAGGCGGTCAGTCGCTCGACTTCCTCGACCGCCCGAGTCCGGCAGAGCGGTCGACGACTGGAAAAGCGTTCTATAGAATTGCACGATTAGTGCACAATATTTTGGCGAGAAACTCACTCATCTCCGGGGAGGGAACCCAGCGGGACTCGATGGGCCGACAGATTCGGCGTATCTTCCATAGATGGGGTATCGGGGTGTTTCACGGCACGAGAGTGCTTGCAGGCAGTGCTTCGAAGCGACCGTAACCACGTAGAACTCTGTAAATCTCTATTCGGTCGGTAAAACATCTTTCACCGACTCTAGCGGTGATCTGGGCCGATCGAATCGAGCGTTCGGGCGGACATGACGACGCACGCCACGCCCCGGTCCGACGGGGTCAGATTGCTGCCTCGACACTCCTCGGTATTGTCTATTGTGGGCAAAACTCTTAACACCAGTCGGTCCCTCTCTTCGACGATGACAACCGAGACAGAGACGAACGAGTCGATCGCGACCGACGAACCAGTCCACGTGGGGAGTCCAGCGGATCTCGACGCACTCGTGGCGAACCACGATGTCGTCCTGACAGATTTCTATGCCGACTGGTGTGGGCCGTGTCAGATGCTCGAACCGGTCGTCGAACGCCTCGCTGCCGAGACCGACGCGGTCGTCGCGAAGGTCGACGTCGACGCCAATCAGCGTCTGGCGAGTACCTACGGCGTCCGTGGCGTGCCGACGCTCGTCCTCTTTGCCGATGGCGAACAGGCCGAGGAGATCGTCGGGGCCCAGCCCGAAGATCAGCTTCGGTCGATGATCGAGCAGTACACGGCCTGAACCGTCGCTTCGATCTCCTTTCTCCGCCGGTCATCCCACGCCGAGCCACCACCACGCACCCGTCGTGGTCGCTGCGATCAGAACCATCGCCGCGACCGGGGGTAGCGGCGAGCGCTGCCGTGTGAGCGTCTGCCAGCCCCACACGAGGAATGGGGCGGCGGGGAGGTGCGCCAGCGCGACCAGAGTGGGCACGATTTCAGTCGTCCACAGCACGAGAACGGTCAGCCCGGCCGCGACGGCGAGCGTGGCGTAGAGTCGTCGCAGCCCCTGCGGTGACCACCGGACTGCCAGCGTTCGCTTCCCGACCTGTGCATCGGCTTCGCGGTCGGGCCAGTGTGTCGCACAGAGGTTACAGCCCACGAGCAGGGCAAAGGGGAGGACGGCCAGGGCCGCACCCGGTCTCGGCGTCGCGACGACACTGACGCCGTACAGCGGGAGCAAGAGACCACCGAGGACGGCGTTGACGAGTTCGCCGACGCCGCGTCGGATCAGCGCCACCGGCGGGAGCGAGTAGGCGAGTCCGAGACCGAGGATGGTCGCGAGGATGGCCGCCGGCGTGTGGTTACCGGCCGCGACGAGGCCGCCGATGGCGAGGACGCTGGCGGCCGACGTGACGACGGTCGCACGCCCGAGATAGCGTCGGGGTAGTCCCGTCCGGTCGAGCGCGCCGCTGCCCCCGGAGAACGGCGTCCGGTCGGTCAGCCGGTCGGTGTCGGCGTCGGCGTACTCGTTGGCGTAGTGGATCGCAACCGTGACGGTCACGAGCGCGAGCAAGCCCGAGAGCAGTGACGACCCGTCAGCTTCGAGACCGTCCCACCCCGGACCGGTCAGTGGCGGCCCGCTCGTCGCGATTCCGGCGCCCAGTGCGTACACCAGAACGACCAGCGACAGCTGACTGGGTCGGGCGGCCGCCCACAGCGCCCAGAGTCGCGGCGCGCTGTCGGGTAGCTTCGGCGGCGACAGTTCAGGCATCGTTCGCACAGGCGTGTCTCTGTCTGCCGGAGGCTATAGCTGTCGGGATCGTGTGTTGCGGGCGGTCGACCGCCCACGACCATGGCCGTCGGACGGTCACTGTGCGTAGACGAGCCGTTCGCCCACGTCCAGCCCGTTACGAAGGGCTGCGTGAACGCGCGCTTCGCCCGCGACCCAGTCACCGACGCAGTACAGGCCGTGTTCGCGGGCCGATTCGACCGGACCGCTGGCGACGGCGTCGTCGGGCAGGGCGTAGCGCCACCCCTGATGGTCGGACCAGTCCGGGTCCCCGAGACGGTCGTCGCCGACGATATCGGCCGTCGCTGCGGCCAGTTCGGCGACGTTCTCTGCCGGTGGGTCGTCGTAGTGCGTTCGCGACCAGTCGGGGCTGGCCTGTACGACCAGCAGGGTCTCGCCGTCGGGGACGTGGCCGGCCTTGCACTCCTCACGAGCGATCCAGCCCACGTCGTGGGCGTCGTCGGTGTTTATCAGCGCGTAGTAGGACCGATCGATCTCGAAGGGGTAGTGCAGGACGGCCGTCCAGATCGTCCGGTAGTCGACGGCGTCGGCGGCGCTCGCGAGCGTCCCGCGCAGGTCGTGCTCCCAGTCGGCCTCGGCAAGCAGCGCCGCGGTCTGTGGGGCCGGGGGATTGAGGACGAGCACGTCGAACGCCCAGCGGCCGCCATCGGTGTCGGTGAGGTGCCAGCGATCCGCCGACCGCCGGATCGTCTCGACGCGCGTGCGCCGATGGATCGTCGCGTCGGTCTCGGCGAACAGGCGCTTTGCGATCTGTGTCAGGCCGGTCTCGTAGCTCCACTTGTGGTCGTCGCTGTCCCGGCCCGGCGAGACGGTGCCGTCCGCGTCGAAGGTGTGGATCGGTTCGGTCACGTCGACGAGACCGTCGGTCCCCAGCACGTCCTCGACGAGGTCGTTCACCCGCCTGTCGTCCGATTTCAGGTAGTTCGCGCCGTAGTCGTAGGTCAGGTCCCCGTGGCGACGGGTCGCCGCTCGCCCACAGAGACCGCCCGACTTCTCCAGTACCGTCACGTCGGCGGTCGGCAGTGTCCCGTCGACCACGTAACTGAGTGCCGCTGCGCCTACGCCCGCTCCGACGACGCCAACCTCGACCATACCAGACAGTCGGGCGGGAACGGCATAAATCGACGACCAACACTGTTCGCATCCAGTAGTGTCGTGACTGTGTCCCAACAGGAGCGGCCCGCTTATTCCCGAACGAACAGGCGCTGGATCGCCGTGGCGAGTCTCGACGCGGGGCTGCCCCGTGGGTCGCTGGCGGCAGCACTCGTCACCTGCCCGACCGCGTTGCGCAGGTCCCGAACGAACGGTCCGGGGTCGTCGCGACTGAGATAGTCGAAGCGTCGGTCGCTGAGCACCGAGCCAGCCACTGCCAGCGAGCGTCCGAGGAAGGACGGTCGTTCGACCAGTGGGTACTCCTCGGTGAGGATGCTGTAGAGGTGGAGGGCCTCGCCGTGGAGCAGGTGGCCGGCGATCCCGACCTCGTATTCCGGTGGCCTTTCGATCTCGCGACCGGTGGCCTGCGCCCAGTACAGCAGCGGGAAGTCGACGCCAGCCTGAACGGTAAAGGGCAGCGACGACCAGAACCGTGGGTTGATCTCCATGAGTTTGAACTCGCCGTTCCGTGGGTCCCGAAGGAACTCGACCATGGCGACGCCGTGCCAGTCGAGTTCGTCGAGCAGCGCGCGCCCGGACCGTTCGAGCGCGGGGATGTCGACGGATTCGCGGTAGGCGCTCGGCCCGCCGGCGTACTTCCAGCCCCGGCGCTGGCGATGCTGGAAGGTCGCGACCGGCGTCCCGTGATCGTACAGCGCGAAGAAGCCGTACTCGTCACCGGTCGGGACGTAGTCCTGAACGAGGGGGACGTGACCCATCTCCCCGACGGTCGCCTCGCGGTCGGGGCGCTCGCCCGGTTCGACGTACTCCGTCGAACTCCACTGGGTCTCCGGTGTGTCGAAGCGGTCGGCGTACTCCGGTGCGCGGAACGTGTAGCGTGGCTTGACGATACACTCCTCGTCCCAGTCGTCCCACTCGTCGAAGGTCCGGGTGCGCGGGGTCGCGACGCCCGCCCGATCCGCGGCGGCGAATAGCTCCATGCGATCCTGCACTTGCTGGAGCGTCTCCAGTGTCGACCACGGCGTCCCGACGTGCTCGGCGAGGGTTTCCCGATTCCGGGCCAGCGCGTAGATGTCTGGCTCTCTGAAGGGGAGAATCGTCGCCACGTCCTCGCGTTCGGCGAGCGACAGGAGCGCCGATTCGTAGCCCGAAAAGTCGGCGGTCGGGTCCGGCACCGCCACGGACTCGTCACAGTATCGCGAGTCGAACGCGGGTGGCCGTTCGTGCTCCGAGACGGTGACCGTCGGGATCGACCGTCGCCCGAGCGACCGGACTGCGGCCGTACTACTCGCCGTATCGATCGCCGGCACCACCACTCCCTGTCGTGGCGAACCTCGCTGACCAGCCATACCTCGGGCATCGACGGACTGCGGTTTTGTTACGAACCGCCTGCGTAATGCGCCTCGGCCGTCACGGCACTGGGTCGATGCTCTTCTCTCCCGGTGTGGCATCTCTTCGGGCGGTAACTGTATCCTACGGCCTTGGTAAGGTGCTCTTAGGACCCGTTCGCAAGTGACCGTGGCCGACCTGCACACTCCCCGCGCCCCGTCACTTACCCGGCAGTAATCACCCCTATCCGCAACAAAGCAGTACGCAAACTACGGTATGGTGGTCGTATTCTACGAGTAACGCACGCCCATTCCGTCAGAACTCTTAGGTGTATAATCGCGTGCTACTCGAACATGGCTGATGAACAGTCTGACCATACCGGCAGTAAGACACCACTACTCAACCGGCGCGGCGCGCTCAAAGTCCTCGGTGGGACCGCACTCGCCTCGCTGACGATGGGTACCGCTTCTGCACAGACCGACAGCGAGACCTTCGTCGTGGACGGTTCGAACGCGACGTGGAGCTACGTTATCGAGACGACGGGCACGGTGAGCCGACTGTCGACCGACGCCGATGTCGACGACACGATCTCCGATGGAACGGTCGAGGGGACGGTTTCGAACGGTCTCGCGGGCTACGAACTCACGGGTGACGTAACCGCGCTCACGCTCGATGGCCCCTCGACGTTCTCTTTTGGCCCGGACGCAGGCGGCCAACTGCAGGAGCGGCACGAAATCGTCCTCTCGTCGCCGACGGAGATCACGTACGAACTCACGACGACGGGCGAGATCACCAAGGTCACCGACGCCGGCAGCATGTCGGCCGAGACGCTCAACGACCGCGTTACCCAGAACGACGACGGCACCTGGACCGTCACTGGCTACACCGGCAACGGTTACGGTGACTCCTACGAGTTCCTCGGCAGCGTCGTCGACTTCACGCCCAAAGACGGCGACGTATCGATCACGCTCGATGGCTCCGAGATCGGCCCCTACGAACTCGTCGGTGAGAGTCAGCCGACTCGGACGCTCGCGGTCGTCTCGCAGGATGAGGTCTCCTACGAGTTCACCGTCGACGGGGCGGTCGAGAAAGTGCTCGACGCCGGCCGGCGCTCTGCCGAAACCGAGAACGACGTGATCGCCGACAACGGGGACGGTACGTTCACAGTGTCGGGCTACACCGGTAACGGCTACGGCGACTCCTTCGCCATCACGGGCGACGTGACCGACTTCAGTCCGATGGACGGCGACTACTCGCTGTACCTCGATGGCGACGAGATCACGGCCTACGATCTGACGGGCGAGGAGCCGCCGGACGATTCGACGACCACGACCGACACCAGCACGGGCGGCGCACCGTCCTCGGCAGTGATCGGCGGCGGCGACGGCTACGACAACCTCGTCCAGCCGAGTGCAGCGGACCACTCGGTCAGCTCGGTCTCGGAACTGGTCGACGCACTCGGGCGCGCGAGCAGCGGCGACGTGGTCTACGTCGACGGCAGCGCCGAGCTAAACCTCGGCTCTCGCGAACTCACCGTCCCAAGCGGCGTCACGCTCGCGAGTGACCGCGGGATCAACGGGGCCGCTGGGGGACACCTCTACACGACCTCGATCATGTGGCCGCTGTTCTGGATCGAAGGCGGCGCGCGCGTCACGGGCCTGCGCGTCAGCGGTCCGAGCTACTCCTACCGCGAGTACAACGCCGACGCCGTCGACATGGGCCTGCGCGTCAGCGGCAGTAACGTCGAGATCGACAACAACGAGATCTACGGCTTCACCCACGCTTCGGTCCGCCCCGCGGGCGACACGCACGTCCACCACAACCACATCCACCACAACCCGATGGACGGACTGGGCTACGGTGTCAGCACGACTTCGGGCCACCCGATCATCGAGTACAACTACTTCAACTACAACCGCCACAGCATCGCCAGCGGCGGCGGTAACGGCTACACCGCCCGCTACAACCACTTCGGGCCGGACGCCGTCGACCACGTGATGGACATGCACCGCCCCGGCGGGACGACCATCGACATCCACCACAACACCGTCGAGGCCGTCACCCACGTGCAGGACAACGGCCGCACGGAGTGTGTCGCCATCCGCGGTACTCCGAGCGACGTGGCCGACATCCACGGCAACTGGTTCTACAACCCCAACGAACCGAAATCGTCGCCCGAGGGCTGGGACGGCAGTGCGATCACGCAGGTCCACACCAGTAGCTGGCAGAACGTCACCTTCGACGGGAACCACTACGGCAGCGACGAACCGGCGCTCGATATCGGCGCGCCGCGGTGAGAGCGAGGAGCGTCGCGAGCACGGCGAGCGACGGTCCTCGACAAGGCGAGCGGGAGCGACGACAGGAGCGACACGCGAGCAACGAGACGCTCGACGAGCGAAGCGAGGGGTATCGGGAAGACGAATTGACATAAGCCCGAGGGCGACCCGGCGTAAGCCGGTCCTACCGGCGGTATCACTCTCATTACAATACCGTCGGACCCCTCATCCCCGCACGTGTCACGAGATCCGTCCAGTCGCCGGTCTCGCCGTGCCTTCCTCGCACTCGCGGCCACAGCCGCCGGCTCGCTCGCCGGCTGTCCGGGTCGCGATCCAGAGACGGAGACGGCCTCGACCGGGACGGAGACGCCACCAGACGAGACTCGCACTTCCGGGGGGACAGCGACGCAGACGCCGGCACAGACGACCACGGACGCCCAGTCACGTTTCGACGAGGTGATCGACATCACGTCGGTGGGCGGGGCATCGGACGGGTCACAGCCGGTCACGAAACTGATCGAAGAACACGCCGCAGACGACACAGTCATCGAGTTCCCGGCGGGGATCTACGCCGTCGATCACCTCTCGCTGACGAACCTCCACAACGTCGGACTGCGGGCGGTCGATGGTGCGGACGTGTCGTTCGTCCCGTCCGCGCCGGCTCGCGAACTCGGGACGACGCTGCTTCGGCTGGTCGACCTCAAGCGGTTCCTGTTCGAGGGGATCGATCTCGACTACCGAAAAGAGGGGTACGGCGGGATGGTGTACGTGCTGGGGACCGACGACTTCGAATTCCGCAACGTCACCGTCCGGGGGCAGTACCCGTCCGACGTGTCGGGCTTCCGTTTCGAGGTCGTCGACCCGGAGAGTTCGGCCATCGTCGAGAACATCCGTCTGACCGGCGGGTCGATCGACGGGTCGGACTCCGTCGGCATCTACGTCGGCCACACTCACGCCGGCACGCTCACCTTCCGTGACTGTGTCGTCGAGAACTTCCCGAACAACGGCATCTACGCCTCCTCGCCCGGCCGAATCGACGGCCTCTCTGGCTCGAACGGCCCGGTCCACGTGCTGGGCGGGCGGTACAAGAACAACAACATCGCCAACGTCAGGCTCGGCTCGACTGACTCCAGCGTCCAGAACGCGACCGTGATCGTCGACGAGGTCCCGCCGCGCCACCACAACGGGCTCGACCCCCGCGGGATCAGGATGCGGGCGCGACAGGGACAGCTCGTCGAGAACTGCGAGGTACAGATCAGCGGACGCGTCCCGAGTAGCTCAGGTGGGATCGTGCTCCACTCCGAGGCTGGACAGGCGACGATTCGGAACACGACAGTCTCCGTCGACACCGACGGGGTACCGGCCATCCACGCGCTCAAGCCGGCCGACAGCCAGCGCGGTCCGATCATCGAGCGCGTCACCGTCGGCGGCAACGCCGCGACCGAGCACGCCATCGACATCAAGCACCGCAACGGCACGCGCATCCGCCACTCACGGATCGAGCAGCCGGGATCGAATCGGTCGGGCGCTCGCTTCGAACAGTCCAACGACTGCCTGATCGCCGACACGTCGTTCGACGTGACCGGCGAGCCGATCACGATGGTCGATTCCAACGTCGTCCGTCAGAACGTCTCGATCGGGCAGTCGGACGGGTCGAAGCAGTAGCGGTCGCTGTCAGCGCTTTCTCGTGTGGTCTCTCGCGGCGCTCGAAGACGTCGAGCAACAGTACGTGATCGAAAAGGAGCGGGCGCTCGGTCACCCGATCTGGACGCGCAGCCATCGGACGGCGCTGTCACGCCTCGGATCGGTGGGCGGTTCGTCCTCGTACAGCAGGTAGACGAGCACGAGCGGACGTTCGCCCCGTTCGAGGTCGAGGTCGTACGTCGTCCGCGCCGTCCCGTTGGCGTCGAGCGTCACCGTCGTCTGGCCGAGCGTCCGTCGGTCGGTGACGCCCTCGGTCGTGATGTGTCCCGTCCGTGCGACGATGGTGTAGCTCGTTCGTGACTCGCCGGCGTCGTGAACGACGAGGCGGTGGACGGATTCGTTGCCGATCGTCTCGTTGGTCGCAAGCACTTGCTCGCCGCCCGGTCCCTCGGTCGTGAGGTAGAACTCCGTGGCACTCTCTCCGTCGCCGCTCGTCGCGACGACGCCACTGGCACCGACCGCGACGACACTTACCAGTACCGCCGCGACGAGGAACAGCTGTGTCTTCGGCCGGGTCCGCGCGCCGGTGAAGGCCGTTCTGATCGCCGCCGTCGCACGGAACCGCTGGCTGACCGGCAGGCGCGTCCGCCGGACGAGTCCGACGACACCCGCTGCGATGGTGACCGCTGCGACACCGTCGAGTACTGGCACGAGTGTCAGCGACCAGACGGCGTCGACGACGATGCCGACGACCGGGACGATAGCGATCGACAGTCCGACCGCGAGGCCCAGCCGTTCGGCCAGCGTCGGCTCTATCACACCGGCAGCCGTGGCTTCGTGGGCTGCGGGGTACAGCGCCGCGACGACGGCATATCCCGGGACGACGAGCAACAGCGGGAGGACGAGCGCGCCCCGGAGTACCAGTGGCAGCCCCGGCTGGATGGTGAGCACGACGGCCCCGATCAGCGCGAGACCGACCACTGCGCCGATGTCCAGTGCACCGCCCAGTGTCGGTGCCCCCACCGACGACGCGTGAACCGTTCCGTCTGACATTGACCGGGATTGTGAGTCGCCAGCCATTGTTATGCTCCGTCTATGCCGTCGATGCCAGTACAGACGATCACGTCGCCGTTGGTGTACAGTCGGTGCATCGTCGGCCGACACACCTCCGCTGGCGAGAGCTGTCGCGTCGCGGAGGCGTTCCCGACCATGACCACCGGCGCACCGCGTGACTGGTACCCGCGGTAGACGACGGTGTCGTGGACGATCGCACCGTCCTCGACCGCGAGCATGTTGGCCGGGGCCGCGCCGGTCCGCTCGAACACCGTCCGGTAGGGGTGGTCGGTGTAGAGCGGGTCCGAACTGTCCGCGCGTGTCGCCCTGACGGTCTCGACGGCTGCAAGCTCCGATTCGCCGTACGCGTAGGTGACGTACTCCTCGTCGAAGACGGGGTTGTCGGGTGTCCCCTTGTGGTTCAACGCCATCGCGCCCGGGAGGACGAGCGCGAACAGGAGCAGGCCCGCCATCGCCGTCCGGGGCGAGAGCCGTCTGACCGCGAACCGACAGCCCGCCGCAGCGACGACCGCCATCGGGACGTACATAAAGGCGTACCAGCGTCCCGGCAGGAAGGTGTTGAATCCGAACAGGGGCAAGCCGAAGGTAAAGAAGGCGAGCACGCCGGCTGCGATGGCATACATCGCCGTCGACGGGGCGGCGTTCCGGGCGTGGAACACGGCAACCGACCCCAACACGACGACGAAAAAGAGCGTGAAGAAGCCCAGCGCATCGGCGAAGGCGATGGTAATTGGCGTGCCCGCACTGGCTGTGGCTCCGGCCCCATCTGCCCCCGACGACGATCCGACGAGGTTCAGAAAGCCGACCGAGGTAGCGAGTGCCCGGTCGACCGTCGCCAGCAGTTCCGTGACGAACACGCTGTCGCGGTACGGCGTGATCGACCAGAGACCGACGACGACCCCCGTTTCGAGGACGAATAGCGGCCAGAGTGACCCACCGTCTCGATCCGCCCCCGGCAACACCGGGGCGGCGAGCTGGACGACCGAACCGACGCCAAGCACCACGAGCAGAATAAAGGCCGAGATCTGGTGTGTGAGTGCGGTTGCAATGCCGAATCCGGCGACCAGCAGCGACGACGACAGGCGCGTGTCGCCCCCGAGGAGGCGCGTCGCCGCGGCCAGCGCACCGACGAAGAACACCAGTCCCATGCTCGTCGGGATGATGTGGACGCCCCATCTGACGACGTGGTCGCTCATCGCGAAGACGGCGGCCGAAACCAGTGCCCAGCGCTCCTCGAACAGGAGATGCGCCGTCGCGTAGCACAGTAGCGTCGCCAGCGGGAGCGCCAGTCCGAGCGAGGCGTAGGTGGCCGTGCGCAGCCCCACGTCGAGCGCGTCGGCAGCGACCACCACGAGCACGTGGAACAGCGGCGCTGTGCGGTACTTCACGTCGGAAATGGCGGCCAGCGAGTCCTCGGCTCGGATCGCTGCGGCGTAGTCGGTCAGGTGCGTCCAGCTATCGACGCCGACCAGCCCCGGCGTCGTCAACAGCGCGGTGTACCTGACGACGAGCGCCAGCCCGATGATCTGGGCGAGCAGGAGACCGGGACTGAGGGCGTCGTCGTCGAGAACGAGAATCTGTGCGAGGATCGCGCTCCCGACGATGCCGCTGGCGGCGAGGAACGTGACCGTCCGGCCGCCCTGCACTGCGCCCAGCAGTGCGAGCGCACCGATCCCGAGGACGGTCAGCCCGCCAGCGACCCGCCCGTCGGTACCCAGACGCAACCGTTCGAACGCACGTCCGTCGTCGGCGTCACGATATCGCCCGAGCAGGTAGACGACACAGGCGATTCCGACCAGCGGCGGGAGCACCTGGATGAACAGCTGTCCAGAGAGGAAGCGAAGCGGGAACAACACGATGGCCGCGAGCAGGCCAAGCGACACGACGAACACGTCCGGCTCGACCGGGAGTCGGCCGGTCGTCGCCTCAGCCATCGATCTGTACCCCCGTCGCACCGGCCTCCTGATACACGGAGACGATGTTTTTCGCCATCTCGTTCAGCCCGAGACCGACCACCTGTTCGCGTCCTTCCGAGACCGGGGCGGCCCGGAGCGTCGCGAGCAGTCGTTCGACGAGTTCGTCGTCGTCGGCACACACCCCGGAGTAGTCGAGATCGGCGACGTACTCGGCGACGTCACCGACATCCGTCGAGACGACGGGACAGTTACACGCCAGTGCCTCTTTGACCGTGTTCGGTGACCCCTCACGGCGAGAGGTCAGCAACATCACGTCTGCTGCGTTCATGTATCGTGGTACCTCCTCGTGTTCGACGCCGGTGACGGTCCGCAGCTCGACGCGGTCGTCGAGTCGTTGGGCGACCGTGTCGACGACGGACCGCGCCCGCGCGAAGTTCTTGATCGGGCGATTCGGATCGTACGGAAAGAGAACGATTCGGGCGTCGGGATCCCAGTTCAGTTTCTCGCGAGCGCTCGCCTGTGGGGACGGGCTGAACGTCGTCGTGTCCACGCCGTGGGGGATGATGTGGGCATCTCGGTCGAGTTCGCGTGCCATCTGCTCGGACATGACGATGACCTCGTCACACCGATTGGCACACCACGTCGAGAGCTGGCTGTACGAGCCGAGCAGGTCAGACCCCCACAGCGAAAGGACGACCGGGCGGCGACGCTGAGCCAGTGCCGCGGGCGCGGTGAGACCGTAGTTTGCGTGGACTACGTCGTACTCCGAGAGCGACTGTCGCAGCGTCGCACCGTAGAATCGTGCGTAGTGACTGAGCGGCCGCGCTCCCTCTTCGGAGTTCGGGACGGCGATCGTATCGCAGTTGAGACCGAGCGCCTCCAGCGCGTCGATCTGGTGGCGATAGAACGTCGCCTTCTCGTTGGTGACGAGCATGAGCACGTCATTCATCAGCCAACACCCCCACGATGCGCTCGGCGGCGTTGCCGTCGCCGTAGGGCTGGGGGTGGGTCGCGGCGTCGACGGGCGTCGCCAGCGCGTCGTGGATCGCTTCCAGATCCGCTCCGACCAGTCGATTCCAGCCGTGAGCGACCGTCTCGTTCCACTCGGTCTCCTCGCGCAGCGTCACGCAGGGCGTTTCGAGGAAGAACGCCTCTTTCTGGACGCCACCCGAGTCGGTGACGACGCGGTCGGCCCCCGAAAGCAGGCGGACGAAATCGAGGTAGCCAACGGGGTCGATACAGCACAACGACGACTGGACTACGTCGTACAGGCCCTGATCGCGTAGCGCGGCTTCCGTCCGGGGATGGACGGGAAAGACGACTGGGTCGGAAATCTCCCGGAGTGCCCGGACGATCGCAGCGAGACGCTCGTCGTCGTCGGTGTTTCGCGGTCGGTGGACCGTCGCGAGGACGAACCCGTCGTCGACGCCGAGGCGCTCGACGATCGACGACTCGCGGTGGGCGATCTGCTTTGCCCACAGGATCGCGTCGTACATCACGTCGCCAGTCTGGACGACGCGATCCTCGATCCCCTCGGTTGCGAGGGTTTCGGTGGCCCCATCGCAGGGCGTACACAGCACGTCTGCGACGTGGTCGGTGACGATCCGGTTGGTCTCCTCGGGCATCGAACGCTTTCCGCTTCGCAGTCCGGCCTCCACGTGGACGACTCGCAGGTCGCGGTTCGCGCCGACGAGCGCCCCGGCGACCGTCGAGTTCGTATCCCCGTACAGCAAGAGCGCGTCGGGGTCCTCTCTGGCGACGATCGGATCGAGTCGACGCATCATCTCGCCGGTCTGGACGGCGTGGGTGTTCGAGCCGACCCCGAGGTTGTACGCGGGCGCGTCGAGATCGAAGTCCTCGAAGAACACGTCCGATAGCTCCTGATCGTAGTGCTGGCCGGTGTGGACCAGTACCTCCTCGTGGTCCGGTTCGAGCGCACGCGAGACCGGGAAGGACTTGACGAACTGCGGGCGCGCACCGACGACGGTGAGGACCTTCATGCTCCCACCGCCACCAGCACGTCACGGACGAACGACGCCACGTCGATGGTCTCCTCGACGAACGCCTCGCGACGGCGTTGCCACGCATGCCCGTCGCTCTCCGTCAGGAGGTCCTCGACCCGTTCGCGAGCGCGTCCCTCGTCGTCGGTCGAGTACACCAGCCCGTACTCCGAGAGCAATCTGAAGTTCGCCATGTCGTCGTCGCCGGCAAAGGAGTTGCATCGGATCGCGGGCGTCCCCAGCAGGCCTGCTTCGGTCGCCATCGTCTGTGAGTCGCCGACGTACGCCTGTGCGAACGCGAGCAGGTGATGCATATGCTCGGGATCGACTGGCAGACGGTACTGATCGAGCGGCGGGTCGAGTGGCTCCTCGGACGTGATGTACACGTCACCGGCAGTGGCGAGCGTCTCGACGATCGCTTCCTTGCCGGCCCGCGAGAGTCCGCCCTCGCCCACGTCGTGCTGGGCACCCCACGAGACGAACCGCACGACCGAGTACGGTGTGGTGGGGTCGACGCCAGCACTGCGAACGACCTCGGGGTCCGGTTCGAACCGATCCGGGTGGAGATACGCGAGTTCGTGAAGTCCCTCGTACCGGACGTGCTGACCCTCGATCTCGCCGTCGTACCACGCCGGCGTACAGATCACGTCGGCGAAGGGGAAGGCGAGTCGATTGGTCAGCGTCGCGGGTTCGCTGTCGGTCAGGACGACGCTCTTTGACCCCACTGCTTTCGCGACGTGTGCGGCAGCGACCCCGCCGATCGCAGTGACGACATCGGGCTGGTAGCGTCGCGCCAGCGCGAGCATCCGCAGTTCGTATTTCGCCTGGACACCGATCCGACTCACCGTCGAGGTCCCCGATCCCGCGAGCACCTCGTGTTCGATGTCGAACGCGTCCAGCAGATCGGTCGCGATGTCTTTGTCCCGCGTACAGACACGCACGTCGTGACCGTCGGCCCGAAGCTCGGCGATGACGGGCCGGTAGAAGTGGACGTGTGCGGGGTGCTGGATCGTGACGAGGACCCGGAGTGGCGCCACTTGCTCCCGTGGTGGCGTCGCGACCGCGCCCCGATCCGGCGGGACGGCGGCGTCCTGTGGCGTGTT
Source organism: Halomicrobium sp. HArcht3-1 (assembly GCF_058933345.1). Classification (NCBI taxonomy): domain Archaea; kingdom Methanobacteriati; phylum Methanobacteriota; class Halobacteria; order Halobacteriales; family Haloarculaceae; genus Halomicrobium; species Halomicrobium sp. HArcht3-1. Next base: position 381 of record NZ_JBZYDM010000004.1, on the reverse strand, counting down.
CGTCGCTGTCGCAGTCAAGGCGTGTCTCCGACGCATCACTCGGTGGTGAGCCAGTGAGTGTTTTGTTATGACCGTCCTACAGCTAATCAGACGACGACTGCCGATCTCTCGGTGACGTATCGGTCCGATCCGTCGCGTTCGACGGGAGACTCGCTGGTCGCCGGCGACGCTGACGCTGTCGGATCGAGAGTGAATGCAGCCGAAAAATGTGGAACGGGGAAAGGGGAGTGGGGTGGGGGTGGGTGGGGGTGGGGCTCGGTGGTGCCGGGTCGTCGACGTCCGGTCCGCCGCCCGACGGAGGTTCGTCCGGCGGGATCTCCGGTGGCAGGTCGTCGGCCGACGCGTCGCCGGCCCCCATCACGTCGGCCGCGTCGACCGCTG